>NZ_JBHJSJ010000004.1:0-39432 GCF_042268845.1 Kitasatospora sp. NPDC056273 | reverse complement strand
CCAGGGGGGCCCCCACCACCGCCGTGCGGGCCACCCCCCCGGGCTTCTTATCCCCCACCCTCCGGGGGGCGGGGGGGCTCCCTGCCCCCCGGCCCACGGTCCGTCACACCCGTTTTCCCCTGAGGAGTTGTTCCCCACATGAGCAGGAAGAGGTCGGTGCCGAGGCCGACCCGCACCAGAGTGTCCGCGATCATCGCGGGCACGCTGGTCGGGTCGCTGCTGCCGGCACTGCCGCTGGCCGCCGTCGCGGCGGCCGCGGAACCGTACACCAAGCCCTCCGCGGTCTCACCCGAGAAGCCCGTCAAGGGCTCGGACGCGAAGGCCAAGGGCCGCAAGGCCGACACCACCGTCAGCAAGACCGACGGCAAGCACGGCGCCCTGCCCGGCGCGGGCAGCGCCACCCTCGATGTCCCCGGTGAGAAGGGCAAGGCCGTCAAGGCCGGCAAGCTGCCCGTCGCCCTCTCCTCCGCCGGCTCGGCGGGCAAGGCGAAGGTCGAGCTGCTCGGCCAGGACGCCGCCGCGAAGGCCGGCATCAACGGCCTGCTGCTGACCGTCTCCGGCGCCGACGAGAACAGCGGCCTGGCCGTCGACTACTCGTCCTTCGCCCAGGCCGCCGGCTCCGGCTTCGGCTCCCGGCTGAAGCTGGTCCGCCTGCCCGAGTGCGCGCTGACCACCCCCGACCTGCCCGAATGCCGGGTGCAGACCCCGCTGCCGGGCGGCAACGACGTGGCGAAGCAGACCGTCGCCGCGGACTCCCTGACCACGGCCCCGGCCGGGTCGATGCGGCTGGCGTCCGCGCCGGGCGCGATGGTGCTGGCCGCCACGGCCGGCAGCGCCGGGCCGAGCGGTGACTACAAGGCCACGCCGCTGACCCCGGCGTCCTCCTGGTCGACCTCGCTGAACAGCGGGTCGTTCAGCTGGTCGTACGACATGCCGCTGACCACGATGCCCGGCGGGCTGACCCCGAAGATCGGGCTGTCCTACAACTCCGGCGCGATCGACGGCCGGACGGCCAACAGCAACAACCAGGCCTCCTGGGCCGGCGACGGCTTCGAGCTCTCCCCCGGCTTCGTCGAGCGCAGCTACAAGGCCTGCGCGGACGACGGCGCGCCCAAGACCGGCACCAACAGCCCGGGCGACCTGTGCTGGGGCACCGACAACGGCACCATCAGCTTCGGCGGCCACTCCGGCGAGCTGATCCCGGTCTCCGGCGACGAGTGGCGGATCAAGGGCGACGACAACACCAAGGTCACCCGCCTGCGCGACACCGGCCGGGGCAACGGCGACAACGACGGCGAGTACTTCCGCGCCACCACCGCCGACGGCACGAACTACTACTTCGGCTACAACCGCCTGCCGAACTGGTCGGCGGGCAAGCCGGAGACCAAGTCCGTCTACACCGTGCCGGTGTACGGCAACAACGCGGGCGAGCCGTGCAACGGCGCCGACTTCGCGTCCTCCTGGTGCCAGCAGGGCTGGCGGTGGAACCTGGACCTGGTGGTCGACGCCCACGGCAACGACATCACCTACTGGTACACCCCCGAGACCAACAACTACGGCCGCAACCTGAAGGCCTCCGACCGCACCCCCTACATCCGGGGCGGCCGTCTGGACCACATCGAGTACGGCCAGCAGCAGCAGGACGTCTACTCGGCCACCGTCAAGCCGATGGGCCGGGTCGACTTCGGCACCGCCGAGCGCTGCCTGGAGTCCAACGCCGCGCTCTGCGACCCGGCGAAGATCGACGCCAACCGGCAGTACTGGTACGACACCCCGTGGGACCAGAACTGCAAGGACGGCACCGACTGCACCGGCCAGTCCTCGCCGACCTACTTCACCCGGACCCGGCTGACCTCCGTCACCGCCAGGACGCTCCAGGCCGACGGGAACTACGCCGCGGTCGACACGTGGACCCTGAACCACAAGTGGGGCACCGCCGACTTCGACTACCAGCTGCTGCTGGACTCCATCCAGCACACCGGGTCGTCCGCCGCCCCGGCGATCACCCTGCCGAAGACCGGCTTCGCCTACAAGCAGTTGGCGAACCGGCTCGACAAGGTCGGTGACGGCCGCATGCCGTTCATCAAGCAGCGCCTGGGCACCATCACCGACGAGCAGGGCGGCCAGCTCGACGTCAACTACTCGGCCGCGGCCTGCGACTGGAACGCCCTGCCCACGCCGCAGTCCAACACCACCCGCTGCTTCCCGCAGATGTACCAGCCGTCCAACGACGTGCCGGTGACCACGGAGTGGTTCAACAAGTACGTCGTCGAAGCGGTCATCGCCACCGACCGCACCGGCGGCGCGCCCGACATGGTCACCCACTACAGCTACCTCGGCGACGCCGCCTGGCACTTCGACGACGAGGACGGCCTGACCCCGGCCAAGCTCAAGACCTGGTCCCAGTGGCGCGGCTACGCCCACGCCCGGGTCGAGACCGGCGGCGTCACCGGCATGACCACCCAGGCCGACCACTACTTCCTGCGCGGCATGGACCAGGACCGCGACAACCCCGGTGACAAGAACAGCAAGCGCGGCGTCACCGTGGACGACGGCCAGGGCACCGTCCTGACCGACGACCAGGCCTGGGCCGGCTACGAGTACCGCAGCGAGCAGTACGACAAGCCCGGCGGCGTGATCCTCTCCAAGTCCGTCAGCACCCCGTGGAAGAAGGAGACCGCGAAGCGCTCCAACGACTGGGGCACCACCACCGCCAACCTCACCGGCACCCAGGCGACCCGGTCCTTCACCTCCCTGGACAAGGGCGCCGGAAGCTCCTGGCGCGAGACCCGCACCGCGACCTCGTTCGACGGCTACGGCCGTACGACGCAGACCGAGGACCTGGGCGACGTCGCGGTCGGCACCGACGACACCTGCACCCGCACGACGTACGCGGACAACACCGCGGCCTGGATCCTCACCGGCAGCATCCAGATCGAGATGGTCGCCGCCAACTGCTCGGCGGCCGTGAACCGCGACACCCAGGCGGACGGCACCTCCGCGGTGCTGTCGGACATCCGCACCCGCTACGACGGCCAGGCCTACGGCGCGGCTCCCGTCAAGGGCGACGCCACCACCGTGCACACCCTGAAGTCCCGCTCCGGCAACCGCGCCACCTACCTGGACGGGACGACCCACTACGACGCCTACGGCCGTGCCGACAGCACCACCAAGCTGGCGTCCACCACGGTGTTCGACACCACGGGCGCCACGGGACCGGTGACCACCGCCAGCCCGCTGGCGCAGACCACCACCACCGGCTTCGCCCCGGCGAACGGCCGGCCGACCAAGGTCACCACGACCGGGCCCCCGGTGGTCGCGGGCAACCCCGCCACCGCCATGGTCTCCGTCACCGACCTCGACCTGCTGCGCGGCCAGGCCGTCGACACCGTCGACGCCAACAACCGCCGCACCGACTCCCAGTACGACGCGCTCGGCCGCACCCTCAAGGTCTGGCTGCCGAACCGGTCCAAGGGGACCGGCCAGACCCCGAACCACGAGTTCGGCTACACCGACAACGACGGCCAGATCCGCGTCGTCTCCACCAAGGCTCTCAACGCCGACGGCTCCCAGGCCACCGCGTACACCCTGTACGACGGTCTCGGCCGGGCCCGTCAGACCCAGTCCCCCGGGGACAACGGCGGCCGGGTCCTGACCGACACCTTCTACGACGAGCAGGGGCAGGCCGCGCTCGCCTACGCCGGCTACTACGCGACCGGCGCGGCCTCCGGCACCCTGTTCAAGGTCGAGGACGCCACCGGCGTCGAGACCCAGACCGCCGTCGCCTTCGACGGCCTCGGCCGCGTCGTCAAGTCCACCACCCTGGCGGGCAACGGCGTCGGCACCCCGATCGCCACCACGCTCACCGAGTACGGCGGCGACCGGGTCACCGTCACCCCGCCCACCGGCGGCACGCCGGCGACGACCGTCACCGACGCCCGCGGCCGGACCAGCGAGATCCGCCAGTACCGCGGGGGCTCCCCCAGCGGCGCCTACGACACCATCCGGTACGGCTACGACCCGGCCGGACACACCACCCAGCTGACGGACCAGTACGGGACGCAGTGGAACTGGACGTACGACCAGCAGGGCCGTCAGGTCAAGACCGTTGACCCCGACTCCGGCACCTCGGTCAAGACCTACGACGACCGCGGCCGGCTGGCCACCAGCCGGGACGGCAACAACCAGACCCTGGCGTACGCCTACGACAACCTCGACCGGCAGACCGAGCTGCACTCCGGCTCCGTGTCGGGTCCGCTGCTCACCTCGCAGACCTGGGACCCGTCCGGCAACAAGGGCCTGATCTCCTCGGCGACCCGGTACTCCACCGTCGGCGGCACCACCTACCCGTACACGACCACCTGGTCGCTGTACGACGCGCTGGGCCGCCCGACCCGGACCACGCTCAGCGTTCCGTCCGTCCCCGGCCAGGAGGCGCTCGCGGGGAGCTACGTCAGCGGCACGATCTACCGGCTCGACGGCAAGCAGCAGAGCGTCAGCTACCCGGCGGCCGGCAACCTCGCCGCCGAGTCGGTGGCCTACGGCTACGACGCCCTCACCCGGATGACCACGGCCCAGGGTCTGAGCAGCTACCTCACCGGCCAGACCTACAGCCTGACCAGCAAGCCGCTGCAGAGCACGCTGTCCGACGGGACGGCGAACAAGCAGCTCTACCTCACCAACGCCTACGAGTGGGGCACCCAGCGGCTGGCGTCCAGCCGCACCGACCAGTACGGCGTGGCGAGCCCGCTGCGCGCGGCCGCCTACACCTACGACCAGGTCGGCAACGTCACGTCGATCACCGACACCTCGCGCGCCGGCACCGACCGGCAGTGCTTCCAGTACGACTACCTGGCCCGGCTCACCGAGGCGTTCACCCCGAGCGGCACCGGCTGCCCGGCCACGCCCGACGCCAAGGCGCTCGGCGGCCCGGCCCCGTACTGGACCAGCTGGCAGTTCAACCCCGACAGCACCCGGGACACCCAGACCCGGCACGACACCACCGGAGACCCCGCCAAGGACGTCACCACCAAGTACAACTACCCCGGCGCGACGGCCGCCCAGCCGCACACCCTGAAGGGCACCAGCGGCACCGGCGTCCTCGCCGAGACCGCCGGCTACGACCCGGCGGGCAACACCATCGCCCGCCACCGGGACCTCGCCGCCGGAGCCACCAGCGACCAGGCGCTGACCTGGGACGCCGAGGGCAAGCTCGGCAAGGTCGTCGACACCGTCAAGAACGGGCCCGTCACCAGCACGAAGACGACGGAGTACCTCTACGACCCCAGCGGCAGCCGGCTGACCTCGCACGTCCTGGACAGCGCCAACCCGGGCGCCGAGAACTGGACGCTCTACCTCGGCACCACCGAGCTGACCCTGACCAAGGGCGCGGCCAAGCCCGTCGCCACCAGGTACTACTCGCTGGGGCAGGCCTCGGCCGTCCGGACCGACGACAACAAGGTCGCCTTCCAGGTCGCCGACCACCACTCCACCGCCGAGCTGAACGTCGACGCCTCCACCGGCGCGGTCGCCCAGAAGCGGACCACGCCGTACGGCGAACAGCGCGGCGCGGCACCGGCCACCTGGTCGGGCAGCCACGGCTTCCTGGGCGGTGTCACCGAGCCCACCGGGCTGGTCCACCTCGGAGCGCGTGACTACGACCCGTCCCTGGGCCGGTTCCTCAGCATCGACCCGGTGTTCGACCCGGCCAGCCCCAAGGAGCTGAACGGGTACGCCTACTCGGGCGGCAACCCGACCAGCACCAGCGACCCCGACGGCCGCAAGATGTGCGCCGACGACTGCTCGGGCAACGACATGGCGTTGCACGGCTGGGTCGGCATGAACGGCACGTTCCACGAGCCGACCATGGGCGACCAGTGCGTCACCAACTGCACCGACGGCGGTGACGACGACGAGGCTCCCAGTACCCGTGGCGGCGGTGGCGGCGGTGGCGGCGGCGGCGGATCGACGTCCCCGAGCAAGACCACTTCGGGCAGCCCGGAGAACCGCAAGAAGTGGCACGAGGCCCGGGTGGCCTGGCTGATGCAGCCGGACAACCCGATCATCGGCGAGTACCTGGAGAAGATCCGGGAGATCAACAAGAAGTACTGCCACCGCTCGGCCCGGGACGGCTGCCAGTGGGCCAACCTGGCCCAGGACATCGTCGACAAGAACTACGTCGAGGACATCGCCGGCCGGATCGACGAGTCCGAAACCCCCTTCGACGAGCAGCGGTTCAAGACGCTGACCAAGAAGGGGAGCAACCTCACCACCTGGTCGCTCAGCAACAGCGAGTACGCGATAGCCTTCGAACTGGCCCGAGGCGGCTCCCATGTCAAGGCGACGCTGGACGACGGCGGAAAGTCCGGCAAGGGCTTCGACGCCTGGGTCGACGGGGTGCCGTCCGAGTTCAAGGAGACCAAGCCCGGACCGACCGCGGTCCACGACAACATGAGGAAGTCCAACGGGAAGGGCGCCGTACGCACCTACATCAAGATGCCGGACGACTACTCCGCCAAGACGGCCATGGCAAGCCTGGACGACTACCTGCGGAGACGGAGTTCGGACTTCCAGGAGTACCACATCTGGGCGGCCGGAGACCCGGGGGGCTGGCACATCGACGGCAGGATCGGCGGCGACTACAAGTGCAAGGGCCACGGGTGCTGAGCCGTGTCGACTGATGCCGCCATCCTGGTGAGACGACCGTCCGGTCCCGCTCTCACCGCCCAGGAGATCGCCGACGTCCTGGTGCCGGTCAGCGACCCGCTCACGGCACCGTGGCACCACCGCGTGGGCACGGACGGATCGAAGTTCCGGATCCGGCTGAGCGCCGATCCCGGTGACCTCGCCGGGCCCGCCGTCGCCGGGCCTCCCGGCGACGGGCAGCGTGACTACGACTGCTTCATCCACGTCTCCATCTACTGGACGACCGAGGACACCGACGACAGCCTCGGTTCCCTGCGGGCGTTCTGCCGGTCCCTCGTCGCCGAACTGCACAGCGCGTGGCCGGAGGCGGAATCGGCGTTCGAGGTCGATGACGCCTACAGCTACCGGATCCTCCCGGAGCTGTCGGAAGGTGTCGTCAACCTGCGGCTCGGGAGCGAGGCTCCACTGACCGCACCGGGCTTCTCCCTGGTCGAGGCGGCCAACCGCGCCGCCTCCGGCACCGGGCTGGTCTTCGCCGAGGACGAGCCCAACCGGCACCTCGCCCCGTCGGAGGACGCGGGTGACTCGGTGGCCTACACCGTGTCGTCCCGTGCGGAGGGACTCCCCTTCGCCGCCGGGGCCCGCTCCGGCGCCGCCGCGGTCGACGCCCGGCAGCTGGACGGGTTCACCGAGCGCCTGCTCGCCGAACTCGCCCGGCACACCGCCGGCGCCGACCTGGCGTGCTGGGTGAACGGCCGGCTCTACCGCTACGAGGTGGAGCTGGCCCCGCTCGGCTGACCGGACGGGAAACACGCAGGGCGGCAGCACCGGTTCGGCCGGTGCTGCCGCCCTGCGGCACGTCCCGGGGCCTCCCGGGGTGATCTCAGTGGGGCGCCGGGGCGGCCGCGGGGCCGGGGTCGGTCGTCCCGGTGGCTCCCCCGTCGGGTTCCTCGGCTCCTTCGAGGCGGTGGATCAGGCTCCGGAGTGCCGCGATCTCGTCGTGCAGGGCCTTCTTGCCGGCCTTGGTGAGCTGGATCCAGGTGCGGGCGCGCTTGCCCTCGTAGCCCTTGTCGATCGTGACCAGGCCGGCCTTCTCCAGGACGCCGAGGTGCTGGGAGAGGTTGCCGGCGGTGAGGCCGAGGGTGGTGCGCAGGAAGGTGAACTCCACCCGCCGGGCCTCCTTGGCGACCGCGAGGATGCCCAGGCGGACGCGTTGGTGGACGACGTCGTCGAGGCCGCTGGTGGGGTGCTCGGTCATTCGGCCGACCGTCCCTGGGCCCGGTGGTGCAGCAGGGCGAGGGCGACGCCGCCGAGCAGCAGCACGCCGCCTTCCAGCAGCACGCCGGGGAGGAAGGACCACGGGGACAGGCCGGGAAGGTCGTCAGAGGAGAGCATGGCGATCAGGTATCCGCAGGTCACGGCGAGGAGCGGCCGGCTGCGCTCGATCCAGGCGAGCAGCAGCAGCGCCAGACCGATCGTGCCGGCCGGGCTCATCAGCGTGTCGGCGACCGCGGAGAGCGGTCCCGGCTGCCCGTACAGGTCGGCGAGGAAGCCCGGGTGGGACACCGTCCACACCTGGTCGGCGGTCATGAGCAGGGCGAGGACGACGCCCAGCACCAGGTACGGCCGGATCCGGGTGCCCAGGCCGAGCCGGGCGGACCGGCGGAGGTAGAACCAGCTGATCGCGGCGTAGGAGAGCAGCAGCGCCACCGGCCAGTACCACATGGCAGGGGGAAGGGAGTTGACGCAGACTCCGCCCAGGCCGTAGCGGGGCGCGTCGCAGGGGCCCTGGCCGTACCGCACGACCGGTATCGCGCCGAACCTCACGGCGGCGAAGGCCAGGAGCGGGAACCACGCGCCGCGTTGCTCACGGCGGACGCGCTGGATCACGGCGCCGGTCGCTGCCAGGAGGTGCCGGGGGTCGCTTGAGGGCTGAACGGGTTGAGTCGCCATGAGGACCAGGTTTGCATGACAAACCGATTGCGTCCAGAGATCAGTTTCCGAACTGGCCGTACGCGGCGGGCGGTTGACGGGCACACGCCCCCGCCGAGCTGGGAAAATCGCTGGCGCGAGGTGCGTTGAAGGCCGACCCTGGTCGGCGTGTCAGAACCGAAGCACCAGATCCGCGCCCTCCACACCGACTCGACGGTGACCGTCTACCAGGCGTACGCGCCGGAGATCGGGCTGCCCACCGCTCGGGACGGCCGCTTCCCGGCGGCGTGGAAGCGGGACCGGATGACGTGGATCAAGCCGTCGTTCCTCTGGATGATGTACCGCTGCGGGTGGGCGAGGAAGGAGGGCCAGGAGACCGTCCTGGCGGTCGAGATCACCCGCGAGGGCTTCGAATGGGCGCTGCGGAACAGCTGCCTGTCCCACTACGAGCGCGGGCTGCACCCCGACCGGGCCTCCTGGCAGCGCCGGTTGAAGAGGTCCCCGGCGCGGGTGCAGTGGGATCCGGAGCGCGATCTGCACCTTCGGCCGCTGCCCCACCGGTCGCTCCAGCTCGGCCTGACCGGGGAGGCGGCGGAGCGGTACGCGGAGGAGTGGATCGTCGCGGTCGAGGACGTCACCGCGCTCGCGCACGCGGTCCACGACCGGGTGCGGGACGGGGAGTTGGAGGCCGCCCGGCAGCTCCTCCCCGCCGAACGCCTCTACCCGGCGGGCGACGCGCTGCTCGCCCACCTGGCCGGCTGAGCCGGCGGGCGCACCCCGCCCGCCGGCTGCGACTGTCAGCCGGCAGCGGGCGTCAGCCGGTGGCGCCGTCGGTGAGCTCGCGGACGATGTCCAGGTGCCCCGCGTGGCGGGCGTACTCCTGGAGGACGTGGAACAGGATCCAGCCCAGGGTGGGCCGCGGGGTGCCGTCGTCGGGGAAGCGGCCGCCGGGTGCGGCGACGGTGGACAGGGGCGTGCCCGACACGACGGCCCGGGTGTGCTCGCCGCCCGCGTGCAGCGCGGCGAGGAGTTCGGCGGCCGTTTCCTCCGGTCCGACGTACCAGCGGTCCTCCGGGCCCCGGTCGCCCCAGGGCGCCGGGACCTGCTCGGCGCGGAAGCCCCAGCGCAGCCAGCGCTGCTCCATGTGGACGAGGTGCTTCAGCAGTTCGAGCATGGTCCATCCGGAGGGGAGCCGGCTGGCACGCAGCTCCGCGTCGGACATCCCCTCGGTCTTGGCGCCGATCACGGAGCGGTAGTAGTCGAGGTAGTCGAGCAACAGCTCACTGGGGTCGGAGAGTTGCTGGTCGGGCTCGGGCAGGGAGATCGTCATGGGCCGAGTCTGCCACGGCGTCGTGCCGGTACCCACGACAGCGCGGTGCACCGGTTTTCCCCCCGCATTGCTCGCCTTCTGGCGAAGAATTACCTCCCCATTACGTCATCGGCGAAGGTATTCGGCCAACTTGTTGCACAAAGGGTGACGCGTTCAGACCAAAAATGACACTGTTCCTTCCCATCTCATTCGAACCACCAGCTCTACCGGGCGGCGTCACCCCAGGCCGCCCGGCTGACTCCGGCCCCCCGAACCCGGGCCGTCGCAGAAGGAGTTCCGTGTGACTCGATCCCCCCGAAAGTCCACCGCCGCGGGCGCGTTGCTAGTCGGCGCCGCGATGGTCGTGGCCGCTCTGACGCCCGGCGTCGCCGCCGCCGACACTCCTGCCGGGACTCCCGCCGAGGCCCCCGCCGGGGTCCAGGCCTTCGCCGGCGCGATGCCGGTGCAGCTGTCGCCCGAGCAGCGCGGCGAGCTGCTGGCCTCCGCGGACGCGTCCCTGGCGAAGACCGCGAGGTCGCTGAACCTGGACGCGAAGGAGGCGCTGGTCGTCAAGGGCGTCACCAAGGACGCGGACGGCAGCCTGCACACCCGCTACGAGCGGACCTTCGACGGACTCCCGGTGCTCGGCGGCGACCTGGTCGTCCACACCGCCCCCGACGGCACCACCAGGGGCGTCACCAAGGCCACCGAGGCGGACATCGCCGTCGACACCACTCCCAAGGAGAGCGCCGACGCGGCGAAGGGCCTCGCGCTCGACAGCGCCGGGAGCGCGAAGGTCACGGAGGCGGCGGCCGACGACGCCCGCAAGGTGGTCTGGGCCGCGTCCGGCACCCCGCGGCTCGCCTGGGAGACGGTGGTCACCGGCACGCAGGAGGACGGCACGCCGTCCGAACTGCACGTCATCACCGACGCCGACACGGGCAAGAAGATCTTCGAGTACCAGGGCATCGAGACCGGCGTCGGCACCAGCAAGTACTCGGGCCAGGTCACCATCGGCACCTCGGCGGTCGCCGGCGGCTTCGCGATGACCGACAACACCCGCGGCGGCCACAGCACCTACGACCTGAACGGCACCAGCGGCACCAGGACGCTGTTCACCAACCCGACCGACACCTGGGGCGACGGCACCGTCGCCAACCGGCAGACCGCGGCCGTCGACGCCGCCTACGGCGCCCAACTCACCTGGGACTACTACAAGAACGTCCACGGCCGCAACGGCATCAAGGACGACGGCGTAGGCGCCTACACCCGGGTCCACTACGGCAAGAACTACGTCAACGCGTTCTGGTCCGACGCCTGCTTCTGCATGACCTACGGCGACGGCGCGGGCAACGTCAAGCCGCTGACCTCCATCGACGTCGGCGCCCACGAGATGACCCACGGCGTCACCTCCGCCACCGCGAAGCTGGTCTACAGCGGCGAGTCCGGCGGCCTGAACGAGGCCACCTCCGACATCATGGCCGCCGCGATCGAGTTCTGGGCCGACAACCCCGAGGACAAGGGCGACTACCTGGTCGGCGAGAAGATCGACATCCGGGGCGACGGCAGCCCGCTGCGCTACATGGACAAGCCCTCCAAGGACGGCCGCTCCAGGGACTACTGGTCGGCCGACGTCGGCTCCGTCGACGTCCACTACTCCTCCGGCCCGGCCAACCACTGGTTCTACCTGGCCTCCGAGGGCAGCGGCGCCAAGACCGTCAACGGCGTGGCCTACGACTCCCCGACCTCCGACGGCCTGCCGGTGACCGGCATCGGCCGGGACGCGGCGGCCAAGATCTGGTACCGGGCGCTCACCACCTACATGACCTCGTCGACCAACTACGCGGCCGCCCGCACCGCCACCCTCCAGGCCGCCGCCGACCTGTACGGGAAGAACAGCACGACGTACCAGAACACCGCCAACGCCTGGGCGGCCATCAACGTCGGCCCGCGCGTCGTCGACGGCCTCCTGCTGGAGCCCGTCGCCAACCAGATCACCGCGATCGGCACCTCCGCCGACCTCGGGGTCGAGGCCTCGAACCTCAACCCCGGCATCGTCACCTACCACGCGACCGGCCTCCCCCTGGGCCTGACGCTCCACCCGGTCACCGGCCGCGTCACCGGCGTCCCGGCCCTCCCGGGCACCTACACGGTCACCGTCACCGCCCAGAGCTCCCACCGCGGTAGGACGTCGACGACGTTCACCTGGCGGGTCTCCCCGGGCATCTTCACGAACAGCACCTCCCTGCCGATCCCGGACGGCGGCCCGGCGGTCTTCTCCGACATCGTCGTCGACCGGCTCCAGGGCCAGGCGCCGAGCGACCTCAAGGTGAGCGTGGACATCAAGCACACCTGGCGCGGCGACCTGGTCATCGACCTGGTCGGCCCGGACGGCACGGTGTACTCGCTGAAGAAGGGCAGCTTCAGCGACTCGGGCGAGAACGTCATCGAGACCTACACGGTGGACGCCTCCGCCCAGCCCGCCAAGGGCACCTGGCGCCTCCGCATGCAGGACACGTACCGCGGCGACTCCGGCCACCTCGACGGCTGGAAGCTCATCTTCTGACCGCCCCCGCACTGAGCACGGCCCCCTGAGCACGGACCACTGAGCACGGACCACTGAGGTGATCCGGTCGGCGAGAGCACGTCCTCGCCGACCGGATCACCTCTTGCACGTGCGGCACGGACCGCCACCACGGGCGGTCCGGGTCAGCCGGTCAGCCGGTCGGCGGGCCTGGGGTCAGCGGGCCAGGAGGAACTTGGTGGTCGGCACGTTGCGTACGGTGGCGCAGTCCAGGTTCGACGTGGTGGCGCTGTAGGTGAAGCCGCTCGGGACGCTGCACGCCCACATGCCGCTGACCGGGACGCGCAGGTGGAAGGTGGTGGACGGGACGCCCTGGGTCAGGCTGCACGTGGTGGACGAGCCGGCGGCGTCGTAGGTGAAGCCCGGGGCGGTCGAGCAGGCGGTGAGGCCGTCGACGGGCGTGCGCAGGTGGTACTGCGGCGAGTTCCAGCTGCCGCCGCCGCTACACGTCCGGCTGAAGACGACCCCCTCGTAGACGTAGCCGGAGGGGACGGAGCAGGCCCAGGTGTCGTCGAGCCCCGTGGTGGCGGCGGTGGCCGGTGCCGCGGTGACGGCCCCGGTGAGCAGCAGGGTGAGCGCGGCGAAGGCGGCGAGCAGCGCGGTGCGTGCGGTACGTACGGTTCGTGCGACGGACATGTCTTCTCCCTCGTCGAGGAGTTGCACGGTACGGGGGGGGGCGGCGTTCGCCGGTGGGCGTTCACAGCCGTCGACGGTTCTAGCACCCCCGACGGGCCGTCATCCCGCCCTTCCGCCCGGGATGATCGCTCCGGCACCCGCCGTCCACGCGCGCCCGTACGGATCCTCCGGCCCGCCTCGGCCGATCGGCCCGCCGGTCCCCTCCCGCGCCTGGCGCAGCCGCTCCGCGGGTGCACCGTCCACCAACCGCCGTCCGCTACCCGCTATCCGCTACTCGAGCGCGAGCATCGCCTCGGCGACCGCGCCGACCGCCGCGTCGGGGATCGCGGTGGCGCCCCCGTCGAGGACGAGCAGCCGCGCCCCGGGGACGGCGCGCGCGATCGCCTCGCCGTTGCCGACGGGGAAGAACCGGTTGCGGCGGCCATGGACGACGAGGGTGGGTACCCCGATCTCCGGCAGGCGCTCGCGCCAGCGGGGTGTGCAGTCCAGCCCGGCGAACACGGTGCCCAGGTGGTTGGCCGTCTGGACCGGGGGCGCGGCGCCGGGCGTGCGGTCCCAGATACGCACGGCGACGGCGCGTGCGGCGGCGGGGTCGTCGCCGAGGATCTCCGCGCCGGTGGCGGCGAACTCCGCGACCGCCGCGCGGTCGGTCCAGTCGGGCGCCGGGCGGGCGAACAGGCGGCTCATCGTCGCCCGGTCGTGGTCGGGGAGGTCGTCGTCGGGCGGGCCGGGGGCGACGGCGCGGGTGTTGACCAGGGTGAGCGCGGAGAACGCGCCCGGGTGGTCGAGCGCGGCGACCTGGGCGACCATCCCGCTGACGCCGGTCCCGGCGAGGTGCGCGGGCGCCCCGCCGAGGGCGTGGGCGAGGGCCGCCGCGTCGGCGGCGAGGTCGCGCAGGGTGTAGCCGGGTGCCCGCGGGTCCGTCGTCGTCGACTCCCCGCTGTCGCGCAGGTCGTAGCGCACGGCGCGGCGCCCGCCGACGGCGAGGCGTTCGCAGAGCGCGTCAGGCCAGGAGAGCATCGTCGGCCCGCCCGCGAGCAGGACGAGCGGCGCGCCCTCGTCACCGAACGACTCGACGCCCAGGGCGGTCCCGTTGACGGAGACGGTGGCCATCCCGGGTCACCGGGCGTCGTCGTCGTGCCCGAGGCCCCGGTCGGGCAGGCTCATGTCGCCGGTCCTCGGCGTGCCGTCGGCGAGCCCGTAGCGCAGGTACACGGTGCCCTGCGCGCCCGCCACCGGCGGTTCGAGGAGCGTGAGGTTGGTGGGCACCGCGCCGTCGTCGAAGACCTTCT
Source organism: Kitasatospora sp. NPDC056273 (assembly GCF_042268845.1). Classification (NCBI taxonomy): domain Bacteria; kingdom Bacillati; phylum Actinomycetota; class Actinomycetes; order Kitasatosporales; family Streptomycetaceae; genus Kitasatospora; species Kitasatospora sp. NPDC056273. Next base: position 25,034 of record NZ_JBHJSJ010000004.1, on the reverse strand, counting down.
TCCCGACGCCGAGCACGATGGGGTGCACCCAGAGGTCGAGCCGGTCGAAGAGCTTCTCGCGCAGGAGGGTCTGCACCAGGTTCAGGCTCCCGACGACCTTCACGTTCCGGTGCCGGTCGCGGACCTCGCGCACCGCGCCGGCCAGGTCCGGGCCGAGCAGCGTGGATCCGGCCCACGGGAGGTCGGGGGTGCCCCGGGAGGCCACGTACTTCGGGACGCGGTTGAAGAGTTCGGCGATCTCGCCCTCCTTCTGCTGCGGCCAGTAGGAGGCGAAGAGGTCGTACGTCCGCCGGCCGAGCAGGAGGGCGTCCGTGCCCTCGTACGCGGCGAGGATCTGCGCGCCGGTGACCTCGTTCAACAGAGGTGCCTGCCAGCCGCCGTACGGGAACCCCTCCGGGTCCTCGTCAGGTCCGCCGGGCGCCTGCCCGACGAGGTCGAGGGTCGCGAACAGTTCGATCTGGATGAGGCCCATGTCTGTGCTCCCGGTGGGGGGTGAGGTGGTCGTCCCGGTCGAGGTGTAGACCTTCCGGGGCCGGAAAACTCATCGCCACGCCGGTGCCCGGTTTCCCCACCCGCCGCCGACTCGCCGACCGACTCGCCCCCGATGCTCCCCTCAGGGTCAGACGGGCGGCAGCAGGTCGCTCCCGCCGACGGTGTACGTCAGCGGGGGGGTAGCCGGGGCGGGCCGGACCCCGCCGGCTCGTCGTCCGTCGCGGGCTGCCTCAGGTGGTGACGGTGCGGAAGATGTGCTGGGTGATGGCGAAATGGTGCTCGACGGGCGTCAGTACGAAGGTGTCGCTGTAGTTGATGACCGAGTCGTCGACCGAGAGCTTGCCGATGACGGTGACGAGCTCGGCCGTTCCGCACCGCCTGTTCGACGACCGTCCCGCATGTACGGACATTGTCTCAGGTGGCGCGTCTCGCGGGCTTCTTGCAGCAGGTCAGGGCCGCGGCCAGGGCCAGGCCTCGGCTCTGCCGGGCGTACGGGATCTTGAGGCCACGAGCAGTCCATGGCAGCCTCATGGCGCATGATCGATGAATTCGCGAAGGACAACCTGCACGGGCGACTGCGGCGGGACCGCGAGGCACTGCTCTGGAAACTCGACGGCTTGTCCGAGTACGACGCCCGCCGACCTCTGACAGCGTCCGGGACCAACCTCCTCGGCCTGGTCAAACACGTGGCCACCGTCGAGGCCAGGTACTTCGGCGAGGTCTTCGACCGCCCTTCCCCGGAACCGCTGCCCCGGTGGCAGGACTCCGACGGCGGCGATCTGTGGGCGACCGAGGACGAGACCCGCGATCAGATCACCGGGTTCTACCAGCGCACATGGGAACACTCGGACGCGACGATCAACGAACTCCCCCTCGACGCCCCGGGCCACGTGCCGTGGTGGCCGGAGCCTCATGCCGGCACAAACCTGTTCGCCGTCATGGTCCATGTCCTCGGCGAGTCCAACCGCCATGCCGGGCACGCCGACATCCTCCGCGAGAGCCTCGACGGCCGGACCGGCATGCGCCCCGAACACGCGAAGCAGATCGACGGGCAAGCCCGTGCGGCCTACTTCGCGAAGATCGAGCAGGCCGCCAGGTCGGCCGCACCGATCGAGGCTCAGGCCGTCTGATGCCGTGATCAACTCGCCGACGAGCAACGGACGTTCATCGAGTCATCCTGAACTTGTGGGCGGCTCCACGCCACATCGCGGTGTCATTCCGGACATCCACAACTCTTCTGGCTCCCGGGTCAGTGGCGAACCGCAGCATGGGGGGGCTCGGAAGCTCCCCTGGATCACCCCATCCCGTCCGTTGCCACTGCCGGAGAGAAGGTTGTCATGAGCGCACCTACCCGTACCAAGTTCGCCCGTTTCCTGGCCGTCCCCGCCCTTGCCATGGCGAGCACGGTCCTCGCAGCCGCGCCCGCGAGCGCCGGAGGACTCTCCATAGGCGTCAACGGCGCCACCGTCGCGGATGCCGGGCGGACGCTGAACGTCTCCGTCACCTACCGGTGCCTCCCGATATTCGACTGGGTCAAGATCACCGTCCAGGCCACGCAATCCGCCGTGTCGGGCGTCGGCTCGGTCCAGCTCCCCTGCACCGGCGGGGAGACCGTGAGCATTCCGGTGGGCGTCACCTCGCCCGGTGACACCTGGATCAGGTCCTCGGTGAACGTGGTCGTGCACATCTACGACGCCGAGCTCGACCGCGGCGGGGCCGCGGCCACCGTCGTCACCACCTGACCGGCGTCCACGGAGAACGAACCGGCCGGTCGATCCGAAGATCGACCGGCCGTCCCGGTTTGTCGGGGCCGGCCCTCCACCCGGGCACTTGTGCACCGGCGGCCCGGCCGTATCATGCGCACCCGAACTCGATGAACGTCCACTGCTCGTCGGCGAGTTGCCAGCGTGCCACACACAACGTCCTACCGGATCCCACTTCCGGGCAAGCACCAGACCGCAATGCCGCCCCGGCAGGATCGCACTACGATCGCCCTGCAACGGCGTGGCAAGGGGTGGAGATGCCGGATGGGATGTTCGTCGTGTTCTGGTCGGTGCCGGTGGTCGCGGTGGCGCTGGTCTGCTTCGCCGCTCTGAGGGAGCACGGCACGCCTGCCGCCAAGCGGGCCGCTCACGTGTTCCTGGGCATCGCGGCGCTGCCGGCGCTGACCCTGGCGCTATTCCTGGCGTTGATCGTGTCCGCGCTCGCGACAGGCTGAGCGGCATCGAGCACTCGGCCCGCATACGCTGTCCGGAGCATCCCCCGGACGGGCTCGTCACACTCGGGCACCGGGACGGACGTTGCCCGAGCAGACGCGGTAAATCCGGCGACGGCGGCGGTGATCCCCGGAATACTGGTCACCCATGGATGAGGTCGAAGTCGTCGTCGCCCATTCCGAGCGCGCGACCCTGCGCGTCGGCGACGTGTTCCTGAAGGTGGACGCCGATCAGGCGCGCATCGACCGCGAGGTCGAGGCGATGTCCCTCACGCCGGTCCCGACGCCCGAGGTGCTGTGGCACAAGCCGCCCGTACTCGCGCTCGCCGCGGTCCCCGGGACGACGCTCGGGCGCCTCGGCGGGCCGGCGACCGGATCACCGGCCGCGTGGGCGGCGGCGGGCGCCGCCATCCGGAAGCTGCACGACGCGCCACTGCCGCCCCGGCCCGGCCGGGCGGGCCGGAGCGTCGCCGCGCTGGAGGCTGAACTCGACGAGGAGTGCGGGGTGTTGGTGACGAACGGCATCCTGCCCGTCGACCTGGTCACCCGCAACCGCCGGGTCGCCGAGGCCGCCTTCCGGCCATGGACCCCGGCGTTCACCCACGGCGACCTGCAGATCGCGCACGTCTTCGTCGACGGCGACGAGGTCACGGGCATCATCGACTGGTCCGAGGCCGGCCGGGGTGACGCCCTGTACGACCTCGCCACCTTCACGCTCGGCCACGAGGAGCACCTCGACGACGTCATCGCCGGCTACGGCACCGATGTCGACGTCGACCTCGACGTGATCCACGCGTGGTGGTCGCTGCGGAGCCTGCTGGCGCTCCGCTGGCTGATCGAGCACGGCTTCGACCCCTTCGCGCCGGGCTGCGAGGTCGACGCGCTGAAAGCCCGGATGTGAGGCAGCACGGGATGGCAACCTCCGCGACCTCATTGGAAGCTTTCACTAACTCCCATTTGCCATAAGGCGGTTGGAGCTAGTCCAAGCGGTATGGCGACGGGCAGGGCCCTGACCCCGACGGCCCCCGGAGGCGCCACAGCGGGTTCACTCAGGGAAGTCACCGGAACGGATCGCGGCGATGAAGGAGCCCCAGGCGGCGGACGGAAAGAGGAGGGCCGGGCCGTTCGGGTCCTTGGAGTCACGCACCGGGACGGTACCGGGGAGAAAGCCAAGGGCCACCTCGATGCACTCGCGCCCGTCACCCCCGCTGTAGCTGCTCTTACGCCAGATCAACACAGCCAACTCCCTGAAGAGGTCTACGCCGGGAACTCGCACGAACGGACAGCCACCACGAAGGCTTCCCAAGCGGCAGCCCGGAAAACGAGCGCCGGGCCGCGCGGGTCCTTGGAGTCACGCACGGGGACGAGACCGGGGAATCCGGGGGCTACCTCGATGCAGTCGCCGCCGTTGCCCCCGCTGTAGCTGCTCTTGCGCCAGACCAGACTCATGCAGGGAACTTACCCTCCTGAATCGCGGCAATGAAGGAGCCCCAGGCAGCGGAGGGGAAGACGAGCGCCGGGCCGCGCGGGTCCTTGGAGTCACGCACGGGGACGAGACCGGGGAATCCGGGGGCTACCTCGATGCAGTTGCCGCCGTTGCCCCCGCTGTAGCTGCTCTTGCGCCAGACGGCCACGTCGAACTCGTTCCTCGTCATCCCTGAACCCTTCCAGCGCATCCGCGAACAGCGCGAGCGAGTCGGCCACTGGCAGCGCCGCCCCATGGAGCAGATCATAGCTCCAGCGATGCCGCGCAACGATCTCCGGAACATCGCTGGAATGCCCGCGATCGAGGCTCTCGGAATACACACAGGTTCGTCCGTCAGGCATCTCCAGCAGCACCATTGAGACATCAACGCTGGCCTGTCGACACGTGAACGGCACAACTTGGATCACGATGTTCGGAAGCTTTGCAACCGCCAGCAGGTGCTCCATCTGACGCACCATCACGCCAGGCCCGCCATAGACGGTTCGAATGCAACTCTCGTCCAGGATCGCCAGCAAGGGCGGCCCGCCCGGCTCCAGGAATCGCTTCTGCCGAGCCAACCGAGCCTGCGTTCGCTGCTTGATCATCTCCGGCTTACCGGCTGCATCGCTGACCGCAAAAACGGCTTCCGCATACTCGCGGCATTGCAACAGCCCGTTCATCACCGCGATCTGAAAGACTCTGGCCGCCACAGCCTCGGACTCCGCGTCGGCATGAGTCTGGAACCAATCCGGGTGTTCAACTTCGGCGTTCCAGTCCACCCGATCCCAGAGCCGCTTCAGCGCCCCGTCGGCGCCAAGCAGTACGTCGGCCTGCATGACCATGTCCGGCGGCATGCGCCTCTTGCCGGACTCAAACCGTGTGATATTCGGCCTGGTGGAGTGCAGCAGCTTCGCCAACTGCTCCTGCGTGTAGCCCGTCGCCTCCCGGTAGAAGCGCAGCTCTTCGCCGAACAACCGCGCCGAACTGGCCGTCACCTCGTTGACGAGTCGCCGGTGTGCCATGTCAGACCCCCTGACGTACCGCAGGTGCGTGGTACCTGATTTCGGCCATCACCGTACATCCGAAGCCCGGATCATTGAGACCGGAACGCAATCATCTGCATGCACAGCGTGACTGTGCGCGCTCCTGTCGCACGCCCCCTCTGCCCCCATGAGGTGTCCCCATGCTCATGTCCCGCCGGCCCCGTGCCTTCGTCGCGCGTCTCGACTCCTGCATCGAATCCACGCCCCTGGCGAGGTACTTGCTCCGGGCCTATCTCGCGGGCCTGCCCTCCGGCGACCGCTACGCCGACACCGCCGAACTCCTCCTCGGCGAGCTCTTCGCCAACGCCGTCCAGCACTCCGACGCCCCCGACGACCGCCACATCGAGATCCGCTTCAACATCGTCAACTCCCGCCTCCGGCTGGAGGTCCACGACGCCGGCAGCGGCCGACCGTCCCTCCACTCCCCCACCCCCTCCGACGAGCACGGGCGCGGCCTGTTCCTCGTCAACGAGCTCGCCGAACGCTGGGGCTGCACCTCCCGACCCGACGACATCGGCAAGTTCGTCTGGGTGCTCATCGCCCCGGCCCCCGTCTCCGCCCTCGCCACCGCCTGAAAGCCGTCACCCCCATGCACCTCACGACCCTGGCCCGCCACGCCCTCTCCCGCGGCCGGACCCCCGCCGACACCTACGCCCTCCTCGCCCGCCGCACCCGCAAGCCGTTGCCCTCCGCCCGCGCCGTCTGCCTCGCCCTGTCGATCCCCCTCGCCGAGACCACCCGCCGCCTCAACGACTGCTACGACGCCCTGCTCGCCGACCCCCGCCCCGACTCCGAGACCGACACCGGCGAACTCCTCGAAGCCCTCGGAGTCTTCGACATCCCCAAGTCCCTCACCGACACCGAACTCGCCGTCGTCGACCTCTTCATCACCGCCGTCGACGCCATGGGCGGCATCCGCCCCGGCCACCAGCACGGTCTCCAGCGCTGGTTCACCACCGGCAACCTCACCACCGCGTACCTCTCCCTCACCGCCGCCCGCCCCATGCCCCGCACCGGCGACCCCGCCCTGTACTGGGCCACCCTCGTCACGGCCGGCGAACTCCTCACCACCACCCACCACTCCGAGACCCGCATCAAGTACGCCCTCGCCCACTGCCGCGCCCGAGCCGCCCGAACCTAGGCCGTTCCTTCGGATCATCCGATCGCTGGTTGATGTGTGCGTCATTGACTGACACCCAGTGGGCAAGGATCGAGCCGTTACCGCCGGATCCGACACCTCGGCGGGGAGGGCAGTGGCGTGATCACCGGCAGGTGATCGGCGCGATCGCCTTCAAGTACCGCACCGGGTGCCGTGGATGGATCTGCCTGAGCGCTTCGGCTCGTGGAAGGGCGCCCACAACCGGCTGCGGGAGTGGGCCGCCGACGGCACGTGGGCCATCGCCGCCGTCGTCATCCGGTCGGCCAGGTGACTCCAGCCGGGCTGCCTAGACCCATCCCTCGTCGAGGTAGACCGTCCAGGCGTCTCCCACTGCTTTGTGCAGTTCAACCAGGGCCGCAACCTCCGCGACGGCTGCCGGGGCGTCGGACAGTCGCAGCGGGGAGTCCGGGACGCTGTTGCGGGTGTAGACCGGTAGCTCGCCGTCGCAGCTGAAGGCGTGAAGCGATGAGGGGGCGTGGCTGAACCATGCGGGACGGTTCTCCTCGGCCCATGCAGCCGCAGCGTCGACACGGTCTACATGCACCAGTAGAGGCTCAGGTGCGGGCCCGCAACTGAACTGCACGAGGAAACCGTGGGCGTCCACTGCCCACCAATCCCACATGAACCCAGGTCGGGGATGCCGCAGGATCGTCGTCATGTCAAAGGATCAGCAGCCGACTTCACCAAGGCCGCGTCAGCCGCGCTCGGGCCAGATCGGGCCCTGGTCGGTCCAGATGACGCCCTTGTTGCGGCACAGGCAGAAGGGGTGGCCGATCGGGTCGGTGTAGACCTGCCAGCCGTAGCCGTTGGGGCCGATGAAGTCCTGCCTCAGCGTCGCGCCGAGGTCGAGGACGCGGCGCTGCTCGGGCCCGATCTCGTCCACTTCGAAGTCGAGGTGGAACTGCTTGGGGTGCTCGCTGTCGGGCCACTGCGGAGCGCGGTAGTCGTCCACCCGGATGAATGCCAGCTCGATCTCGCCGAACTGGATGCCGGCCCAGTCCGCCGAGCTGCCTTCCTTGATCGGACGGCCCGTCACCTCGGAGTAGAAAGCCGCCAGCTTCATCGTGTCCGGGCAGTCGATGATGAAATCGGTGAGTCGCAGCATCCCGCGATCTTGCCACAGGCTCACACCCGACTTCGAGACAGGCGCCCCCAGACCCCGTTCACCAGGGGCGGCCGGGTTCGTACCGCAGGTTCGGATCGGCAGCGGGCTTCGGCGGAGCCGCTTGGCGCTCCGGCTGTGCCGTCGTGATCGGCGTCAGTAGCGACCGTGCCCGGTTGCCTCCGCCCGGTCCCGGGCTGCCATCACGTCCTCGCCGTGTTCGAAGGCCCAGGCGCCGAACGCCTCGATCGGTTCCAGGAGTGTCCGCCCCAACCCGGTGAGGGTGTACTCCACGCGCGGCGGCGACCCGGCGTACGCGCGGCGTTCCACCAACCCGTCGGACTGGAGCCGGCGCAGCGTCTCCGTGAGGACTTTGGGGCTGATCCCGCCGATCCGCTCGCGCAGTTCGCCGGGCCGCGCGGGCCCGTCGCGCAGCGCCCACACCAGGACGGCGTTCCAGGTGTTGGCGAGCAGGTCGAAGGCGAGCCGGGCTCGGCAGTCGGCGAGGAAGCCGTGGTCAGGGATCACTTACCAGATGGTGCCCCAGGACTTTCCTACTGTCTCCCTGTTCCGACTGGCAGGTCGTCACAAGGAGGTTGGTCATGTTGAGGATCGGGATCATCGGTACCGGCGCAATGGCGCGGGTGCTGGGCACCCGGTGGGCGGGGGCCGGGCACGACGTGCTGGTGGGTGGACGGGACACGGGCCGCGCCGCCGCCCTCGCCGGCCAGCTCGGCGGACGGGCGGGGACTCCGCGGGACGCGGTCGAACACGGCCTGGACGCGGTGCTGCTGGCCGTGCCGTACGCGGCGGCGATCGGCGTGGTCTCCGACCTGGCCGACGCCGCGCGGGGAAGGACGCTGGTCGACTGCACCAACCCGATCGCCCCGGGTTTCGTCCTGGAGACCCGCGGCGGGCCGTCGGCCGCCGAGCGCGTCGCGGCCGCGGCGCCCAGCGCGTCCGTGGTCAAGGCGTTCAACCTCTGCCACGAGAGCGTGTGGCGCAGGACCCCGACCGTCTTCGACGGACGCCCCCTCGCGGTGCCGCTCTGCGGCGACGACGCGCCGGCCCTCGACGCCGTCGGACACCTCGTTCGCGACCTCGGCTGCGTACCGCTCAACGGCGGCGGGCTCGACCGGGCGGGCCTCCTGGAGGCGACGGCGGCCTTCCTGATCGGCCTGTGGGTGGGCGAAGGCGCGGACGCCCAGGCGATCGCGCCGCCGCTGGAGTACGCGGGCGTCGATCCCTCCTGATCTGCGATAGCTCCCAACCAACCCCGCCCGCACGGGAAGTCGGACCCGCCGACTTCTCACGCAGCCGACTGGTGCGGGGACCGCTCTGCCGACCCCTCCCGTACAGCACGTGCTGGTCGCGGGGGTGATCGCCGCGTCCATGGACGTGGCGGAAGACCGGCGGCCCGGACGGCCGGCGCCGTCCGGGCCGCCCCGCTCACTCCACGACCTCGGTGCTCCACGTGCCGTTCCGCAACGCGGTCTCCTGGAGCTCCCCGTCGCTCCGGCGGGCCGTGTAGACACGGGTGACGCCGCCGTGGTCCACCACCGCCGGCTCGAAGCCGTCGGCCACCTGCTGAACACCGGCGTTCGCCAGGGAGGCCTGTGGCGTCCACCCGTCGCCCGCCGCCTTCGTCTCGGTCAGCAGGCCGTTCCCGTCGACCAGGAAGAGGCTGGTGGTCCCGCCGTGCACCAGGGCCGCCGGGGCGGAGCGCGGCGCCGGCACCCGGAAGTCCTTGGTCAGGTCGCGGCGCCCCCACCCGGCACCCTGCGTGCCGCCCGCCGACGTCCCCGGAGGCGTCAGCCGGGCCTCCGAGAGATGGCCGTCGCCGCTGTTGACGGTGAAGACGCTCGTCACCCCGTCGTGCACCACCGCGGTCGGCGTCATGGCGGACGACGGCACGCCGGTCATGGGGAAGATGTTCCACTTCTCGCCGGACTTCAGCGACGCCTCCTGGAGCTGCTGGCGCTCCGTGATCGTGTACACCCTGAGGACCTTGTCCGCCACCACCGCCACCGGCGCGGTGCCGGCGGCAACCGGCTCGGCGGGCTGCTGCTCCTGGCTCAGGACCCCGAGGTCGTCCTGTAGGTCCTGCCTGCCCCAGCCCGAGCCGTCCAGGTAGGACCGCCGCAGGTGGTTGTCCACTCCGACGGTGAACACGTTGACCATCCCGTCCAGTACCGCCGCGGTCGGAGTGCTGCGGACCTCCTGACCACCGAGGTCCGCGAACTTCCACTTGACCCCGGGCTCCGGCTCCAACCGGGCCTCCACCAGGTGCTTGTTCGCGGAACTCACGAAGAACACCCGGACGATGTTCTTGTCGAGCAGCGCCACCGGGCGGGTGCCGGTCAGCACCTGGGGGATGTTGGGGTCATCGGACTTCAGTGCGAAGTCCACCACCCTGACCTGGCCCGGGTACGGGATGTTCCGGAGCTTCGCCGCCTCGTGGTCGAGGTCCACGTAGCTCTCCAGGAGCTGCTGGCCCTTGTACGCCGTGAAGACACGGAGGTGCTGGTCGTCGGCCACCGCCGGACCGGCCGCGTTCCCGGGCGTCGCCGGGGCCGTCGTGGCGGCGGCGTCCTGGGCGGGCGCGGAGGCCGAGGGTGTCGCGGAGGGCGAGGGGGCGGAGGAGGCCGAGGGGGCCCCGGTGTCCCGGGCGGGCGAGGAAGCCGTGGCGGCGGCACCGTGGCCGGCGTCGTCATCGCTCCGGAGCAGGGCCCAGGACAGGACCGACGCGCAGACGACGACCGCGGTGGCCAGCGCGATCCGGGTCCGGGGCTCCCGCAGCCGTCCGGGGCGGGGCGCGGTCGGTGTGGGTGTGGGTGTGGGTGTCGCCGTCGGTGTCGGTGCCGATGCCGATGTCGCCGTCACCGTCGGTGTCGGCGTCGCTGCTGGCGTCGATGTCGCCGTCACCGTCGGTGTCGATGTCGCCGTCGGCGTCGCCGGAGGGGTGACCGGAGGGGCCGCCGGGAGGTCGAGCTCGGTGGGCGTGGCGGCGCCCGCCGGTCCGCCGGTCGGTTCCGCCGCTCCGGGGTCGTGCTGCGGAGCGGCGTCCCCAACCGCCGGTCCGGGGCCGTCGAGCATGGCCAGCCCCGCCACAGCGTCAGGCCGTCCGGCCGGGTCCCGGGAGAGCAGCGCGGTGATCAACGGAGCCAGCCGGCCAGCCCGTTGAGGCGGCGGGACGAGGGCGAGCGCGATGGCGGCGAGCGTCATCGCGGTCGTCTCCCGCCGGAACGGCGGCACCCCCTCGACGGCCTCGTACAGCGTCGCGCCGAGACTGAACAGGTCGACGGCCGGGGTGTCCGGCTCGTGGGCCAGCCGCTCCGGTGCGATGTAGTCCAGCGTCCCGACCAGGCCCCCGGTGGTGGTCAGCACGGTGCCCGCGTGGGTCTTCGCGAGGCCGAAGTCGGCCAGCAGCACCCCGCCGTCGTCGGCCAGCATGATGTTCGACGGCTTCACGTCGCGGTGGAGGATGCCCACCTGGTGCGAGGCGGCCAGCGCCCGCAGCACCCCGACGGCCACCTCGGCGGCCCGCTCCGGCTCCAACGGCCCGTCGGCCCGGAGCACCTGTGCCAGCGAACGGCCGCGGACCAGCCGCATCACCATCCACGGGCCGCCGTCCTCCACCACCACGTCGTGCACCGTCACGATGTTGGGGTGGTCGCGGAGCGCGGCCGCGTGGCGGGCCTCCGCCATGGCCCGGGCGATGGCCTGCTCGTGCTCGTCCTCGGAGAGGTCCTCCTCCCAACGGACCTCCTTCACCGCGACCTCGGCATCCAGCAGTTCGTCCCTGGCCTCCCAGACCTGGCCCATGCCCCCGGCCGCCAGAGCTCTCACCAGCCTGAACCGTCCGCCGACGAGCCTGTTCGGTGCGGAACTCGAGTCCATGCGAAACCCTTACGCGGTCGGATGGTGACGGAACGTCAGATCGAGTGCCGAGCATAGCGAGGGTGTGCCACGGTTCGGACCCCGAACCGCAACCGTCCGGTGCCCGGCCCCGATGCCCGCGCCGGGCCGGGCCGCGCCGGACCGCTCCGGTTCGCGCCGGTCCTCCCTGGTTCGCGCCGGTTCGCGCCGGACCGCCCGGTCGGCCACTCCAGGACCTCGCCCCCGAGACGAACCCCACGGACCGGCGGCTCGCCTTGACGGCCCGCTGGTCGGCCGGGCAGGGAAGTGGGGCCGCCCGCCTCCGGTGTCACCGGCAGCGGATAGCCTCCGGCCGGAACGAACGGCTGACGGGAGTGGACGTGGACATCGAGGAGACACTGGGCCGGCTCGGCGCGGTCATCGGGCCACCGCCCGCGGGCGGAGTGGTCCCGGTCCCTTGGGAGCTCGGGCCCGAGGTACTCGGTTTCCAACTGCCTGCGGACTACCGGGCGTTCGTCGACCGCTACGGGATGGTCAGCATCAGCGACGAACTGCACATCTACGCACCGTCGGCGGCGCCCAGTCCCAAGGCCTGGCAGCCGCTCGGCTTCGAGGGATTCCTGTTCTACACGACGGACCCCTACGGATACTGCGCCATGCTGGCCCAAGCCTACGAGGACGGGGACTACGACGAGTGCCCGTACCCGCTGTTCCCGGCCGAAGGCGGGCTGCTGAAATGGGCGAACAACTACAACTCCGACCAGTTCTTCTGGTTGATGCGGGGCCCGGACCCGGACCGCTGGCCGGTGGCCGCCAAGTTCGACTCGATGCGGGAGTGGGACCTCTTCGAGGGCGGCTTCCTGGAGTTCCTGCTCGCGGCGGTGACGGAACAGTACCCGTACCACGACGACGTCGTTCCCGGCGGGACGAGGCAGCTCGGCGACGGCCGCGCCTACCGCCCCGGAGGAGACTGGTCGAAGCACCTACCGCACTGAATCCGCGGACACGGCCAGCCCCGGCCGACCCCCTGCCGCCACGGCCAGGCCCCCAACCACCCGCCGCGCGCAGGAAGTCGACCCCGCCGACTTCCTGCGCAGCCCCGACTCAGCCGCTCAACTCCACCCCTTGCCCTTCCGACCACCGGCCCAGGTCCGCCGGAGCCACCCGATCGAGACTCCCGTCCGAGCGGCAGCCCTCAAGATCGGAGCAACGGCCTTCAGGGCGCAGGCATGTAGTCCAGGGGAAGCTCGACTCCTGTGCCGGCGTGCAGCCGTGCCATGTCCTGTCGGTCCTTGTCCGTGGCTTCATAGCCGAGGTGACACCGCACCTGCGTCGCCGCGTCGACACACGGGACCCGGCGCCCGCCGATGGTCCCGGTCACCGGCGGCGGGTAGTGGAACCGTTCACCGCCCGGGAGAAGCTGCACCCCGCCCTCGCGGGAGGAGCCGAGGACGGGGTGCAGGTCGATCTCCCGGCCGGCACCGTCCGCGACGGCAAGCGCGGCGGGCAGCCAGTCCCGCAGGACCTCCGTGAACCCGGCCTCGGCCAGCGCGTCTCGCACCACGTCCAGTTGGTCCAACAGGACGACCAGGTCGAGGTCCGCATGGATTCGGGTCGTCTCCCCGATCAGGGCGTCCACACCCCAGCCGCCGTCCACCCAGGCTGCGGCCCCTGCGCTCTTGAGCAGGTCCAGCACTTCGAGTACATCGGATTCCTTCAGCATCAGGGCACTCTGGCAGTGCGGACGAGCTGTCGCCACCGAGATACCCGCCGGTCCGGCGCAGTTCGCCACCGGCTACGGCCCGGCCCGCGAGCGCGGGTTCAGTGCCTGCGGTCCTCGACCGTCCAGTCGTCGCCCAGCTCGCGGCGCAGCGCCTCCAGCGCCACGTCGGCCTCGCTTCGGAACGATTCCTGCTGGTCCCGGGTCCAGGGCGAGGGGCCGGCCGGGTGGTCCCAGTCGAGGGAGGACTGGTACAGGTCGGCGAGTCTGGTGAGTTCGTTCCGGGTGGCCGGGGTGATGGGCAGCTTCTCCAGGACACAGGGGTATTCGTAGGGGCTGTCGAGGTCGGGAGCGCTGTGAGGGCCCGGCCACAACGGGGTGTCGACGCCGTACTCGAAGAAGAACCGCAGGTGAGAGGACATGCCCCAGCCTTTCACAGCGCCGAGCACACCGTGCGGGCGGCCGACGTGCTCAGCCCAAGCTCCCAACCACCCCCGCGCACACGAAGTCGACCCCGCCGACTTCCTGTGCAGCCGCTTGGTGATCCGAGCCGGGCGGCCGGAAAAGTCGGAGCGAGCTCCGTCGCACAGGCCCGATACTGATCTCCATGGCCGATGAACCCCTGTCCATCCCCCTTGCCGACCTGCGCCGATCGTTCGACCTGGTACTGCGCCACATCGAGGCCGCCACAACCGGCGACACCGTCGCCCTGGACAAGGACTACTTCTGGTCCGTCCCCCCGGACGGCCTCTACGACGTCTACCGAGCCCCGGACGAGCTCACGATCGGTCAGCTCTCCGAGTCCTGGCAGCACCTGACCGACCTCCTCGCCGAGCCGGATCGCGCGGTGGGGTACCACCTGGTGTGGCTCGCCGACGTCCTGCGGGCGATCGGCCAGGACATCGCGGCCTGAGGAGGCGTCGGATCGTTGATCAACCGCATGGCGTGAGGCCCTGGGGGGTGAGCTTCGCGGGCGTCCCGACCGCGAATCCGCAGCTGTCAGGCCTGCTTCTCGTCCGCCGCGCCGGCGCTGGACGATGACCTTCCGGTCAGCCCAGCGATGCGCTCGCCGCGCGCAGTTCGTCCAGGGCCGCCAGGACGTACCCGGCGAGCTCCTGCTCTGCGCCACCGTCGCCCTCGGCCCATTCGGCGTACCCCCGCTTGAAGGCGAGGACGCCCAGCTCACCCGCGAGGGCCGCGATCGGATCGGGTACGCCGCGGGCGACCAGCGCGGCGGTCATCGCGGCCGCGAGGCTGACGGTCTTGAGGGTGTCACGCTCCTGAAGCTCGGCACTGGCGGCGATGGCCGCCTTCAGACGGGGGGCGAGTTCGCGGGTGGCCGGGCCCATCGCGGTCGAGGCGCGCTCGAGACCGGCGGCGACGGCCTCCAGCGGGCTGGCGTCACCGGGCGCTTCGGCGATGCCCTCGGTCAGCAGCCGGCTCAGCGTCTCCTGCCCGGCGACCAGCAGCTCGCGCTTGTCGGGGAAGTGCCGGAAGAAGGTGCTCTTGGTGACCCCAGCGCGCTCGGCGATCTGCGCGACCGTCGTGGCGTCGTACCCCTGCTCCGTGAACAGGTCGACCGCGGCCACGACGAGGCGTTCACGCGCACCTGGTTCCCATCGACTCATGGGTTCAGCATATGTGATGGGACTCTTGTCCCATCATCCTGCTACGGTGATGGGACAAGAGTCCCATCACTTCCGGGAGGATTCCCATGCGCGTCTTCGTCACCGGCGGCACCGGTCTGATCGGCTCCGCCGTCGTCGCCGAACTCCTCGGCAACGGCCACACCGTCCTCGCGCTCGCCCGCTCCGACGCCTCCGCCCGGGCCGCCGAGGCGGCCGGCGCCGAGCCGCTGCGGGGAGGCCTCGCCGACCTGGACGTGCTGCGCTCCGGCGCCGCCCAGGCCGACGGGGTGATCCACCTGGCCTTCGGCAACGACTTCAGCAGCCCCGAGGCCCTCGCCCGGAACGTCGCCGAGGAGACCGCCGCCCTCACCACCCTCGGCGAGGAGCTCCTCGGCAGCGACCGCCCCCTGGTCACCGTCTCGGGTACGCCCCACGTGCCGGGCCGCGCCTCCACCGAGGCCGACCCGGTGCCGACCGACGGGCCGGTCGGCGGCCGCGGTCGCACGGTCACGGCGATCCTCGGCCTGGCCTCGCGCGGAGTCCGGAGCACCTCCGTCCGTCTGCCGCGCACGGTCCACAACGAGGGCGCGGGCGGGTTCGCCGGCCTGCTGACCGACATCGCGCGCCGCAGCGGCGTCTCCGGCTACCCCGGCGACGGCACCCAGCGCTGGCCCGCCGTCCACGCGCTCGACGCGGCCGCCCTCTTCCGGATCGCCCTGGAGCGGGCGGAGCCCGGTACCGCCTGGCACGCCGTGGCCGACGAGGGGGACGAGGTGCGGGACATCGCGGCCGTCATCGGCCGACGACTGGGCCTGCCGGTCCAGTCGGTGCCGGAGGAGACCTACGGCCCGCTCGGCCCGATCTTCCGGGCCGACCAGCCCGCGTCCAGCGCCCGCACCCGCCAGGCGCTCGGCTGGGAGCCGCGGCAGCCCGGCCTGTTGGCGGACCTGGAGAACATCCGGCCCTGACCGGCGATCGGCGATCCGCGATCGGGGGCGGACCCGCAGCGGCGCAGCTCGCAACCGCCCGCTCCCGTACGGCACTTCACGTCCACAGCAAGGTCCACACCAAGCAGAAGGTCCACACCAAGCAGGAGGTTCCATCATGGTGGCAGTCGTCTTCGGCGCCCGCGGCAACGTCGGTCGTCATGTCGCCGACGGCCTGCTGGCCGCCGGCGAGCAGGTCAGAGCGGTCAGCAGGACCCCGGCCACGGGCCCGACGCCCGGGTACGAAGCGGTCGTCGCCGACCTGGACCGTCCCGAGACGCTGCCCGCGGCGCTCGACGGTGCCGACAAGCTGTTCCTGTACGGAATGCTCGACCCCCAGAAGCCCTACGACATCGAGAAGGTCACCGCGGCGGCCGCGGCGGCCGGGATCCGGCAGGTGGTCCTGCTCTCGTCGGTGGCGGTCGTCCTGGACCCCGCCGCCGACCACCCGGTCGCCCGCCTGAACCGCACGATCGAGCAGGCCGTCCAACGGTCCGGCCTGGACTGGACGTTCCTCCGGCCGGGGACGTTCGCGACCAACACCCGTACCTGGTGGGCCGAATCGATCCGCACCGGCAACGTCGTCCGCCTCCCCTATCCGCTCGCGCAGTCGGCGCCGGTGCACGAGAAGGACATCGCGGCGCTGGCGGTGACCGCCCTCACCGAACCGGGCCACTCGCACCAGGCCTACACCGTCCACGGGGCCGAGTCCCTGACCCTGCGACGCCAGGTCGAGCACATCGGCGAGGCCATCGGCCGTCCCATCCGGGTCGAGCACGTCTCCCACGAGCAGGCCCGCGCGGACGTCGCCAGGACCATGCACCCGGTCGTGGCCGAGGCGATCGTCGGCCAGTGGGCCGCCGCCGACGGTGTCGCGGCCGTGACCTCCGTCATCGCCGAAAAGATCACCGGCGCCCCGGCACACGCCTACGCCCAGTGGGCCGTCGACCACGCCGACGACTTCCGCTGAGCCCGTCGTACCGACCGGCCGACGTGTCGGGTCATCACCAGCACGGCGCGCACTGCCGAGGGTGGTCTTCGCGGGCGGCGTCCCGTCCGCGAAGGCCACCCTCGTGTGTGCGCGTCTGCGCGAGCCGCCGACAGATGGTGGACGCCGCCGCCGACTTCGTCACCAGGAACACCATCTGAACCGTTCCGAGGGCGCAGCGGGCTACTCCGGGGACCCGCCGAGCGGCGGGATCACGTCCAGTTGCTGGAGGAAGCCGAGGACGTCCTTGTCCGACCACTTCTCGGCGAGCTTCCCGTTCTCGATGCGGTGGATCACCGTCGCCGTCATCGTGATCGGCCGGCCGGTCGCCGGGATGCCCGGGAGGTCCCCCACGCACATCCCACGGCCCGTCAGCCGGGTCACGACCTTGTCGCCCTCCGCGATCTGGTCCTCGATCTCGTGGACTCCGGGCGTGGCCTCCCAGAACAGGCGGAACGCCTGCTTCAAGCCCTCCCGGCCGGCGGCGAGCCCCGGGAACGGCGGCGGCGAGTGGTCCTGGTAGTCCTCGGCGACGAGGTCGTCCATGGCATCCAGGTTGCCGGCGTCCACCTCCTGGTAGAACCGGCGGACCAGCCTCTTGTTCTCTTCGATGGACATGGGCACCTCTCCCTGCGTACGGTCGCGCCGCCGGAGCGGCGCACGACGCCCGCATCGTCGCCCGCCCGCTCCCCACGCCACGTCCTCGGCACGCGCGGCCGCCGTGGACGTTCACCCGGAAAGCAGCCGTGCGGAAAGCCGCCGTGCGGGCCCGCCGTCAAAGGGCAGTTGGGACGTACTGGTCCGCCGACAACGCGAAGACCCGGACTCGCCGGCCGCCGGTGGGATTGACGGTCTCGCGGTCCAGCCGCATCCCCAGCTTGGTCATGATCCGCTCGGAGGCGTCGTTGCCCACCTGGGCGATGCTGACGATCCGCTCCAGCCCCCGCTCCTCGAAGCCGAACCGTACGGCGGCCGCGGCCGCTTCGGTGGCCAGGCCCCGCCCCCAGTGGGCTTGTCCCAGCCGCCAGCCGACCTCGACCGCCGGCAGTACCTCCGGCAGGTAGGAGGGCACCGAAAGGCCGGTGAACCCGGCCAGTTCGCCGGTGGAGCGGATCTCCACGGCGAACAGGCCGAAGCCCCGCGCCTCCCACTCCCCCTCCCACGCCCGGATCCCGTCGCGGGTCTGCTGCTCGTCACGGACGCTGCCGTCACGGATCCACCGCATGACCTCGGGGTCGGCGTTGACGGCGGCCATGGGCGCGACGTCCTCCTCGCGCCAGCGACGCAGGACCAAACGGGGAGTCTCAAGCCTGATCATCCGATCATTCTGGATCGCCGAGGGGCTCTCCGCCAGCGTCACCGGGCAGGGGGCAGCGGGCACCTACGGAACCGGGCACCAAGGGAACTTGTACGAAGGCCGCATCCGGACCCGCTACCGCAGGCGGGCGAAGGCCTGGTCGGCGTCGGCGACGGCCTCGGGCCGCACGTCGCGGGCACTCCGCCCGTCGGCGATCTTCTGCCAGTTGGCGCGGGCGAGCACCCGTTGGACCGCGATCACCTGGGCCGCCCTCAACCGCGCCTGGACGTCCGGGCCCGGGTCGAGGGCCTCGGCCAGCGCCTGCTCGTCCGCGAGCATGTACTGCAGGAGCCGCCCCGCCAGGCTCGGCGTGGTGAACACCAGACGGTGGAAATCCACCACCGCTGGATGGTCGTTGAGGCCGGTGACGGGTTCGAACCGATCGAGGCCGTCCAGGAAGTGCGCGTGCAGTGCCGCCATCGGCGAGACGTCGGACGGGCGGTCGCGCACGACGCGCGCGGCCTCGCCCTGGTGGTCCGCGAACCGCTGAAGGACCAGGTCCTCCTTGGTGGGGAAGTACCGGAAGAGGGTCGGCTTGGAGACCTCGGCCACGGCGGCGATGTCGCTGACCGAGACCTGGTCGAATCCGTGCGCCAGGAACAGTGAGACCGCCGCTTCGGCGATGGCGTCACGGGTCCGCGCCTTCTTGCGGGCGCGCAGCCCCGTCGGCTCGATCACCTGAACAGCATAACATTAATGACCAGGTTGCGTTTTTAACCGAGTAACGATTTCCTGGAGGAGTGACCAAGCCGAACAGCACACGAAACGCCGCACGAGACACCGCACGAACCCCCATGCCGCCGGTGCTCGTCACCGGGGCCACCGGCCGGATCGGGCGCGGAGTCGTCGACGAACTCCTCACCGCGGGCGTACCGGTCCGCGCCCTCACCCGTCGCCCCGAAGCGGCGGCGACGCTGCCGCCCGGCGTCGACGTCGTCACCGGCGATCTCACCGTGCCCGCCTCCCTCGACGGGGCACTGCGGGGCGTCGGCGCCGTCTTCCTCCTCTGGACCGCACCGCCGCCGACCGCCGCGGCAGTCGTCGAGCGCCTGGCCGCCCACGCGCAGCGCGTCGTCCTCCTCTCCTCACCGCACCAGACACCCCACCCCTTCTTCCGGCAGCCGAACCCCATGGCGGTGCTCCACGCCGAGATCGAGCGACTCATCGCGGCCACCGGCCTCGAATCGACGATCATCCGGCCGGGGATGTTCGCATCGAACTCCCTGGCCTGGTGGGCACCCGCCATCCGCGCCGGCGAGGTGGTCCGCTGGCCGTACGGCGCCGCCGAGACCGCCCCCGTCGACGACCGTGACATCGCGGCCGTCGCGGCCCGCACCCTCTACGAGGACGGACACGCCGGCGGCGACTACGTCCTCACCGGCCCCGAGTCCCTGAGCCAGGCGGCGCAGGTGGAGATCATCGGGAACGTCCTCGGACGCCCGACCAGGTTCGAGGAGCTGTCGCCGGACGAGTTCCGCGGCGCGATGGACGGAAAGGCACCGCGCCCGGCCGTCGACATGCTGCTCAACGCCTGGGGCGCGACGATCGGAAGGCCCGCGTACCTCACCTCCGCGGTGTCCGACATCCTCGGAGTACCGCCGAGGCCGTTCTCCCGGTGGGTCGCCGACCACGCCGACGCGTTCAGGCCGGGCCCGACCCCGTCGACCTGACCTTCGCCCAAGTCATCGCCCGAGCCGTCGGCCGGGTAGCGGGGGCCGCGTCGGCCGCCCTAGCGTGGCGGGCCAGGACAGCACCGGCCCGGCGGGAGGGACGACATGGCAGGGACGGATCCGCGGTTCGCCGCCTACGCCCCCGACCCGGCCGAACGGCACGCACCGGTGGCCGCCGTGGTGGCGGAGGCCACCGGGGACGACGTACCCGTGCTGGCCGAGCTGCAGGCCCGGGCGCGCGGCGGCTCGGCGGACGAATGGGCGGACCGCATCCACCGGGCACTCCATGGCGAGCGCAGCCTGGTCGTCACCGCGAAGGCCTCCGGTGAAGCCGTCGGGTACGCGAGTGCGGCCTACCTGCCCGCGCACCCGGCGGACGGCGCCCCGGCCGGCCACTACCTGACCGGCGTCACAGTGGATGCCGCCTGGCGGCGCCGGGGCCTGGCGAGGCTGCTGACCCGGCGCCGGATGGAATGGGCCTGGGAACGGGACTCGACGGTCTGGTGCTTCATCTCCGCCAGGAACCGCGCCTCGCTCGACCTGCACCGGGAACTCGGCTTCGAGCAGGCGGAGTTCGGCGCCTCCTTCCAGGGCATCGGGTTCGCCGGCGG
Source organism: Kitasatospora sp. NPDC056273 (assembly GCF_042268845.1). Lineage (NCBI taxonomy): Bacteria > Bacillati > Actinomycetota > Actinomycetes > Kitasatosporales > Streptomycetaceae > Kitasatospora > Kitasatospora sp. NPDC056273. The sequence continues at coordinate 4,719 of NZ_JBHJSJ010000004.1, read as the reverse complement.
CAAGGGCCGGCTCCTGCGGGCGGACCGGCCGCAACCGCCCCCGCCCGACCTCGCAGGAACGTCCCGTGAGAGCCTGCCCGGACGCCACGGTCCAGGCCCCGGGCCCATCAGCACCTGCGATGCCACCACGCCAACCCGGCGTCCGCCGTCGGCTCATGATGCGTCCGCCTGAGCAGCACCGCGTCCAGGCGATCCAGCTGAACCCGGAGTTCGCCCGCAGCCCCTGGCGGAAGCATGAACAGAGCCTCCTGCAACGTGTCCCGGGCCCAGCCCGACCCACAGCACGGACAGGTGAACTCGGCCTCCCACCGCCTCCACCGGCGCTCGGTGCCATGGACACGCACGGACCACACGCTCAGCGCCACTGACACCATGCCCGGAGCCAACCGCTCCCGCTCAAGCACACGGACGGCGGCGTTGGCCGCCCCCGAAAGACCCGGGACATCGCGATACCGCACCCAGGGACTCCCCCAGCCGCGTGCGCGCGGCCGAAGTGAAGCCGGTGTTCTACGCGGCATGGCCCCTTCGAATGCACGTCATGGATGACATCATCCCATGCTCCGAGATCGACCCGGTAGAACCCGGACCCGCCGGACATCAGGATTGAAGGAATTCCCGACGGCTTTCAAACGGTCAAAAACCAGGTGCGGATACCCCGGCACGCACTCCTATACTCGTGCGAACTCACGGAAAGGAGGTGCAGGCGGTGAAACTTGCCGAGGCACTGGCAGAACGCGCGGAGGCGACGCGCCGAATAGAACAGCTGCGGGCGCGCGTCGTCAGCAGCGCGCGGCACCAGGAGGGGGAGACCCCCGCCGAGGACGCGGCCCAGTTGCTGGCCGAAGTCGGTGAAGTGCTGGACGCCCTCGAAGCGTTGATCCGGCGGATCAACCGAACCAACGCCACCGTGGAGATGGGACCGGACGGCACGCTCACCGACGCCCTCGCGCGCCGGGACGTCCTGCGGCTGCGCCACTCCGTGGTCACCGCAGCGGCCGACGCGGCGGCGGGTACCGGCGAACGGGGATACGGCCGGCAGCTCCGGTCCGAGCTGATGATGCTCTCCGCACTCCCGGTCGCGGACCTGCGCGCCCAGGCGGACGCACTCGCCCGGGACATCCGCGAGGTCGACGTGCGGATCCAGCGGACCAACTGGGAAGTCGACCTGCTGGACTGACCAGTCCGGCAGAATGACGGGACGCGATGTGGAGCAGGTAGCAGCTTCGGAGGCGTGCACACACCGAGAGCCGGCGGTACTCCGGCCCACTCCTGGCGCGTGAAGAGCAACGCGGGGTTCAACTCCCCACCAACAGCGCAGCTCAGCACCGCGTACAGGTAACAGTGCACATCACACAGCACATCACCATGTGCAGATCCGAAGCGGCGAGGGCGGGTTCGGGGCTTTCCACATCGCGGCTCCCACCGCACCCAGGGGTTCTCCGTGAATCACCGGACGATTATCCCCCCTTACCATAGGGACATGAGTTCGCATACAGGCGCTGATACTCGACCGGAACCGACCACGGCATTGAGCGGGGACGAACTGGCCCGCTGGTACTGGACACTGGCCGAACTGACCACGCTCGCCCGAGAACTCGGCGTGCCGCGCGGCGGCGGAAAGGCAGCACTGACGGAGCGGCTACGAGCCGCACTCGACGGCGCCGCCCCACCCACCGCCCCACCCCGCGCACGCAAGGCCGGCCGCCAACTCGCCGCCCCGGTCGACGGATCCACCGTCATCCCCGAGGGCCAGCGGTGCAGCCAAGTCCTGCGCGAGTACTTCCGCCGCGAGATCGGCCCAGCCTTCCACTTCGACGCCCACATGCGCACCTTCATCGCCGAATCCGCCGGGCGCACCCTGGCCGACGCCACCACCCACTGGCACACCACCCGCCAGTCCGCCGCCCAACCCCAGGACATCGGCCCACAGTTCGAACTCAACCGCTTCCTCCGCGCCTGGCACATCTCCCACCCGGCCGGCACCCACACCGAAGCCCTCACCGCCTGGCGCACCCACCGCGCCCGACCCCGCACCCCGGCCCCGGAGTGACCGGCCCCCTGCACATCGATGACGAGCCACGCCATCGGCCGTAGCCGGACGGGCAGCCGGCCGAAGACCGCCAAGGGGTTCGTCGCCCTGCCCCGCCGTTGGATGAGCGAGAGGTCGATCACCTGGGTCAGGCACGGACCGGGTCTCGCAAGACCCCGCTTGTGGGGTTGCCTCCTCGGCAGGTCATGATGCGGCCATGAGCGTGCAGCATCCTCAGGAAGTTGGCCAGGGGCATGTCGTAGCCCGGTATGTCGCTGGTGAAAGGCGATACCTCGAACTGCTGGGAGGTGGTTTCCTCCACCTTGGGGAGGAAGCGCGGGACGCCTTCATGGGCTCACTGCAAGCTGACTCGCTCCAGGCGAGCACCCAGGAGATCAGGGCACTTTTCGGGTATGAATGGCGTGCCCGGCTGACCGCTGCGTGGCTGGTCGGTGTGGCCAGACGGGTTGAGTGGCGTGACCGCATCGGACGCCTCTTGCTGGCCAGTGAACTCACCTATGCAGGCCAGGGCTACTGCTTTGCGCTTGCCCGATTCGGCAGCCAGGATGACGCCGAGATCCTTGTGTCCTATTTGGATCATTATCTTCCACGATTGGAATGCCGGTACGACCAGGGATCCGCCCTTGGAGCTCTCATGAGGCTGGATTCCCAGCTGGGCACACGTCACGCCGAGCGATTCCTTGCTCCGGACGGCCTCTGGGAACGCTGGGTCGATGCGCTTCCGCATACTCGCGGGACGGCGACCGCATGGGCGGACAGTTCCAGAGAAGCGATCGACGCCTGGTGCGAGCCTTGGGGTGCTTGATCTGTCGCTCATGAAGTGGAGAACAGTGTCGGGTGGCGGGTGGCGTATCCCGCGATCTGGTTGAAGGTGGGCATCCCGAGATCAACCGCCGAAGCCGTGCGGGCTGTGACGGCGTCCGTCTGGACGAGCTTGTCGTTGGCGCCGGCGAGGCTGGTTTCGAGGCGAGGAGTCCTGAGCCCCAACCGCTCGACGTGGGAAGTCGATCCCGCCGACTTCCTGTGCTCGCGGTGGCCGGGTTGGGAGGAGAGTTGAGTCGGCCGGGGCCAGGGGCGTCGCCGTCCCGGCCACGGCGGCGGAGTTGAACGGCGGCCCGGGAGTCCGGGTAGTGCGGAAGCGAGTCCTGCTCGTGGGATGAGTTCTGGTGTGGGCGGTAGATTGCGGGGCGACACGAGAGAAGAACGCGCATGGACTCCCGCATCCCGCGGCTGCGACGCAAGTTGGCACGTATCCCCTACGTGCCCGATCGGAACTACTCCTTCGGGAAGGAACGGCACGGATTTCGTCTCGGCCCACGCCTCACCGATGGTCGGATGGACGCCTTTCAGGCCGAGCACGGCGTGGAACTCCCGGAGGCCTATCGGGACTTCCTCACCGACTTGGGCGGCAGTGGTGCCTCTCCGTACTACGGGCTGATCCCGTTGGAGGACTGCGGGCTCTTCACGATGAACTCCAGGGACGACCGTTCCGCGGGACTCGGGACTTGAACGATTCGACGTGGGAAGTCGGGCCTGCCGACTTCCTACGTCGGGCGGTGGTCAGGGTGGGGTTGGGGGGCCGGGGTGGCCGCGGAAGGTGGTGCGGTAGGTCTGAGGGGAGACGCCGATCGCGGCGTGGAGGTGCTGGCGGAGGGAGGCGCCGGTGGCGAAGCCGATCTCGGTGGCGATGCGGTCGACGGGGAGGTCGCTGGTCTCCAGCAGGTGGCGGGCGCGGTGGAGGCGTTGCTGGATCAGCCAGCGGCCCGGGCTGGTGCCGGTCTCGTCCTGGAAGCGGCGGGCGAAGGTGCGCGGGCTCATCCGGGCGTGGGCGGCCAGCTCGCGGAGGGCGAGCGGGCGGTCGAGGTGTTGGAGGGCCCAGGCCTGGGTGGCGGCGGTGCCGTTGGTGCCTTCCGGGGGCACCGGTTGTTCGATGTACTGGGCCTGGCCGCCCTCGCGCCAGGGCGGGACCACGCACTGGCGGGCGACCTGGTTGGCGACGGCGCTGCCGTGGTCGGAGCGCACCAGGTGGAGGCAGACGTCGAGGCCGGAGGCGGCGCCCGCCGAGGTGAGGATGTCGCCGTCGTCGACGAAGAGCACGTCGGCGTCCAGGGCGACCCGGGGGTACATCCGGCGGAAGGCCGGTGCCAGGGCCCAGTGGGTGGTGGCGGGGCGTCCGTCGAGGAGGCCGGCGGCGGCCAGCGCGAACGCGCCGGTGCAGATGGAGACGATGCGGGTGCCGGGGCGGATCCGGGCGAGGGCCGCGCGCTCGGGCTCCGGCAGGTCGGCGGTGGCGCGCTGCAGGGCGTACGGCGGGATGACGACGGTGTCGGCGCTCTCCAGGGCCTCGGGCCCGTGCCCGACGGTGATGGTGAAGTCGGCGCTGGTCGCGACCGTCCGGTCCTCCGTCGCCGCGCACGTCACCACCTCGTACGCGCCCGGCACCCCGGGGAAGACCCGGTTGGGGATGCCCAGCTCGAAGGGGTAGACGCCGTCGAGGGCGAGGACGACGACGCGGTGCGGCGGCCGGGCGCCGGGGCCGCCAGGACCGAGGGGACCACAGGGTTCCATCGCAGGCATTGGTAGTTGGAGGCGCGGTGCTCCTGCGAGCCCGGTTCCTCCGTCCCCTTTCAATCCGTGCATGCGGTTTTCCCGCACACGGCTTACCGATG
>NZ_JBHJSJ010000003.1:0-339595 GCF_042268845.1 Kitasatospora sp. NPDC056273 | reverse complement strand
TGCGCCGTCCGCCCCCGGGGGCCCCCCCCCCCGCGCCGGAAACGCGGGGGCGGACCACCGAGGACGTCTTCGGGCGTGCGGACGTCGTGCTCAGCTACGGGCGGACGGCCCCTTCACCCGATCGGCCGTGTCGGTCGTTTCCGCCGTTTCCGCCGGACGGGCTCGGCTCCCGGCGCTCGATGAGCGGCCCGGACGCCGGCTGACGCTCACCACCAGGCAGACGCCCGCCACCACGATCGCGCCGCCCGCGAGGGTCGGGCCGGTCAGCGGCTCGGCCAGGATCAGCCAGCCCAGCAGCACCGCGACCACCGGGTTCACGTACGCGTACGTGGCCACCAGGGTCAGCGGGGCGGAGCGCAGCAGCCAGGCGTACGCGGTGAAGGCGAGCAGCGAGCCGAACACCACCAGGTAGGCGAGGGCCAGCCAGGACCGGCCGGAGACCGCCCCGAGGTCCACTCCGTGCTGCTCGCCGCGGCCCACTCCGACCAGCAGGTCGCCGAGGCCGCCGGCCAGCATCTGGTAGGCGCTCGCGGCGAGCACGTTGCCGGGCATCGGGATCTTCTTGCTCACGAAGGAGCCGGTCGCCCAGAGCAGGGTGGCGCCGATGATCAGGATCACGCCGCCCGGCTCGATCGACCCGCCGATCGCGGGGGCCGACAGGACGCCGAGGCCGACCAGTCCGAGCAGCACCCCGGCCAGCTCGGCGGGCTTCGGGCGATCGCCGCCGAACGCCGTCAGCACCACCATCCACAGCGGGACCGCGGCCACCAGCAGGGCCGCCAGGCCGGAGGGGACGGAGGTCTCGCCCAGGACCACCAGTCCGTTGCCGCCGGTCAGCAGCAGCAGCCCGACCAGGGCGGAGGAAGCCAGCTGGCGCCGGGTCACCTTCAGGCCGGCCGGGCCCTGGCGCACCAGGAGGTAGCCGGCCAGCAGCAGGCCGGCGGTGAGGAAGCGGGCGCTGGCGGAGAGGAAGGAGGGCATCGTCTCGACCGCGACCCGGATCGCCAGGTAGGTCGATCCCCAGACGATGTAGACCACGAGGAGGGCCAGCCAGACCGCGCCGCCGAGGCGGGGGACGGGGCTCGCCCCGGCCTTGGCCCCGGCCTCGGTCCTGGCTTCGGTCCTGGCTTCGGCTCCGGCCTTGGTGGTGGCGGGGGTGTCGGGGGCTGAGCCGGGGGTCGCGGCCGGTTGGGAGGGTGAAGCGGGCGGTGTCATGTGTGTCCCCCTTGGACGGTACTGGCCGAACACCCGACATGACAGCGCATGGACGGCCCGGTGCGCCAGTCGGTATCAGGAATCGGACCGCGGGACGTACCGTGAACGCTCCCCAGCGAGGAGGTCGAACCCGTGTCCGCATCCGAGGAGGCCCTGCCGTTCTTCGTGTACGGCACCCTGCGCAGCGGCGGCCGCAATCATGCCGTCCACCTGGCCGGGCGCTGCGCCGACGTCCGGCCAGCCGTGCTGGAGGGCGCCGCACTGCACGAGGGCCCCGGCTTCCCGTACGCGGTGCCGGACCCGGCGCCCGGACGTCGGATCGTGGGTGAGCTCGTCACAGTACGCCCTGGCGCGTACGCCGGAGCCCTGGAGGCCCTGGACCGGCTGGAGGAGTGCCGGGCCGACGGGACCGGGCTGTACGTCCGGCGGCGGATGACGGTGCGGACCGCGACGGGCGAGCCGCGGGCGGCCTGGGTCTACCTCGCCGGGCCGAGGGCCGAGGCGCGCTTGCGGGAGCGGCCGGCGCTGATCGAGTCGGGGGACTGGGGAGCGGGTGGGGGACAGACCGCCAGGTAGGCTGCCCCGGCCAGTCAGATTTCCCACTCATTGGCCCATTCGAACGACGAGGAGCCACCCGGTGCCCGAGCTGCCACCCCCGATCACCGTCGTCGGGATCGGGGCCGACGGCTGGCCCGGCCTCGCCGTCGGCTCCCGGGCCGTGCTGCGGGAGGCCGAGGTCGTCGTCGGCGGCCCCCGCCAGCTGGACCTGCTCCCCCGCGACGAGGTCGCCGCCGAGCGCGTCCCCTGGCCGTCCCCGCTGCGCCCCGCCGTCCCCGGGCTGCTCGCCGCCCACGCCGGCCGCCGCACCGCCGTCCTGGCCAGCGGCGACCCGATGTTCTACGGCATCGGCCGCACCCTCGCCGAGACCGTCGGCGCCGAGCGCCTGCGCGTCCTGCCGCACCCCTCCTCCGTCTCCTACGCCTGCGCCCGGCTCGGCTGGCCGCTGGAGGCCACCGAGGTCGTCAGCCTGGTCGGCCGACCGCTGGACACCCTCTCCCTCGCCCTCCACCCCGGCCGCCGCCTGCTGGTGCTCAGCGCCGACTCCGCCACCCCGGCCGCCGTCGCCGGACTGCTCACCGCCCGCGGCTACGGCACCGCCCGCCTGCGGGTCCTCGAACAGCTCGGCGCCCCGGCCGAACGCCACCTGGACGGCCCCGCCGACGGCTGGCCGCACCCGCCCGGCGACCCGCTGAACGTCATCGCCGTCGACCTCGGCGACGGCCCCCGCACCTCACTCGTCCCCGGCCTGCCCGACACCGCGTACGAGAGCGACGGCCAGCTCACCAAGCGCCACGTCCGCGCCGCGACTCTCGCCACGCTCGCCCCCTCCCCCGGCGAACTGCTCTGGGACGTCGGCGGCGGCTCCGGCTCGATCGCCATCGAGTGGCTGCGCGCCCACCGCGACTGCCGGGCCGTCAGCGTCGAGCGCGACCCGGTCCGGGCCGAGCGGATCACCCGCAACGCCGCCGCGCTCGGCGTGCCCCGGCTCCGGGTGGCGACCGGACCCGCCCCCGCCGCGCTCGCCGGACTCCCCACCCCCGACGCCGTGTTCATCGGCGGCGGCCTCACCGCGCCCGGCCTGCTGGAGAGTTGCTGGGCCGCGCTGCGCCCCGGCGGCCGGATCGTCGCCAACACCGTGACGCTGGAGTCCGAGGCGCTGCTCACCGAGTGGTACCGGCGCCACGGCGGGGAGCTCGTCAAGCTCGCCGTCGCCCACGCCGTCCCCGTGGGCGGCTTCACCGGCTGGCGGCAGGCCATGCCGGTCACCCAGTGGTCCGCCGTCAAGCCCGACGCCCGTGCCGCCGAGGACCGCACCGCGGCCCGCACGTCCGACAACCCCCTTCAGGAGAACGCCTCGTGACCGTCCACTTCATCGGAGCCGGCCCGGGCGCCGCCGACCTGATCACCCTGCGAGGCCAGCGCATCCTGGCCCGCGCCGAGGTCTGCCTGTACGCGGGCAGCCTCGTCCCGCGCGAGCTGCTGGACGAGTGCCCGCCCGGCGCCCGGCTGATCGACACCGCGCAGCTCAACCTGGACCAGATCACCGCCGAGCTGGTCGCCGCGCACGAGGCCGGCCAGGACGTGGCCCGGCTGCACTCCGGCGACCCGTCCGTCTTCTCCGCCGTCGCCGAGCAGATGCGCCGCCTGGACGCGGCCGGCGTGCCCTACGAGGTGGTCCCCGGCGTGCCCGCCTTCGCCGCCGCCGCGGCCGCGCTGAAGCGGGAGCTGACCGTCCCGACCGTCGGCCAGACCGTCATCCTCACCCGGATCGCCAAGCGCGCCACCCCGATGCCCGAGGGCGAGGACCTCGCCACCCTCGGCCGCAGCGGCGCCCTGCTGGTGCTGCACCTGGCCGCCGGGTACGTGGACGACGTGGTCGAGCAGCTGCTCCCGCACTACGGCGCCGACTGCCCGGTCGCCGTCGTCGCGATGGCCAGCCGCCCCGACGAGCTGGTGCTGCGCGGCACCGTCGGCGACATCGCCGAACAGGTCAAGGCCGCGGGCGTGGTCCGCACCGCCGTCATCATCGTCGGCCGCACCCTGGCCGCCGAGCAGTTCCGCGACAGCCACCTCTACTCGGCGGACCGCGAGCGCCCGCACGAGCCCTGCGGGGCGTGATGCGACACGTCCTGGTCCTCGGCGGGACCACCGAGGGACGGACGCTGGCCGCCGAACTCGCCCCCATCGCCCTCCGGGTCACCAGCTCGCTGGCCGGCCGGGTCGCCCGACCCCGGCTGCCCGCCGGGGAGGTGCGGATCGGCGGCTTCGGCGGACCGGAGGGCCTGGCCGACTGGCTGCGCACGGAACGCGTGGACGCGGTAGTGGACGCCACCCACCCGTTCGCCGCCGGCATCTCGCACAACGCCGCCCTCGCGGCCGCCGCCACCGGCGTCCCCCTGCTGGTGCTGCGCCGCCCCGGCTTCACCCGCGTCGACGGGGACCACTGGCTCCCCGCCCCCTCGCTCGCCGCGGCCGCCGAACTGCTGCCCAGGCGCGGGGAACGGGTCTTCCTCACCATCGGCCGGCAGGGCGTCGCCGCCTTCGCCCACCTCGACGGCGTCCACTTCCTCGCCCGCTCGGTGGACCCGCCCGAGCCCCCGCTGCCGCCCTCGTTCGAAGTCCTGCTGGACCGCGGCCCGTTCACGATCGAGGGCGAGGAGGCGCTGCTGCGCGGGCACGACATCGACGTCCTGGTCACCAAGGACAGCGGCGGCGCCGCGACCGCCCCCAAGCTGACCGCCGCCCGCGGACTGGGCCTGCCCGTCATCATCGTGGAACGCCCGCCCGTACCCGAAGGCGTCCCCGTCGCACCCGACGTCCCGGGCGCACTGCGCTGGCTGGAGCACCTGGGCTAGGAACGGGGAAATTGGGCGGCGGGCCCGTCGGATGGCGGGCAGGATGGCCCGATGACCGATGATCAGCGCACGCAGACCCCCCGCACCGCCGACGAACGCGCCACACTGGCAGGCTTCCTGGACTACCAGCGCGACACCCTCGCGATGAAGTGCGAGGGCCTCACCACGGAGCAGCTCCGCGCCCGCGTGCTGGAGCCGTCCGGGCTCTCCCTGCTCGGGCTGGTCCGCCACCTCGCCGAGGTGGAGCGCAGCTGGTTCCGCAACGTCCTCAACAAGGAGGACGCGCGCGGCTTCTGGGCGCACCCCGACGGCTCCTTCGCCGAGTTCGACGCCGAGACAGCCGACCCCGACGAGGCCTTCGCGATCTGGCGCCGCGAGTGCGACCACGCCAGGGAACTCGTGGCCGCCGCGGAGTCGTTGGACGTCCTGGGCCACTACGGCGAGGAGGTCTTCTCGCTGCGCTGGATCCTCACCCACATGATCGAGGAGTACGCCCGCCACAATGGCCACGCCGACCTCCTCCGCGAACACCTCGACGGCACCACCGGCGAGTAGCACCGCAGGGCACCGGACAGCGCCGGGCACTCGGAGGGAACACGTCGTCCGGGCACTGGACAACCCGGTGTTCGTGGAGTACCTGAACACCGGGTTGGAGGTTTCCGTGCTGCTGGCCGGGCTCAACGGGTGAGGCCGGCCAGCGGTGTGACGGTCGGTCAGATGTCGCGGAAGGTCTCGATCCGGGCGCCGATGGAGTTGAGGCGCTCGGCGAGGTCCTCGTAGCCGCGGTTGATGACGTAGACGTTGCGCAGGACAGAGGTGCCCTGGGCGGCGAGCATGGCGAGCAGGATGACCACGGCGGGGCGCAGGGCCGGCGGGCACATCATCTCGGCGGCGCGCCAGCGGGTGGGGCCCTGGACCAGTACGCGGTGCGGGTCGAGGAGCTTGACGTCGGCGCCGAGGCGGGTCAGCTCGGTCAGGTAGATCGCGCGGTTGTCGTACACCCAGTCGTGGATCATCGTGGTGCCGTGCGCGGCCGCGGCGATGGCGGCGAAGAACGGCACGTTGTCGATGTTGATGCCGGGGAACGGCATCGGGTGGATGGTGTCGATCGGCGCGGTCAGCTTGGAGGGGCGCACGGTGAGGTCGACCAGTCGGGTCTGACCGTTGTGGGCCCGGTACTCGGGGGTGCGGTCGTAGTCGAGGCCCATGCCCTCCAGCACCGCGAGCTCGATCTCCAGGAACTCGATCGGCACCCGGCGGATGGTCAGCTCGGAGGAGGTGACGACGGCGGCGGCCAGCAGGCTCATCGCCTCCACCGGGTCCTCGGCCGGGGTGTAGTCGACGTCGCAGGTGATCTCCGGGACGCCGTGCACGGTGAGGGTGGTGGTGCCGATGCCCTCGATCCGCACGCCCAGCTTCTCCAGGAAGAAGCAGAGGTCCTGGACCATGTAGTTGGGCGAGGCGTTGCGGATGACGCTGACGCCGTCGTGCCGGGCGGCGGCCAGCAGGGCGTTCTCGGTGACGGTGTCCCCGCGCTCGGTCAGGACGATCGGGCGGTCCTGCGGGGTGCCCGGCTCGACCGAGGCGTGGTAGGCGCCGCCGGTGGTGGCGACCTCCAGGCCGAAGCGGCGCAGCGCGGTCAGGTGCGGCTGCACGGTGCGGGTGCCGAGGTCGCAGCCGCCGGCGTACGGGATGGCGAAGCGCTGGGCGCGGTGCATCAGCGGGCCGAGGAACATCAGCACGCTGCGGGTGCGGCGGGCCGCCTCGACGTCCATCGCCGCGAGGTCGAGCTCGGCGGGCGGGGTGAGTTCGAGGTCGCGGCCCTCGTTGATCCAGCGGCTCTTGACGCCGATGCTGGTGAGCACCTCGAGGATGCGGTAGACCTCTTCGATCCGGGCGACGCTGCGGATCGTGGTGCGGCCGGTGGTCAGCAGCGAGGCGCAGAGGATCGCCACGCAGGCGTTCTTGCTGCTGCGGACGTCGATCGCGCCGGAGAGCCGGGTGCCGCCGGCGACGCGCAGGTGCATCGGGCCGGAGTAGCCGAGGGAGACGATCTCGCTGTCGAGGGCTTCGCCGATGCGGGCGATCATCTCAAGGCTGACGTTCTGCTTGCCCTGTTCGATGCGGTTGACCGCGCTCTGGCTGGTTCCGAGGGCTTCGCCGAGCTGCGCCTGGGACCAGCCGCGGTGCTGGCGCGCGGTACGGATGAGGGTGCCGATACGGGTGAGGTAGTCGCCTGTCACTCGCCAGACGATATCTCATGGTTGAGATGGCGACAGAACCGGGGGGCCGCCCTACTGCTCCATTTGTCCGATTCTTGCCCTGTTTGGGCGTCAGTTCTTCACGTCACCGGGCGATGTTGTCGCTCCGTCGTGACACCCGTGACATTGTCACGGCCCGAGCGGCTCCGCCCGGCCGACGACGGTGCCCGCGCGGTCGATGCAGATGACGTCCACCGCGACCGGCGAGCCCACCAGCACGCCGAGCGCCGTCGCCCGGGCCGCCTCGGCGACCAGGTCCCCGAGCGGCACCCCGGCCGCACGGCACAACTGCACGGCCTCCAGCGCGGTGTTGGCGCCCGCGACCGCCTCGGCCAGCGCCTCGTCCGCGCCGCCCCGGCGGGCCAGTCCGGCCAGGTAGCCCTTGTCCACCTGGGAGCGCGCCGAGTGCAGGTCGAGGTGGCCGGCCGCGAGCTTGGACAGCTTGGCGAAGCCGCCCGCGATGGTCAGCCGGGGCACCGGGTGGCGCTTGAGGTACTTGAGCACCGCACCGGCGAAGTCGCCCATGTCCAGCAGCGCGTCCTCGGGCAGCCCGTGCTCCGCGACCGCGACCTTCTCCGAGGTCGAGCCGGTGCAGCCGGCCACGTGGGTGCGCCCCGCCGCGCGGGCCACGTCCACGCCGCGGCGGATCGAGTCGATCCAGGCCGAGCAGGAGTAGGGGACGACCACCCCGGTCGTACCGAGGATGGACAGGCCGCCGAGGATGCCGAGCCGGGGGTTCCAGGTGGAGCGGGCGATCTCCTCGCCGTGGTCGACCGCGATCTCGACCACCACGTCCCCGCTGCCGCCGTGCGCGGCGGCCACCTCGGCGACGGCGTCCCGGATCATCTGCCGGGGCACCGGGTTGATCGCGGGTTCGCCGACGGGCAGCGGCAGGCCGGCCTTGGTGACCGTCCCCACCCCGGGGCCGGCCCGGAACACCACCCCGGTACCGGGCTCGCCGGACCGTACGGTCGAGCGGATCAGCGCGCCGTGGGTGACGTCGGGGTCGTCGCCCGCGTCCTTGACCACCCCGGCCATGGCGGCGGTGCGCCCGCCGGGGCCGGTCGGCTGCTCGGCTGCGGTCGGCTCCTCAGTACCGGTCGGCTGCTCGGCAACGGTCAGCTGCTCGGCCGCGAGGGCGAAGGCGGGCTGCTGCCCCTTGGGGAGGGTGATGACCACCGGGTCCGGGAACTCGCCGGTGAGCAGCGCGGTGTACGCGGCCCTGGTGGCGGCGGTGGCGCAGGCGCCCGTCGTCCAGCCGGGCCGCAGGCCGCTGCTCTTCAGCTGGCCGGCCCGGCCGCCCGCTCCGGCGCCGACCCCGGCTCCCGCCTCGGATCCCGCTGCGGCCACCTGCGCCCCGTTTCCGACGGCGCCCGCGCCGTCCTGCTCCGCTCCGGCGGCCGCACCGGACGCCGTCGCCGATTTTCCCCCACCGGCCCTGGTGGGGCCCGACCGGGGTGGCGGCGGCCGCGCCTCGCCCCGCTCGATGGAACCCCTCGTGCACGAGTTGCGGAGGGTCGCGCCGTCCCGCGTTCCCGAAGAGTTCTCCGCACGGGCCTCGCCCGCCGCGGCTACCAGTGAGTAATCTGGCGGTCCGCCAGAAGCGGGTTCATGACAGACGTGGGCCCGGCCGGGGTCGACTGCCCCGCCGGGCCACCAGCATGTGGGGGTTTTTGTGGCAGGGATGAGTCGGCGTACGTTCCTCACCGGTACGTCGGTGGCCGCCGCCTGGTCGGCCTTGTCGTTGGGCGGCGCGCAGTTCGCCTCGGCCGCGGCGCGCGACCAGGCCCTGGCGACGACGGCCGCGCGGGCGGTCAGGGTCACCGGGACCACGCTGGAGCAGGTGGCCACGCCGGTCGGCACCGGCGGCTACAAGCGGCTGACGGCCGGGCCGGGCTGGCCGCTGGTGGTGCGCGGCGACCTGGCGTCGGCGACCACCGGGCGGGACGACCGCCGGACCGGGCTGGCCAGCTTCGTCCAGTTCAGCGACCTGCACCTGGTGGACACCGAGTCCCCGGTGCGCTTCGAGTACCTGGCCAAGCTCAACGGCAGCGCGTACCGGCCGCAGGAGGCCCTGAACGCCCGCGGTGTCTCGGCCCTCGTCGAGCGGGTCAACTCGCTCGCCGGCGGCCCCTACACCGGGATGCCATTCAGCATGGTGATGGCCACCGGCGACAACACCGACAACCACGAGCTCGCCGAACTCGACTGGTACCTCAAGGTCATGGGCGGTGGACGGCTGGCCCAGAACACCGGTGACCTCAGCCGCTACGAGGGCGTGCAGAACTCCGGCAACGCCGCCTACTGGAACCCCGAACTCTCCTACAACGACGGCTACAAGGCGAAGGGCTTCCCGCAGATAGCCGGCTTCCTGTCCGCCGCCGGCCGCCCCTTCGACGCGCCGGGCCTGCGCACGCCCTGGTACACCACGGTCGGCAACCACGACGACAGCATCGAGGGCTCGCTGCCGGACCTCGGGCTGCTGAACGACCTGTACACCGGCCAGTACAAGCTGGAGGGCTGCGACGACGCCACGGCCGCCCAGCTGACGGACTCACTGCGCCGCGACCCGGCGGGCGCCGTGCTGCTGCTGGCGAAGCTGATCGCCAGTGGCGACCTGGTCCGCAAGGTCACCCCGGACGAGCGCCGCCGGCCGTTCACGCTCAAGGAGTTCGCCAAGGCCCACCTGAACCCGGCGGTCACCGGCGCCGGCCCGTACGGGCACGGCTTCACCTCGGACATGGCGAACAGCGGCAAGCTCTACTACACCTTCCGCATCTCGGAGAAGGTGGTCGGCATCAGCCTGGACACCACCAACCAAGCCGGGTTCGCCGACGGTTCGCTGGGCACCGCGCAACTGCGCTGGCTGGAGCAGCAGTTGCAGGCGCACAGCGGGCACTGGTACGACGCCGACGGGCGCAAGGTGACCGGCGGGAGCACGGACGAGCTGATCCTGCTCTTCAGCCACCACACCAGCGGCACGATGGGCAACCTGCTGCCGGACCCGCGCAACATCTTCGAGGGGCGGCACGACGGCAACGAGCTGGTGGCGCTGCTCCAGCGCTACCCGAACGTGGTCGCGTGGGTGAACGGGCACACCCACATGAACAAGATCACGCCGCATGGCCACGCGGTGCCGGAGCGGGCGTTCTGGGAGATCAACACCGCCTCGCACATCGACTACCCGCAGCACGGGCGGATCATCGAGATCGCGGACAACGGGGACGGCACGCTCTCGCTGTTCACCACGCTGATCGAGTCCTCCGCCCCGTACGGGACGGACTTCGGCGGCACCTCGGACGCCAACCTCGCGGCGCTCTACCGCGAGCTGTCGTACAACGACCCGAACGGCCGCCCGGCGGCGCTGCTGGGCGCGGGCGGGGACCACAACACGGAGCTGCTGCTCACCAAGCCGACCCGGTAGCGGTCGGCAGCCGGAGAACAGGGAACGGATACCAGCGAACAGAGAACAGATGACAGCGAACAGATGATGAAATCTGTTCGCTGTCATCTGTCACCCGTCACTCCTCCGGGTACCGCCGCGGCGTCCAGACGACCTCCACGCCGCCGCCCCGCTCGACCGCCCGGGTCTGCGAGGAGCCGATCAGCAGGATGGTCCGCATGTCGACCAGCGCCGGGTCCAGCTCGCCCAGTCGGACGATCCGCACCCGCTCGGTCGGGCCGCCGACGTCGCGGGCCATCACCACCGGAGTCTCCGGCGCCCGGTACTCCAGCAGCAGGTCCCGGGCGAGCCCGACCTGGGTGGTCCGGGACTTCGAGCCCGGGTTGTACAGGGCGAGCACCAGGTCCGCCTCGGCCGCGGCCCGCAGCCGCTTCGCCACCACGTCCCACGGCTTGAGCCGGTCCGAGAGCGACACCGTCGCGTAGTCGTGCCCGAGCGGGGCGCCGGCCCGGGAGGCGGCCGCGTGGGCGGCGGTCATCCCGGGGAGCACCCGCACCGGGACGTCCCGGTAGGCCTCCTCGCAGGCGACCTCCAGCACGGCGGTGGCCATCGCGAACACCCCCGGGTCACCCGAGGACACCACCGCGACGCGGTGCCCGCGCCGGGCGAGTTCCAGGGCGAACTCGGCGCGCTCCGACTCCACCTTGTTGTCCGAGCCGTGCCGCCGCTGCCCCGGCCGCTCCGGCACCCGGTCCAGGTAGGTGGTGTAGCCGACCAGGTCGGTGGCCTCGGAGAGCGCGCCGCGCGCCTCGGCGGTCAGCCAGAGCGGCCCGGCCGGCCCGGTGCCGACCACGGTCACGCTGCCGACGCCGTCCGACAGCCGGACCTCCGGCTCCAGCGGCGCGACCTTGCTCGGCAGCACCGCGACCGAGAAGTACGGCACCGTGTCGCCGTCGACCTCGGCGAGCGGCGCGATCCGCTCCCCCGCCATGAAGGCCCGCTCCACGTACTGTGCGTCCGCCAGCCGCCCGGCCCGCTCCAGGGCCCGGCGGACGGTCGGGAAGGTGCGCCCCAGCTTCATGATCACGGCCGAGTCGGCGGCCGCGATCCGCGCCGTCAGCTCCTCCTCGGGCAGCGTGCCGGGGATGACGGTGAGCGTCTCCTCGGCCTCGGTCAGCGGCTGCCCGAGCCGGGCCGCGGCCGCGCTGAGCGAGGTCACGCCCGGCACCACCTCGGTCGGGTAGCGGTGCGCGAGCCGCTTGTGCATGTGCTGGTAGGAGCCGTAGAAGAGCGGGTCGCCCTCGGCGAGGACGACCACGTCGCGCCCGGCGTCCAGGTGGGCGGCCAGCCGGGCGGCGGCCTCCTCGTAGAAGTCGTCCAACGCGCCGCGGTAGCCGCCCGGGTGGTCGGTGGTCTCGACGGTGAGCGGGTAGACCAGCTTCTCCTCGATCTGACCATCCGTCAGATACCGTTCGGCGATCGACCGTGCGATGGACCGGCCGTGCCGGGCGCTGTGGTAGGCCACCACGTCGGCCTTGCCGATGAGTTCGGCGGCGCGGACGGTCACCAGCGACGGGTCGCCCGGGCCGAGCCCGACGCCGTACAGCCGACCCGTGCTGCTCTGACGGTCCGTCACTCTTCTTCGCTCGCAATCGCGTTGATGGCGGCGGCGGCCATCGCACTGCCGCCGCGCCGACCGCGCACCACCAGGTGCTCCAGGCCGGACGGGTGCTCGGCCAGGGCCTGCTTGGACTCGGCGGCGCCGATGAAGCCGACCGGGACGCCGATCACCGCGGCCGGTCGCGGCGCGCCCGCCTCGATCATCTCCAGCAGCCGGAACAGCGAGGTCGGGGCGTTGCCGACGGCGACCACCGCGCCCTCCAGCCGGGGCAGCCACAGCTCCATGGCCGCGGCGCTGCGGGTGTTGCCCATCGTGCGGGCGAGTTCGGGCACCGAGGGGTCGGTGAGGGTGCAGATCACCTCGTTGTCGGCCGGCAGCCGCCGACGGGTGACGCCGCTCGCGACCATGTTGACGTCGCAGAGGATGGGCGCACCCGCGTGCAGCGCGGCGCGCGCGGAGGCGACCACACCGGGCGAGTACACCAGGTCCTCGACCAGGTCGACCATCCCGCA
Organism: Kitasatospora sp. NPDC056273; assembly: GCF_042268845.1. NCBI lineage: Bacteria > Bacillati > Actinomycetota > Actinomycetes > Kitasatosporales > Streptomycetaceae > Kitasatospora > Kitasatospora sp. NPDC056273. The sequence goes on along the minus strand of NZ_JBHJSJ010000003.1, from coordinate 327,167 downwards.
GGCGTGGATCATCCGCACCGCGACCTGGGAGACGTCCGCCGGGAGGGCGGCCAGATCGGCCTCCGCGCGGATGGTGGCAAAGGACTGGCGGTAGATGGACGCGCCGTCCTTCTCGTACTCGATCACTTCGTGGTCCTCCTGGCCTCGGCGACCGCCTCGGCCATCTCCTCGTTCGTCACAACGGCGTTCGTCACAACGGCGTTCATCTCATGGGCCTTCGCCGCATCGGGCTCCGGCACGTCGGCGTTCGCCCCGTTCACCGTCACCCGGTAGCCGCGCCCCGTGGCGAGCACGTCCACCCACCGCCCGGCCGGGTGGCCGCAGCGCCGTTCACAGCCCGACCAGTGGACGGGCAGCAGACCATCGGGGCCGGCACCGGTCCTCACGACGGCACCGGCCCTCACCGTGGCACCAGCCCTCACGGTGGCACCCGAGTCCAGCGCCCGGGCCGCGTCCGTACGGACGTCGGCCAACGACTTGGCGCAGCCCGGCAGCCCGGTGCAGGCGGTGGCCCGCTCCCAGACCGAGCCGGGCTCGGTTCGGAAGCCGGCCGCGGCGAGCCCCGGCAGCCGGTCGGCCGGGGCGCCGGGCAGCACGGCCCCGCGCCAGGGGGTCAGCCGCAGCTCACCGGCCGAGGCGGCGACCAGCGTCCGCCACTGCCCGGCGCTCGCCCGGCCGAACCGCAGCCCCACCGAGAGCCCGCCGGGTAGCGCACCGACGACCGGCGCGGTGCCGGCGAAGGCGGGCAGCGGCACCGTGCCGGCCGGCAGCAGTTCGGGGACCTCGCGCAGGTGCCAGGCCTTGCGCCCGTGCGTCCGCAGCGCCGCCAGGAAGGAGCGGGCCGCGTCCAGCACGGCCGCGACCTCCCGCCCGGCCTCGACCGGGTGTCCGCGTCCGTCGCGTCCGAGGCGCAGCAACCGCGTGCCGTCCGGGCCTGCGACCAATGTCACATCGGCGTCGAGCGCGGCGACGTCGCCCCGCCCGTCGTCCAGTGCGAACAGGAACTTGCCGGACAGCCCGGCCGCCCAGTCGGCGGCGCACAGCCGCGCGTCCAACTCCCGTACCCAGGACTGCACATCGGCGTTGCCGACGGCTCCCTCGGCGGCGGTGTCCAGTCCGGCCGTCGGCGAGGCGACGATGTTGCGGACCCGCTCGTGGGTGTCCGAGGGCAGCAGCCCGACGGCGCGCAGCCGGTCGGCGAGCTCGGCCGCGCAGTGCGGGGCCAGGCCGCGCAGCTGGACGTTGCCGCGCGAGGTGGTCTCCAACTCGCCGTCGCCGAGGGCCTCGGCGGCCTCGGCCAGCGCGAGGGCCTGACGGTCCGTCAGCAGGCCGCCGGGCAGGCGGATCCGGGCGAGGGCGCCGTCGTCGGCCGTATGCAGACGAAGTGCTCCGGGGCAGGCGTCCGCACGCCCCCGGTCGGGCACCTCCCGGTCGGGTCCTGCGGCGCCCGGCGCGGTGGCGTCGGGTGTCGGTGGCATGGCGGCGAGCATACAGATGATCCGATCGCTTGCCTCCGTCCGCTGCATCACACCCCGGCCCCGCCCCCGCCGCACCTGCCGGACACCCCGAGCCCCCGTCCGCCGGACATCCGAGCCCCGTCGGCCGGACGTCCGAAAGCTCACCCTCCCCCAGGTCAGCCGCACCCCGTACGATGCTGGCGGGCGGTCCCTCACGGACCGTCCGCACGCCAGCGACGGCGCAGGGGAGGAAACCGGTGCGAACCCGGTGCGGTCCCGCCACTGTGACCGCGGTTCACCGGTAGACCGGTCGGCCGCGGGAGCCAGGAACTCCTGCCGTCCTCCACCGGCCCGGGGCGCGGACCCCGAGGAAGGCAGAAATGTTCCAGCGCTGTCGCATGCCCGCGCCCGCGTCCCCGGCCGCCACCACGGCCGTCCCGACCGCCACCGCGGCTGTCCCGACCGCCGTCATGCCCGTTCCGGCCGCCGCCACGACCACCCCGGTCGACCGTGCGACCGCCCCGGCCCGCGCCGCGACCACCCCGGTCGACCGCGCGGCCGTCCGTGCCACCCCAGCGGCCGCCCCGGCCCAGATCCCGGCCACCCCGGCCACCGACGAGGCCGGGAGGGCCTTCACATGATCCTGCTGCTGTCGACGTCCGACACCGACCTGCTCAGCGCCCGCGCCTCCGAGGGGCCGGTGCGCTACCGCCTCGGCAACCCGGCCCGGCTCACCCCCGAGGACCTGCCCGCGCTGCTGGAGGGCACCGAGCTCGTCGTGGTCCGCCTGCTCGGCGGGCGCCGCGCCTGGCAGGAGGGCCTGGACGCGCTGCTGGCCGGCCCCCGCCCGGTGGTGGTGCTGACGGGCGAGCAGGCCCCCGACGCCCAGCTGATGGAGCTGTCCACCGTCCCGGCCGGCATCGCCGCCGAGGCGCACGCCTACCTGGCCCACGGCGGCGCCGCCAACCTGGCCGAGCTGGGCGCCTTCCTCTCCGACACCGTGCTGCTGACCGGCCACGGCTTCGCCCCGCCCGCCTCCGCCCCGGCCTGGGGCCCGCTGGAGCGCGAGGCCCGTACGCCCGAGGGTCCGACGGTGGCGGTGCTCTACTACCGCGCCCACCACATGAGCGGCAACACCGCCTTCGTGGAGACGCTCTGCCGGGCCGTCGAGGACCAGGGCGCCCGGGCCAGGGCCTACTACTGCGCCTCGCTGCGCGGCGCCGAGCCCGAGCTGCTGGCCGCGCTCGGCGAGGCGGACGCGATCGTCACCACCGTGCTCGCCGCCGGCGGCACCCGCCCGGCCGACGCCCAGGCCGGCGGGGACGAGGAGGCCTGGGACGCGGGCGCGCTGGCCGCGCTCGACCGCCCGATCCTCCAGGCGCTCTGCCTCACCTGGTCGCGCGCCCAGTGGGAGGCCAGCGACGACGGCCTGTCCCCGCTGGACACCGCCACCCAGATCGCCGTCCCGGAGTTCGACGGCCGCCTGATCACCGTCCCGTTCTCCTTCAAGGAGCTGGACGAGGACGGCCTGACCGTCTACGCCGCCGACCCGGAGCGCGCCGCCCGCGTCGCCGGCACCGCCGTCAAGCACGCCCGGCTGCGACACGTCCCGGCCGCCGAGCGCCGCCTCGCCCTGGTGCTGTCCGCGTACCCGACCAAGCACGCCCGGGTCGGCAACGCCGTCGGCCTGGACACCCCGGCCAGCGCGGTGCGGCTGCTGGAGCGGCTGCGCGCGGAGGGCATGGACCTCGGGGACGACCTCCCCGCGTTCGACGACGGCGAGGGCGGCCACGAGGGCGACCCGCTGATCCACGCCCTGATCGCGGCCGGCGGCTACGACCAGGACTGGCTCACCGAGGAGCAGCTGGCCCGCAACCCGGTGCGCATCCCCGCCGCCGACTACCGCCGCTGGTACGCCACCCTCCCGCAGGGCCTGCGCGAGCAGGTCGAGGAGCACTGGGGCCCGGCCCCCGGCGAGCTGTACGTCGACCGCTCGCAGAACCCGGACGGCGACATCGTGCTGGCCGCGATCCGCTCCGGGAACCTGCTCGTGCTGATCCAGCCGCCGCGCGGCTTCGGCGAGAACCCGGTGGCCATCTACCACGACCCCGACCTGCCGCCGAGCCACCACTACCTGGCCGCCTACCGCTGGATCCAGGCCGCCCAGGAGGACGGCGGCTTCGGCGCCCACGCGGTGATCCACCTCGGCAAGCACGGCAACCTGGAGTGGCTGCCGGGCAAGACCGCCGCGCTGTCCGCGGAGTGCGGCCCGGACGCCGTCCTCGGCGACCTGCCGCTGGTCTACCCCTTCCTGGTCAACGACCCGGGCGAGGGCACCCAGGCCAAGCGCCGCGCCCACGCCACGCTCGTCGACCACCTCGTCCCGCCGATGGCCCGCGCCGACTCCTACGGCGACATCGCGCGCCTGGAGCAGCTGCTGGACGAGCACTCCAACATCGCCGCGATGGACCCGGCCAAGCTGCCGGCGATCCGCGCCCAGATCTGGACCCTGATCCAGGCCGCCCGGCTCGACCACGACCTCGGCCTGGACGAGCGCCCCGAGGACGACGGCTTCGACGACTTCCTGCTGCACGTCGACGGCTGGCTCTGCGAGGTCAAGGACGCCCAGATCCGCGACGGTCTGCACGTCCTCGGCCAGGCGCCGACCGGCACCGACCGGGTCAACATCGTGCTCGCCATCCTGCGCGCCCGGCAGATCTGGGGCGGCGTCAGCGCCCTGCCCGGCCTGCGCGAGGCGCTCGGCCTGGACGAGGCGGCGCTGACCCTGGGCGCCACCGACGCGGCCGAGGCCCGGGCCCGCGCCCTGGTCGAGGCGATGGAGGCGGAGGACTGGGCGCCCGAGGCGGTCGAGAAGGTGACCGCCGAACTGCCGGAGGCCGTCCAGGAGGCCGTCCGCGCGGTGCTGGACTTCGCCGCCGCCCAGGTGGTGCCGCGGCTCGCGGCCACCACCGACGAGCTGGACGCCGTGCTGCACGCGCTCCAGGGCGGCTTCGTCCCGGCCGGCCCGTCCGGCTCGCCGCTGCGCGGCCTGGTCAACGTGCTGCCCACCGGCCGCAACTTCTACTCCGTCGACCCGAAGGCCGTCCCCAGCAAGCTCGCCTGGGAGACCGGCCAGGCGCTCGCCTCCTCCCTGGTCGAGCGCTACCGCTCGGACAACGACGGCGCCTACCCGCCCTCGGTCGGGCTCTCGCTCTGGGGCACCAGCGCGATGCGCACCGCCGGCGACGACATCGCCGAGGCCTTCGCCCTGCTCGGCGTCCGCCCGGTCTGGGACGACGCCTCGCGCCGGGTCACCGGCCTGGAGCCGATCCCGCTGGACGAGCTGGGCCGCCCGCGCATCGACGTCACGCTGCGCATCTCCGGCTTCTTCCGGGACGCCTTCCCGCACGTGGTCGCCCTGCTGGACGACGCGGTGCGCCTGGCCGCCGCCCAGGAGGAGGCCCCGGAGTCGAACTACGTGCGCGCCCACGTCCAGGCCGACCTCGCCGTGCACGGCGACGAGCGCAAGGCCACCGTCCGCGTCTTCGGCTCCCGCCCGGGCACCTACGGCGCGGGCCTGCTCCAGCTGATCGACAGCCGGGACTGGCGCACCGACGCCGACCTGGCCGAGGTGTACACGGTCTGGGGCGGCTACGCGTACGGCCGCGGGCTGGACGGCCGCCCGGCCCGCGAGGAGATGGAGACCGCGTACAAGCGGATCACCGTCGCCGCGAAGAACACCGACACCCGCGAGCACGACATCGCCGACTCGGACGACTACTTCCAGTACCACGGCGGCATGGTGGCCACCGTACGGGCCCTCACCGGCAAGGCGCCGACCGCCTACATCGGCGACTCGACCCGGCCGGAGACGGTCCGCACCCGCACCCTGACCGAGGAGGCCGCCCGGGTCTTCCGCGCCCGGGTGGTCAACCCTCGCTGGATCGAGGCGATGCGCCGCCACGGCTACAAGGGCGCCTTCGAGATGGCCGCGACGGTGGACTACCTGTTCGGCTACGACGCCACCACGGGCGTGGTCGCGGACTGGATGTACGAGAAGCTGACCCAGGAGTACGTCCTCGACCCGGTCAACCGGGAGTTCCTCGCGGGCGCCAACCCGTGGGCGCTGCACGGGATCAGCGAGCGGCTGCTGGAGGCGGCGAGCCGCGGGCTGTGGGAGCAGCCGGACCCGGAGCTGATCGAGCAGCTGCAGGCCGCGTTCCTGGAGACCGAGGGGGACCTGGAGGGCGGCGAGGAGTAGGACCGCGCACGGTGATCGGAGGGGCGGGCCCCCTCGGGGCAGCCCTCCTCGGGGCCGCTCCTCCTTGGGGCCACCCCTCCGATCGCCCGTTCTGGCAAGGCCACTGGTACGGCCGGGACCACTGGTTCCGAACATGGGGCTCTTGTCACCCGTTCGGCTGAACGGCGTACTGGTGGTGTACGCCCGTCAAGCGGACAATACGGGTCATGTCGCGTCGCTCCGCTCCCGCCAGCCCGACCCTGAGCACGACCGCCGCCGAGGAACGGGAGCCGCACGCGCCGCACCGGTACCGCGCGCGGACCGGTGCGCTGGCGGCCGGAGCGGTTCCGGTGCTCGCCTTCCCCGCGCCCGGGCAGGCCTGGCTGGCCTGGGTCGCGCTCGTCCCCGGACTGCTGCTGATGCAGCGGGCGCCGTCGGGCCGGGAGGCGGCGGTGCGCGGCTGGTGGTTCGGCGCGGGGTTCATCCTGACCGCGATGTACTGGCTGGTCCCGTCCGTCGGGCCGGGGCTGCCGGTGATCGCGGTGCTGTTCGGGGCGCTCCAGAGCGCCGTCGGGTACACCGTGCACCGGCTGCTGCACCCCCGGCTGACCGCCCGTCGGGCCCTGCTCGCACTGCTGGTCGTACCGGCCGTCTGGGTGACGACCGAGTACGCGCGGTCCTGGCCCGCGCTCGGCGGGCCATGGGCGCTGCTCGGCGCCACCCAGTGGCAGCACCCGGCGGTCCTCGGGCTGGCCTCGGCCGGCGGGATCTGGCTGGTCAGCGCGGCGGTGGCGGCGGTGAACACCGGGGCGCTGATCGCGCTGACCGCGGTGCACCGGCGGCCGCGGGCCGTCGCGGCCGGGACCGTCGTGCTGGTCCTGGCCTCCGGTCCGCTGCTGTTCGCGCTGCGCGAGGCACCCGCCGCGGACGGGGCCGTGACCGTGGCACTGGTCCAGCCCGGCATCGTCGAGGACCCCCAGGCCCGCTTCGAGGCGAGCGCGCGGATCACGGCCGGACTGGTCGGGCAGCCGGTGGACCTGGTCGTGTGGGGCGAGAGCAGCACCACCGCCGACCTGGACCGCGACCCGGCCGCGCTGGACACCCTGCGCCGGCTCGCCGCGACCAGCGGCGCCGAGGTCGTCGCCGGGGAGGACGCGCGCAAGGCGGACGGGCGGATCTCCAAGGACGCGGTGCTGGTCTCCCCCGCCGGCGTGGTGGACCGCTACCGCAAGATCCGGCTGGTGCCGTTCGGCGAGTACATCCCGCTGCGGCCGGTGCTCGGCTGGATCGCCGGGGTCAGCCGGGCCGCGGGCGAGAACCGGGCGCCCGGCACGTCCTTCCACGTCCTGCCCGCCACCGACCGGGCGGGCGCGCCGCTGCCGGTCGGGGCGCTGATCTGCTTCGAGTCGGCCTTCCCCGACATGGCCCGCACCGCCGCCCGGGACGGCGCCCGGGTGCTGGTCTACCAGTCCTCGACCTCGACCTTCCAGCGCACCTGGGCGCCCGAGCAGCACGTCTCGCTGGCCGCGATCCGGGCCGCCGAGACCGGCCGGCCGGCCGTCCAGGCCTCGCTGACCGGGGTCTCGGCCGCCTTCGACGCCCAGGGCCGGGAGCTCGCCCGGCTCGGCACCGACGGCACCGGCGTGCTGACCGTCCGACTGCCGCTCACCGCGCCCCGGACGCTGACCTGGTACGACCGGATCGGCGACGTGGTGCCGCTGGGGGCGCTGCTGGTCACGGCGGGGGCGGCGGGCGCGGGCGTCGCCGGGTGGCGGCGCTCGCGCGCCCTGCGGCGTGCCGGTCAGCCCTCGGTACCGGCGGTGTAGACGCCGAACGCGGCGCCCTGGGGGTCGCGCAGCACGGCGATCCGCCGGCCGCCCGGCATGCCGGTGGCGGGCGTCAGCACGTCCCCGCCGAGCGCCACCGCCCGGCCGACGGTGCCGTCCACGTCGGCGGCCGCGAAGTACGGCAGCCAGTGCGGCGGCGCCTCGGGCGGGAAGCGGTCGTCCATCGTCAGCATGCCGCCGAAGTCCCGTCCGTCCAGGCCCCACTGGGGGTAGTGCTCGGACGGGGCGACGGACCAGCCGAAGACCTCCGGGTAGAAGGCGAGCGCGCCGGACGGGTCGCGGGTGAGCAGTTCCACCCAGCCGAGCGCGCCGGGCTCGTTGAACACCCCGGCGCCCCGGAAGGCGCGGGCCTGCCAGAGGATGAACACCGCGCCGGACGGGTCGGCGGCCACCGAGAACCGGCCGAAGTCGAAGACGTCGCCGGGGTCCTTCCGGACCAGGCCGCCGCACTCCTTGATCCTCGCGGCGGTGGCGTCGGCGTCGGCGACCGCGATGCAGACCGTCCACGCGATCGGCTGCTGCGGGGCGTAGCGCGGGGTGATGGCGGCGGCCGGGACGCCCCGGACCAGCATCTGGGTGTAGTCGCCCTCCCCGGGGCGGGCCGTGTCGTCCGCCTGCCAGCCGAAGAGCTCGGTGTAGAAGGCCCGGGCGGCGGCCGGATCGGAGGTGCCCAGCTCGGTCCAGCAGGGGGCGTTGGTGGTCACGGAGGTCTGCTTCATGGCGTCTGTCCTCGCAGCTTGCTCGGGAACTCCCGGGTTTTCGGCGCCTCGGCCCCCGCACCTCCAGGCCCAGCATGCGGGGCGGGGCGGAGCTTGGCGGGCGGGGTGGGCCGAACGGGCGGCGAGACGGGCGGGCGAACACATGACAGATGACAGCTGACAGATTTCGAAATCTGTCAGCTGTCATCTGTCATCTGTTCGCTGTTATCCGTTAGCTGTCGGCTGTCAGCCGCGCACGGCCCTCGCCACCGGGATCCACAGCTCCGCCTCGGCGTCGGCCGTGCCCGGAACCGGGCTGACCCGCAGGATCTCCGGACCCGGCCGGGCCTCGTACGGGTTGGACGGGAACCACTGGCCGGCCACGTCCGCCCACATCTCCTGCAGGGCCTGCGGGAACGGCCCGGAGTTGGTGAACACCGCCCAGGTGCCGGCCGGGACGTCGAGCACATCCAGGTCCGCCGGGACGGCGGCCCCGTCGCGCGCCACCACCGCGTGCCAGTAGTCGAGTTCGGACCCCTCCTCGCGGTTCGGCGAGAAGTCGTCGCTCACCGACAGGATCCCGGCCGGGTCGTCCCCGGACAGCTCCGCGATCCGTTCGACCGTCTCCTTGCCGAGTCCCTTGATGAACTCGGCGATCCCCGGGTTGATCCCCAGGTAGATCAGGGTGACCCGGGCCTTCCTGCCGACGATCCGGAAGTCCGGCTTCTCGACGATCCGGTATTCCATACTGCTGCTTCCCTCCACGATGAGTCGGAAGGACATCCGGGGCTGGGAGACGAGCACCGCGCCGTCGCGCCGGGCCTCGCCCGGCCCGACTCCGTGCATGGCCCGGAACGCCCGGGCGAACGCCTCCCCCGAGGAGTACCCGTACCGGACCGCGATGTCGAGCAACGTCCGCTCGCCGTCCAAGACTTCGGCCCCGGCGACGGTGAGCCGCCGACGCCGGACGTACTCCGACAGCGGCATCCCGGCGAGCATCGAGAACAACCGCCGGAAGTGGTACTCCGACGTCATCGCGATCCGCGCCAGCTCGGCCACGTCGACCTCGCGGTCCAGGTCGTGTTCGATCCGGTCCATCGCCCGGTTCAGGTGCTCCAGCACGCCAACCCCGTCCTTCCCTTGCTGACCTTCACCGTAGGAAGGACCCACCCTGCCGCACCCGACAATCGGTGCCCGCTCCGGTCGGGTGCCGGGCTCCGATCGCCGGGTGCCTGGTGCCTGGTGCCTGACCGATCGCCGGGCGACGGCCGTCAGCGGCTCAGATCAGGCCCTGGGCCAGCATCGCGTCCGCGACCAGCTCGAAGCCGGCGATGTTCGCGCCGACCACGTAGTTGCCCGGGTGGCCGTAGCGCTCGGCGGTGGTGAAGCAGGAGTCGTGGACGTGCTTCATGATCCCGGCCAGCCGCTCCTCGGTGTGCTCGAAGGTCCAGGAGTCGCGCGAGGCGTTCTGCTGCATCTCCAGGGCGCTGGTCGCGACGCCGCCCGCGTTCGCCGCCTTGCCCGGACCGAAGGCCACCCCGGCCTCCTGGAACACCCGCACCGCCTCCGGGGTGGTGGGCATGTTCGCACCCTCGGCGACGGCCAGCACCCCGTTGCGCACCAGCGCCAGCGCGTCGGCCTCGGCCAGCTCGTTCTGGGTGGCACAGGGCAGCGCGACGTCACAGGGCACGCCCCACACGCCCGGGCCCTCGACGAACCGGACGTGGCCGCCGCGCAGTCGGGCGTAGTCGGAGACCCGGCCGCGCCGGACCTCCTTGACCTCCTTGAGCAGGTCGAGGTCGATGCCCTTCTCGTCCACCACGTAGCCGGAGGAGTCGGAGCAGGTGAGCACGGTCGCGCCGAGCTGCTGCGCCTTCTCGATGGCGTAGACGGCGACGTTGCCGGAGCCGGAGACGACCACCCGGCGCCCGTCCAGGCTCTCGCCGCGGCTGTGCAGCATCTCGGAGGTGAACATGACGCAGCCGTAGCCGGTGGCCTCGGTACGGACCTGCGCACCGCCCCAGCCGAGGCCCTTCCCGGTGAGCACGCCGCTCTCGTACCGGTTGGTGATCCGCTTGTACTGGCCGAAGAGGTAGCCGATCTCCCGGCCGCCGACGCCGATGTCCCCGGCCGGCACGTCCGTGTACTCGCCGAGGTGGCGGTACAGCTCGGTCATGAAGGACTGACAGAACCGCATGATCTCGGCGTCCGAACGGCCCTTGGGGTCGAAGTCGGAGCCGCCCTTGCCGCCGCCGATGGGCAGGCCGGTGAGCGCGTTCTTGAAGATCTGCTCGAAACCGAGGAACTTGACGATCCCGAGGTTCACCGAGGGGTGGAAGCGCAGCCCGCCCTTGTACGGGCCGAGGGCGCTGCTGAACTCCACCCGGAAGCCGCGGTTGACGTGGATGTCACCGGAGTCGTCCGTCCACGGCACCCGGAACATGAGCTGCCGCTCGGGCTCGCAGATCCGCTCGATGATCCGGGCGTCGAGGAGTTCGGGGCGGTGGGCGAGCACCGGCGCCAGGGTCTCCAGCACCTCGTGGACGGCCTGGTGGAACTCGTCCTCGCCCCGGTTGCGGCGGACCACGTCCGCGTAGAGCGCCTCTATCGCGCGCTGCTCGGCTTCGAAGGAGCCGGGAGCGGAGGTGTGGGGGGTGGCAGGGGTCGTCGACATCTTCAGGACCCTTCCGTGGTCGTCGATGGGCGTGCGCAGTGTCCCGACGGGCCTGAGGGACGTGCCCAGGAAACGGCGCCAGTCTCGCAGTGTCCACACCGCGGGTCCCGCACCATCCACATGCTGGAAGCCCTGGTGGGAACAGCCGGGGCTGATGGGGTGTTGTGCGCCCCGGTGGTCGAGCCGGGCCCCGGCGGCCGCTAGTTGTTCAAATTGGAACTACCTAGTACGGTCGACCTCCGACGCACCACGACCCGTCCGGGTCCGACCGCGTCCACCCCGGTCCGCGCCGAACCGGCCCGGCCCACCCCCGATCCACGGAGGCCCACCCATGCCGCAGCCCGGCGCCGCCACGGTGCGCTCGCGTGTGCGCATCCCGCTGACCTTCCCCGACGGCTACCGCGCCGACGCGGAGGTCTCCACCTTCCACGGCCTCACCGACGGCGCCGAGCACCTGGCGCTCGCGCTCGGCACGGTCCCCGAAGGCGGCACGCCCCTGGTGCGACTGCACTCCGAGTGCCTGACCGGCGACGTCTTCGGCTCGGACCGCTGCGACTGCGGGCCGCAGCTGCGCGAGTCGGTGGAGCGGATCAGCGAGGCCGGCGGGTACCTGCTCTACCTGCGGCAGGAGGGCCGCGGCATCGGGCTCTACAACAAGCTGGACGCCTACGCCCTCCAGGACTCCGGCCTGGACACGTACGACGCCAACACCGCGCTCGGCCTGCCCGAGGACGGCCGCGACTACACCGCGGCCGCCCAGATGCTCGCCGCGCTCGACGCCACGGGCATCGACCTGCTGAGCAACAACCCGGACAAGGCGGCGCAGCTGGCCGACCTGGGGATCGTCGTGCGGCACCGGGTACCGACGGGGGTGCACCTGTCGGCCAGCAACGTCCGCTACCTGCGGGCGAAGGTGGAGCGGACGGGGCACTCGATCGAGCTGTCCCGGCTGGTCGGCTGAACTGCCGCACGGGCGGCTGGTGACAGATGACAGCTGACAGATTTCAAAATCTGTCAGCTGTCATCTGTTATCTGTTCGCTGTTATCTGTTTGCTGTCGTCTGTTCGCGGTGATCTGTCAGCTGTCAGCCGTTCGCTGTCACCCGCGCCCCGCGCGCCCCCGGACCGTCCGCAGCACCCCGTACGCCGCCAACGGCAGCGCCACCAGCAGCGCGGCCCAGAAGGCCCCGTGCCCCCACAGCCCGGCGATCGCCCGGAACAGCCCCTCGAACACCGGGATCCGCAGCGCCTCGACCGGGCCCAGCGGCCCCGGCCAGGCGCCCAGGAACAGCGTGGCCGGGACCCAGAGCACGAACAGCCCCTTGGCGGTGGCCGGCGTCCCGAGGGTGCTGACCAGCGACACCACCGCCAGCAGCAGGACGAACCCGGCCTGGTAGTCCGCACCGCCCTGCCCCGTCCCCCAGGAGTCGGGCGTCGGGTGCGCCCCGGTGGCCGCCAGCCGGACCTCGACCGCCGCCCACAGCAGCAGCACCAGCACCGCCGTCGTCCCGAGCGCGAACCGCAGCCGGTCGCGCGCACCGGCGCCGCCCGTCCGCCACCGCCCGGACGGCGCGCTCCCCGCCCGCTCGGCGGTGCCGGCCCCGGACGGCCCCGCGCCCCGCACACCCCGCACGCCCCGCTCCCGCCAGGCCTCCCGGGCCTGCCTTCGGGCCTCCTGAGCCGGCTTCAGCAGCCGGTTGGCGGCCCGCTCGATCAGGACGAGCGAGACGACGGTCGCCACCACCGCCGCGATGCCGGCCCAACTCCCCATCCCGCCCTCGAACACCACGACCCGGTCGGCCACCGACGGCGGCGTCTCCAGCACCGTCATCGGCGGTCCGAGCCGCAGGTAGCCGATGGCGAGGGCTCCGGCGCCGGTCAGCAGCGCCGTGCCGATGCCCACCCGGGCGGGGAAGAAGGCGATCACGGCGGCTGCGACGAGCCCCGCGCCGAGCTGTCCGGCCACCTGCCGGGCCGCGTGTTCGCCGGCGTTCCGCAGGGGGCCGCCGAACACGCCGGCGGGCGAGAGGTCGAGCTTCTCCCCCGCCTCGACCGGGTAGCGGAGCACCGCCCCCGCCCACAGCAGCAGCCCGAAGGCGAGGAGCAGCAGCAGGACCGCCCCGGCCCGGCGCGGCAACGCGGTGCGGGCGTGCGGCCACCAGGCCGCCAGCTGCTCCCGCCGCTCCTCCCAGCCCGTCGGCGGCCGGCGGCGCCGGTTGAGCCAGAGCCGGGCCACCCGTCCCTCCTGTCGCACCCCGGCCTCCGGTTCGGGCCGCTCGGGCCGTCCCCGGCCGCGCCGCCGCAGTGCCTCCGCCGCGACCAGGGCCGCCCGTCCGGCCGGCTGCGCCGGGTCGGCGCTCACCGCCCGACGGCGCAGCGCGGACCAGTGGCGCCGCACCACGTCCCGGGGAGTGGCCGCCGCCGGGTCGGGCGCCGGCTTGCGGGCCACGGTCCGTACGGCGGTGCGGGCGCCCGCGCCCATGGCCAGCGCGCCGTCCACCACCGAGGCGGCCACCGCGGCGGCGAGCTCCGAGACCCGCCCGGGCAGCGGCAGTCGGTGCAGTGCGGCGGGCAGCGGCGAGAGCCGGCCGAGCAGCCGCGCGCGTTCCTCGGGCCGGATGCTCAGCCAGACCGCCTGCCGGTGCGCCTCCTCGCGTTCCTCCGGGCTGAGCCCGTCGCCGCCGCGCCGGCCGCCGCCGACGGTGCGGGCCAGCCGGTCCACCTCGGCCAGCACCTCCGGCAGTGCGGCCAGTGCTAGCAGCCGCGAGCAGTGCTCGCCGGCGCACTCGGGGTGGAAGCAGTCGTAGCGGGCGACCACGGCCGGCACCCCGCCCCGGACGAGTTCGTCGATCAGCTCGGCGCCGTCCGGTGCGGTGACGACGCGTTCCAGCCCGGTGGTGTCGATCGGCCGGTCGCGGTAGTGGGGGACGGCGCCCGGGACGAAGGCGGCCCCCAGGGCGAGCACCGCCACCGCGGCCACGGACTCGCGCCGGGAGCCTGGCGCCTTGGCCACGTCGGAGAGGTAGTGCAGGTCGAAGACGGTGTCCTCGACCTCGTCCCGCAGCCAGTCGCGCACCCGTTCCGCTCCCCCGGTGGCCAGCCAGCGGGCCGCCGCGCCGGAGTTCTTGAGCAGCGCCTCGGTGAGCCGGACCGGGTCGGTGAACGGGTTGCCGAGGAAGGTGACCGGCCGGTGGGCCCTGGCCTGCGCCTGCGGTCGGCGGCGGATCACCTCGGGGGTGCCGCCGGCCAGCCAGCTGCGGACCTGCGGGGCGGTCCAGCGGTCCTCCGGCATCTTCGTGAACAGCCCCTGGAGGAGCAGCAGTTGGCGCGGGTCGCGGACGGCGCTGAGGTCGACCTCCTCGCCCATGACCAGTTCCAGCTCCAGCTCCTGGTCGTCCGGGCGCTCGCCGTCCGCGCCGACGAAGCGGGGCCGGCCGACGAACAGTTCGTACAGCACGTTGCCGAGCCCCCACCAGGGCCCGGCCTGGTGGTTCTTGCCGGCCAGCTGCTCGGGGGCCATGTAGGCGACGGTGACCATCATCGCGGAGGTGAACCGGCGGCTGTCGGTGAGCCGGTCGACGCCGCCGAAGTCGGCGATCACGAACTCCCCGGACCCGCTGCCGGGGCGCACCAGGATGTTGGCGGGCTTGAAGTCCAGCGGGTTGCGCTGGATCCGCTGCTGCCAGAAGTCGAGCAGGGCGACCAGCTCGTAGACGATCTGCTCGGTGGTCCGCCGGTCGCCGTGCCCGCCCGACCGCCACAGCCCGGCGACGTGGGCGGCGAGGGTGACCGGCAGGTACTCCATGGCCACCCAGTCGACCTGGGCGCCGTGGTGGCGGACCCGGCCGAAGTCGATCAGCTGCGGGACGTGCCGGCGGAAGCCGTCGTGGCCCAGGTGGGAGAGCAGGTCGTGGTCCATCGGCTGGCCCGCGACGGCCACCTTGACGGCCGCGTCACCGCCGCCGTCGGTGCGCCGGACGTACCAGACGGTGCCCTCGGAGCCGGCTCCGGCCCGGCCCAGCGGGATGAAGCGGCTCCGCAGGGCGTCCGGGAAGACGCCCTCGAACGGACCGCCGGTGTCCGGGGCCCCGCCGAACCCGTCCTCGGGGCCGGCCGGGCTCCCGCCCGCACTCCCGCCGCCGCCTCCCCCGGCCGGGGCGGGGCCGCCGGGCCCGATGCCGTCCTGCCAGGAGGACGAGCCGGCCCCCGAGCCCGACCGGGGCCGGACGACCTCGGTCACCGCCTCCGAGTCGGTACCCGGCGAACGTCCCGAGTGCCCCGAGTCCCCCGAACTGCCCGAGCCCCCCGGCCGGTTCGGCCGGAGCTCGGTCGGAGCGTGCGGGTCGAACCTCGGCCCGGTGTCCGGCCTGCGGCGGGTGGCCGCCTCCGGGTCGTACCGCGGCTCGTTGCCGGACACCCGACGCGTCGCGGCCTCCGGATCGAAGCGCGGCGGGGCGGCGGGCACCCGACGGGTCGCGGCCTGCGGGTCCACCCGGGCCCGCGGGGTCGCGCCGAGCCGGGACGACCGGTCCGGGGCGTCCTCGGAGGCGCGCCAGCGCCCCCGCGACCACCGCTCCACCCTGCTCCCCGGCGGATTCCCCGGCTCGGCTCCGGCGGCCGACCGGGGCCTCGGCCCGCGCCGACCGCCCTCGGCCGGGTCCGCGTCCTCCGTCGTGCCCATGCGACGCTCCCCTCCCCCGCAGCCCGGACCGGCGCGGGGCCGTGACCATGGGCGCACCGGTTCCGGGGTGGATTGTGACGCGTCATCATCCCTCATGGCGGGCGCGGGTGTCGGCCGCTTTCGCGGATCAGGACCGACCCATCGCAGGACCGGTACGCAAGCGCGATCCCCGACGGGGAACCGGCCGCTGTCGACGCCTCGGCCGGCACTGCCCGTACGGCGGTCGGGCCGGCACCGCGACCGCCGGAGCGGAGCAGGACCGGGAGGGAACGGACCGGCCCCCGAGCGGAACTCGAGTCGGCGTCCAGCCGGCCCGCCTCAGCGCTCCTCGACCGGGCGCCCCAGCGGTTCCTCCACGATCCGCCGGGCGATCTCCTCGGGCCGCACCGGGCGTCCGAAGTGCCAGCCCTGCGCCCAGTCGCAGCCCATGGTCCGCAGCCGTTCGGCGTCCCGGTGGGTCTCCACGCCCTCGGCGGTGACGTTCAGCCCGAGCGCGTGCGCCATCGACACCAGTCCGCTGACGATCCGCCACCCGGTGGACTCGTCCTTCCCCGGTTCGTGCAGGTCGCCGACGAAGGAGCCGGCGATCTTCAGCCCGGAGACCGGCAGGTCGCGCAGGTAGGCGAGGTTGGACCAGCCGGTGCCGAAGTCGTCCACGGCCAGCGACACCCCGAGGTCGACCAGCCCGTGCAGGGTGCGCAGCGCCTCGTCCTCGGGCCCGACCACCGTCGACTCGGTGATCTCCAGCTGCAACCGGGCCGGGTCCAGGCCGGTGCTGTCGAGGATCCGGGCGAGGTCGGTGACCAGGGCGGCACTGCGGGCCTGCCGGACCGCCAGGTTGACGTTGAGCTGCGGGGCGGCGTCGCCGTACCGCTTGATCCAGTCCGCGGCCTGGCCGCAGGCCTGCTCCAGCACCCAGCGGCCGAGCGGCATGATCAGCCCGGTCTCCTCGGCGGTGGTGACGAACTCGTCCGGGCCGAGCACGCCGAGCTGCGGGTGGCGCCAGCGCACCAGCGCCTCCACGGCGGCCAGCCGGCCGTCCGCGAGGCGGTAGAGCGGCTGGTAGTCGATGAAGAACTCGCCGCGGTCGAGGGCCGCGGGCATCCGCACCGACACCGCGTAGCGGCTGACCGCGCGGGCGTTCTCCTTGGGGTCGAAGAGCGTCCAGCGGCCGCGGCCGGCCTCCTTGGCGCGGTACAGGGTGAGGTCGGCGGCCCGGACGGCGGCGCCCGGGGTGGTGGTGGACACCCGCCGCTCCAGCACGCCGACGCTGGCGCCGACGGCGAGCTTGTGGTCGCCGATCAGCACCGGCCCGGCCAGCGCCTTGAGCACGGTCTTCGCGGCGGCCACCGCCTCCTGCTCACCCCGGCACTTCTCCAGCAGGACGACGAACTCGTCGCCGCCGAGCCGGGCCACCAGGTGGCCGAGCGGGGTGAGGGCGGCCTTCAGCCGGGCGGCGACGGCGGCCAGCAGCTGGTCGCCCATGTCGTGGCCGAGGCTGTCGTTGACCACCTTGAAACCGTCGAGGTCGACGTAGCAGAGGCCGAAGCGGGCGCCCGGCTCGGGCTCCTCGAACAGCTTCTCCAGCCGCTCGAAGAAGGCCGCGCGGTTGGGCAGGCCGGTGAGCGGGTCGTGGGTGGCCTGGTGGCGCAGCCGCTCCTGGAGCCGGTAGCGGTCGGTGACGTCCTCCAGCATCGCGACCTGGTACTGCGGGATGCCGTCGTCGTCGCGGATCAGCGAGACGGTCAGGTGGGTCCAGATCACCTCGCCGTCCTGGCGGTAGTACGGCTTGTCGAACTGGAAGTAGTCCCGCTTGCCGCTGATCAGCTCCTCGTACGCCTCCCACACGCCGGGGGTGTCCTCGGGGTGCACCAGGTCGCCGACCCGGCGGCCGATCATGTCCTCCGGGCCCGCGCCGAACAGCTCCTGGAGGGCCTTGTTGACCGCCATGATGTTGCCGTCGGTGTCACCGATGCCGATGCCGATGGCGGCGCTCTCGAACAGCGCCCGGAACCGGGCCTCGGAGGCGCGCAGCGCCCGCTCGGCCTCCTTGCGGGCGCTGTCGGCGGCGGTGCGGATCGCCTCCTGCTCGGTCAGCGTGCGCTCGCGCAGGGCGGCCGCCCAGCCGGCCGCGAAGGCGCCGGTCAGGGCCGGGCCGCGGTCGTCCTGGACGGGCTGCGCCTGGAGCAGCTCGACCGCCCGGGCCAGCAGCACCGGGTCGGTGAAGTGCGCGTCGACCAGGTCGGCGCCGGCCTGCGCGGCCAGCCGCGGCTCGAACGGCTCGTCCTCCTGGGCGCGGTGCAGCAGCGCGGCGGTGCGCGCGACCAGCCGGCCGAGCAGGCCGGGGTGGACGGCGGTGCCGTGGTCGGCGGAGAGCAGCCGGGCCCACTCCTCGTGGAACCGCTCCGCGTTGCCGCGCACCGGGGTGGTACTCATCTGCTGAACCTGGTTCCTCTGGTGTACGCGCCGGTTCCGGCGGGCCCGGCAGGCCTTGCGGGCCGAGCGGGCCGGGCAGGCCTCACGACGGCCGCCGCGCGGGGCGTGCGGCCGTCGGTGCCTCGTCCGTCGCGTCCGCTCAAGGGCGGATCCCCACGCCCGCCACCCCGGCGATCCGCTCGGGGTGCTCACCGACCGTACCCGGCTGGTCCGGACGCCACAGCGGCAGGTGCACCACGCCCGGCTCGACCAGCTCGAAGCCGGAGAACATCGCGGTGATCTGCTCGTGGGTGCGCATGGTCAGCGGGGTCGGCGTCCGCTGGTAGAGCTTCTGGTGGTCCTCGGCCTGGTCGGGGCGGCTCTCCAGGGCGGCGTGCGAGAGCACCAGCGCGCTGCCGGGCGGGAGGGCGTCGCGGACCGTTCCGATCAGCCGCCACGGGTCGTCCTCGTCGCCGACGAAGTGCGCGACGGCGACCAGCAGCACGGCCACGGGCTCGCCGGCCGCCAGCAGCTCGGTGACCTCGGGGCGGGCCAGCAGGTCGTCGACGTCGCGCAGGTCGGCCTGGGCGACGGCGCAGTCGTGGTCGTCCTCCAGCAGCAGGCGGCTGTGCGCGACGGCGACCGGGTCGCGGTCCACGTAGACGACCTTCGCCTCGGGGCGGATCGCCCGGGCGATCTCGTGCACGGCGCCGAAGGTCGGGATGCCGGAGCCGATGTCCAGGAAGCGGGTGACGCCCTGCTCGGCGAGGAAGGTCACGGCGCGGCGCAGGAAGGCGCGGTTGGAGCGCATGATCTGCGGCAGCTCCGGCCACATGGCGATCGCCTTGCGGGCCATCTCCCGGTCGACCTCGAAGTTGTGCGAGCCCCCCAGGTAGTAGTCGTAGACCCGCGCGGCGTTCGGTTTGTCCAGGTCCGTACCCTCCGGTACCCAGCTCGGTCGCCGCATGCCTGTGACTCCTTCACTCCGGTTTCTGGGGTCGCAGCGCCCAGGGGATGCTGCCGTGACTGATGAGACTACAAGCACAGAAGATCCTCCCCCGCACCCCGAACGGGTGCAAGCGGAGTGCTTCCTTCCTCCCGGACGGGCGCTTCCGGAAGATTCACCTCCGGTTGCCGGCCGTGCCACGGACCAACTCGGCAACGGTCCAACGGCGTTCACCCCTCGGAGCGACCGGCCCGGACTAGGGTGGGGCCGTGGACCCCAACCACTACCGATTCCGGGGCGTCTGGCGGCTCGCGGCTCCGGCGACCGCCGTGTACGCGGCCCTCGAGGACGTGCGGAGCTATCCGCTGTGGTGGCCGGAGATCCGCGAGGTCCGACCGACCGGCGAGGACTCCGGGGACGTGGTGGTGCGCGCGCTGCTGCCGTACCGGTTGGTGATCGGGCTGGCGGCGAGGCGGCGCGACCCGGCCGCCGGGGTGCTGGAGGTGGCCATGCGGGGCGACCTGGCCGGGTGGTCGCGGTTCACGGTGACGCCGGACCTGGCGGGTGGGGCCGGCGAGGCGGGTGGACCGCGCGGGGCCTTCGCGCCGGGCGGCGCGGGCTGCCGGGTGCTGTTCGAGGAGGAGACCCGGCCCGGCAAGCCCCTGCTGCGCCGGCTCGCCCTGCCGCTGCACCCGCTGTTCCGAGCCAACCACGCGGTGATGATGCGCCGGGGGCGGCGGGGGCTCGCGGCGTACCTGGCGGGGGCGGCGGCGGGGTGACGGGCGTTGGGCGGGGCGACGAGCGTCGGAGGACGGATCGCGGCGAACAGATGACAGACGACAACTTTCAGCGAACAGATGACAGCTTTCGAAATCTGTCATCTGTTCGCGACACCCCTGGCCCCGCGCCCACCGACGTCCCCGCCCCCGACTTCGGCTTCGACGCCCCCTTCGACCGCACCGGCACCGGCAGCAGCAAGTGGGCCCGCGCGGACGCCCCGGGGACGATCGCGATGGGCCTCGCCGACATGGACCTGCCCGGCCCGCCCGCCGTCGCCGAGGCACTGGAGCGGCGCGCCCGGCACCGCGCGTACGGCTACACGGTCTGCGACCCGGCCGGCCGCGCGCTGGTGGCCGACTGGTACCGCACCCGGCACGGCGCCGCGGTCGACCCGGACTGGGTCCTGCTGCTGCCCTGCGGCCCGCGCACCGCGCTGCGCCTCCTCCTGGAGACCGTACGGCCGCAGGCCCCCGTCCTCTTCCCCACCCCCGAGTGGGGCGGCTTCGCCCAGCTCTGCCGCGCGGCCGGCCTCCCGTACCGCGAGCTGCCGCTGCACCCGCCACACCCAGGGCCTCCGCGCCCTGGCCCGAGCGGCTACCGGCTCCCGTCGGACCCGCTCCCCCGCCCCGTCGGCGCCGTACTGCTGAGCAACCCGCACAACCCCTCCGGCACGGTGTGGCCGGCCGACGCCGTGCGCGCGCTCGCCGCCCGGGCGGCCGAGAGCGGTGCGCTGCTGGTCTCGGACGAGGTGCACGGCGACCTCACCCACCCCGACCGCGCCCACCCCGTCGCCGTCACCACCGCCGACCCGGCGCACCGGCCCCTCGTCGTCACCCTCAACTCCGTCGGCAAGACCTTCAACTGCTCCGGCATCCCCAGCGGTTTCGCCCTCGTCCCCGACCCCGGGCTGCGCGCCCGGTTCACCGAGGCGCTGGCCGGCTACGGCCTCTGGGAGGGCGGCCTGCTGGAGCAGACCGTGCAGCAGGCGGCGCTGCGCGAGGGCGGGCCCTGGCTGGACGCGCTGCTCGCCCACCTGGTCGCCGCCCGCACCCGGCTGACCGACCGGCTCGGGCCCGCCGTCCGCGCCACCCCGCGGGCCTCCTACCTGCTCTGGCTGGACGCCGCCGCGCTCGGCCTGCCGCCCGCCGACGCCCGCCGGGCGCTGCTGGAGCGCTGCGGTCTGGAGGCCTCCGACGGCGCCGACTTCGGGCCCGGCGGCCGGGGTTCGCTGCGCCTGAACTACGCCCTGCCGGGGCCGGTGCTGGCGAGCGCCCTGGAGCGGCTGGAGCGCCTGTGACCCCGGCACGTGCCCCGGCCGGGTGCGGACCGCTCCCTGCCCGCCGATCGGCCTGACAGCCCCGAACTCACCCGTTCGCCACAGCTCTGACCTGCGAAAACGAACGTTCACACGATTTTTGCGGGGCATCCCCGCATGCTCCGTAGCAGACTGGGCAAAGTAGACCGGGCCGCAATCGTGATCCCGAGGATGGTGAGTCCGGTGATACCGGTATCCCGCACCACTCCGCCCGACCGGCAGAGCACGCCAACACCCCCGCCGGGGGTGACCCCGTTGACCGAATCGGGGGCGCGCAGCCACGTGTCGGGCGTCTGCTTCAAGATCGGACCGCCCCGTCTGGTGGGGGTGGAGGTCGAATGGTTCGTCCATGACGATCGATGTCCGTCCCGCCCCGTACGGCCGGAACTGCTCCACGCCGCACTGGAGTCGCTGCCACTCGGCGGACCGGACGGCGTCTCCCTCCCCTCCGGTTCGCGCCTCACGCTCGAACCCGGCGGACAGGTCGAGCTCAGCTCCCCGCCCGCCACCGGCCTCCTGGCCTGCGTCGAGGACACCCGACGCGATCTGACCGCCCTGCGGGCCGCCTTCGCGGCACAGGGCCTGCGACTCACCGGCACCGGGACGGACCCGTACGCCCGCCCCCGACGGATGGTGCTGGACCACCCCCGCTACCTCGCGATGGAACGCTTCTTCGACTCCGCCGGGCCCTGGGGCCGCATCATGATGACCGGCACCGCGTCGGTGCAGGTCTGCCTGGACGCCGGCGAGGCGGACGGGCCGCACGCGGTGGAGCGCCGCTGGCGACTGGCCC
The DNA here is from genome assembly GCF_042268845.1 of Kitasatospora sp. NPDC056273. Taxonomy (NCBI): domain Bacteria; kingdom Bacillati; phylum Actinomycetota; class Actinomycetes; order Kitasatosporales; family Streptomycetaceae; genus Kitasatospora; species Kitasatospora sp. NPDC056273. The sequence continues at coordinate 305,322 of NZ_JBHJSJ010000003.1, read as the reverse complement.
ACCGGCTCGGCCCGGTGCTGGTCGCCGCATTCGCCAACTCCCCGACACTGGACGGTAGTTCGACCGGCCATCGGTCCACCCGGCAGGCCGTCTGGTCCCGGATGGACCCGACCCGCACGCTCGCCCCGGAGCCGGACCACGGCGACCCGCGCGAGGCCTGGGCACAGTACGTGCTGGATGCCCAAGTCCTGTGCGTACGAAGGCCCGAGGGCCTGCCCTGGACGGCCCCGACCGGGCTGACCTTCCGCGACTGGATCCGCGGCGCGGGCGAACGCCCGCCCACGCTCGACGACTTGGACTACCACCGCACCACCCTCTTCCCACCGGTGCGCCCGCGCGGCCACCTGGAGCTGCGGATGATCGACGCCCAGCCCGGAGACGGCTGGGTGGTGGTCGCCGCGCTGGTCACCGCGCTGCTGGACGACCCGGTGGCCGCCGATGCCGCGCTGGCCGCGCTGGAGCCGCTGGAACGCACCGACGGTCCGCGCCCACCGCGCAGCGAGGTCTGGCGCCGGGCCGCCACCCTGGCCATGGCCGACCCGGAGCTGCGCCGGGCCACCCTCACCTGCTTCGCCGCCGCCGACGCCGCACTGGGCCGCCTGCCCGGCGCCGGTCAACTGCGCACCGTCGTCGCCGAGTTCGCCGAGCGCTACCCCGCGCGCGGCCGCTGCCCGGCCGACGACCAGCTGGACGCCCTGCGCTCCGGCACCCGACCCGCTCCCCCGGAGGAGGCCGCACCATGACCGACGTCCGACCCCACGGGGGCACCGAGGCGGCCGGCGCGGACCGCAGCACCGGCCCGACCGCCGCCACCGCCACCCCTGACGCCGCCGCCATCGGCACCGAGGCGCTGCGCGAGAGCATCGCCACCGAGCTGCTGGCCGCCCGCGCCCGCACCGCCGCGCTGACCGACTGCGTCGGGGACGGCGACCTCACCGCCCAGCACTCCCCGCTGATGTCCCCGCTGGTCTGGGACCTCGCGCACATCGGCAACCAGGAGGAGCTCTGGCTGCTGCGCAACGTCGGCGGCCGCGACCCGATGCACCCTGAGATCGATCCGCTCTACGACGCCTTCCAGCACCCCCGCGCCGAGCGCCCCAGCCTGCCGCTGCTGCCGCCCGCCGAGGCCCGCGCCTACGCCCACGAGGTGCGCGGCCGGGTGCTGGACCTGCTGGCGGCGAGCCCGCTGGAGGGCGCGCCGCTGCTGGACGCCGGGTTCGCGTTCGGGATGATCGCCCAGCACGAGCAGCAGCACGACGAGACGATGCTGATCACCCACCAGCTCCGCCAGGGCGAGCCGGCCCTGGCCGCTCCACCGCCGCCTCCCGCGCCCGCCGACGCGGCCACCCTGCCCGCCGAAGTCCTGATCCCCGCGGGCCCGTTCACCATGGGGACGGACACCGAGCCGTGGGCGCTGGACAACGAGCGCCCGGCGCACACCGTCGACCTGCCGGCCTTCCTGCTGGACACCACCCCGGTCACCAACGCCGCCTACCAGCGGTTCATCGCGGACGGCGGCTACGACGACCCGCGCTGGTGGACGCCGGAGGGCTGGGAGCACCGCCGCCGCGCCGACCTGACCGCGCCGCTGTTCTGGCGCCACCAGGACGGCCAGTGGCTCCGCCGGCGCTTCGGCACGGTGGCGCCGGTCGAGCCGGACGAGCCCGTCCTGCACGTCAGTTGGTACGAGGCGGACGCGTACGCCCGGTGGGCCGGCCGGCGGCTGCCGACCGAGGCCGAGTGGGAGAAGGCGGCCCGGCACGACCCGGCCACCGGCCGCTCCCGCCGCTACCCCTGGGGCGACGGCCCGCCCGGCCCCGAGCACGCCAACCTCGGCCAGCGCCACCTGCGCCCGGCCGGGGCGGGCAGCTACCCGAAGGGCCGGTCCCCGTACGGGGTGGGCCAGTTGATCGGCGATGTGTGGGAGTGGACGGCCAGCGACTTCCGCCCCTACCCGGGCTTCCGGGCCTGGCCGTACCGGGAGTACTCGGAGGTGTTCTTCGGCCCCGAGCACAAGGTGCTGCGCGGCGGCTGCTTCGCGGTGGCTCCGGTCGCCTGCCGGGGCACCTTCCGCAACTGGGACTACCCGGTCCGGCGGCAGATCTTCGCCGGGTTCCGCACCGCCCGCGACCTGGAGGCGGACTGATGTGCCGTCACATCGCCTACCTGGGCGAGCCGGTGGCACCACGGGAGCTGCTGGTGCACCCGCCGTACGGGCTGTACCGGCAGTCCTGGGCGCCCCGGGTCCAGCAGTACGGCACGGTCAACGCGGACGGCTTCGGCCTCGGCTGGTACGCGGACGGCGACGAGGTACCCGCCCGCTACCGCCGGACCGGGCCGATCTGGGCGGACGAGGCCTTCGCCGACCTCGCCCGGGTGGTCCGCACCCGGGCGCTGCTGGCCGCCGTCCGGTCCGCCACCGAGGGCTGCGCGCCGGGCGAGGGCGCGGCCGCGCCGTTCGCCGCCGAGCGCTGGCTGTTCAGCCACAACGGCGCGGTGGCCGGCTGGCCCGGCAAGCTGGACGCCCTGGCCGCCCTGCTGCCCCCGGCCGAACTGCTGGACCTGGAGGCGCGCACCGACTCGGCGCTGCTGTGGGCGCTCACCCTGCACCGGCTGCGGGACGGCGCCGGGCCGGGCGAGGCCCTGGCGGGCACCGTCGCGGACGTCACCGCGCACACCACCGGGCGGCTCAACCTGCTGCTCACCGACGGCGCCTCGATCGCCGCGACCACCTGGGGCGACACCCTGTACCACCGCACCCTGCCGGGCCTCGGCACGGTGGTGGCCTCCGAACCGTACGACGACGCGCCGGGCTGGACGTCCGTCCCCGACGGTTCGCTGCTGCTGGCGGACTCGCGCGGCGTCACCGTACGCCGCCTTCCCGGCCGCGACTGATCCCCACTCTTCCTTCACCTTCTGAACAGAGGAACCACCCTGTCATGGACACCTTCGAACTCACCCGACTGCTGCCCGCCGACCACTTCAGCACCGCGCTGCGCCACGACGTGCAGCACGGACTGACCGCGCGGCCCAAGTGGCTGCCGCCGAAGTGGTTCTACGACGCGCGGGGCAGCGAGCTGTTCGAGGAGATCACCCGGCTGCCCGAGTACTACCCGACCCGGGCGGAGCGGGCCATCCTGACCGCCCGGGCCGGCGAGATCGCCGCCGCCACCGGGGCCCGCACCCTGGTGGAGCTGGGCTCCGGCTCCTCCGAGAAGACCCGGCTGCTGCTGGACGCCCTGCGCGCGCTCGGCACCCTGGAGACGTACGTCCCGGTGGACGTCAGCGAGAGCGCGCTGACCGCGGCCGGCGCCGCCATCTCCGCCGAGTACCCCGGGCTCGCGGTGCACGGCGTGCTCGCCGACTTCACCGCCGGGCTCGGCCTGCCCCCGGAGGGCGGCCCGCGCCTGGTCGCCTTCCTCGGCGGCACCCTCGGCAACCTGCTGCCCCTTGAGCGCGCGGCCTTCCTGCACGGCCTGCGCACCGCCCTCGACCCGGGCGACTTCCTGCTGCTCGGCACCGACCTGGTCAAGGACCCGGCGGTGCTGGTCGCCGCCTACGACGACTCCGCCGGGGTGACCGCCGAGTTCAACCGGAACGTGCTCAACGTGCTCAACCGCGAGCTGGGCGCCGACTTCGACCCGGACGCCTTCGAGCACGTCGCGCTCTGGGACGCCGAGCAGGAGTGGATCGAGATGCGGCTGCGCTCGCTGCGCGCGCAATCCGTGAAGATCCCGGCCCTGGACCTGCCGGTGCACTTCGCCCGGGGCGAGGAGCTGCGCACCGAGGTGTCGGCGAAGTTCCGCCGGGAGCGGGTGGCCGGGGAACTGGCGGCGGCCGGGCTGCGGCTGAGCCACTGGTGGACCGACCCGGAGGGCCGGTTCGGGCTCTCGCTCGCCTCGCCGGCCTGACCGCCACTCCCGGACGGCCCAATTTGCTTGTTCACCTTACGAATTCTCAGAGCGAAACTTGAGGTTCCCGGCGTACAAGACTTAAACGAATAGGGGTTACGATCTCGGCTACCGAGCTCAGCGTTGAGTACCAGGAGTCAGATCGTGAGCGTCACCCAGAAGCCCTCCGGGGCGGTCGAGGCCCCCGCGCCCGGCCGCCTCGGCTTCGTCGTCTTCATCACCGCGGCAGCGGCCCTCGGCGGCTTCCTGTTCGGCTACGACAGCTCCGTGATCAACGGCGCCGTCTCCGGCATCCAGGAGAAGTTCGGCGTCGGCAGCGGCGTGACCGGCCTGATCGTCTCCTCGGCGCTGCTGGGCTCGGCGGTCGGCGCCGCGATCGCCGGACGGTTCGCCGACCGGTACGGCCGCATCAAGGTCATGAAGGCGGGCGCCCTGCTGTTCGCGATCAGCGCGGTCGGCTCGATGCTGCCGTTCTCCGCCTGGGACCTCGCCCTCTGGCGCGTCCTCGGCGGCGCGGCCATCGGCATCGCCTCGGTGATCGCCCCGACCTACATCGCCGAGGTCGCGCCGACCAAGTACCGGGGTCGGCTGGCCTCCTTCCAGCAGGCCGCGATCGTGCTCGGCATCGCGATATCCCAGCTGGTCAACTGGGTGCTGGCGCAGGCGGCCGGCGGCGACACCCGCGGCCGGCTGCTCGGCCTGGAGGCCTGGCAGTGGATGCTCGGCATCTGCGTCGTCCCGGCCGCGGTCTACTTCGTGCTCGCCTCGGTGATCCCCGAGTCCCCGCGCTACCTGATCCAGGCCGAGCGCCTGGACGACGCCCGCAAGGTGCTCGCCGAGGTCGAGGGCGAGGGCGTGGACACCGACGCCCGGATCGCCGAGGTCCAGGCGCTGATCGCCTCCGACCACCGCCCGCGCTTCCGCGACCTGCTCGGCGGCCGCTTCGGCCTGCTCCCGATCGTCTGGGTCGGCATCGGCCTGTCGGTCTTCCAGCAGCTGGTCGGCATCAACGTGATCTTCTACTACTCGTCGATCCTGTGGCAGTCGGTCGGCATCGACCAGGGCAACTCGCTGCTGATCAGCTTCGTCGGCTCGGTGATCAACATCCTCGGCACCGTGATCGCGATCGTGCTGGTCGACCGGGTCGGCCGCAAGCCGCTCGCCCTGATCGGCTCGGCCGGCATGGCGGTCGCGCTCGGCACCGCCGGCTGGGCCTTCTCCTCGGCCACCGGCAGCGGGGACAACCTCACCCTCCCCGACTTCCAGGGCACCGTCGCGCTGGTCGCCGCCAACGCCTTCGTGCTGTTCTTCGCGATGTCCTGGGGCGTCGTCGTCTGGGTGATGCTCGGCGAGATGTTCCCGAACCGGATCCGCGCCGCCGCGCTCTCCGTCGCCGCCTCCGCGCAGTGGATCGCGAACTGGGTGATCACCGTCTCGTTCCCGTCCATGTCGCGCTGGAACCTGTCGGCGACCTACCTGATCTACGCCGCCTTCGCGGCGCTCTCCATCCTCTTCGTGGCGAAGTTCATGAAGGAGACCAAGGGCGTCCGGCTGGAGGACATGGGCTGACCCGCCCGTCGGCCCGCCGACCTCTCGGCCCCCGTACCCCCGGCGCGATCAGCGCGGGGTGCGGGGGCCGAATCGTTTCCGCTCGACCGGGCCCCTCCAGCCTCGTCTCAGGGCCGCTCGGCGAGCCGGGCGTAGCGCAGGGCGAGCCCGTCGAGCAGCGCCTCCAGCCCGGTCTCGAAGGCGCCCTCGTCCACCGTCCCGCGGTGCCCGGCCAGCCGGTGCGCCTCGCCGAGGTGCGGGTAGTCGGCCGCGTCGTAGACCTCGGCGTCGGCGGGGAAGCCGGCCGCGAAGGAGGCGAGCGCCGAGCCGGTGACGAAGTAGCGCATCAACGCGCCGATCCTGGTCGCCTGGCCGCGCGGCCACCCGGACTCGACCAGGTGGCCGAAGACGGCGTCGGCCAGCCGCAGGGCGTTCGGCCGGCGCCCGGGGCCCTGGGCGAGCACCGGGACGATGTTGGGGTGGGCGGCCAGCGCGGCCCGGTAGGAGCGGGCCCAGTCGCGCAGCGCCTCCGGCCAGGGGCCCCCACCGGCTCCAGCAGCCCCGGTGGTGCCGAACATCGACAGGTCGACCTCGCCGATGACGCTGTCCACCACCGCGTCCAGCAGCTCGTCCTTGGTGGCGAAGTGGTTGTAGAGCGAGGGCCCGCTGACCGACAGCTCGGTGGCGAGCCGGCGGGTGGAGAGGGCGTCCAGCCCCTCGTCGTCGATCAGCCGCAGGGCGGCGGCGACGATGCGCTCGCGGCTGAGCAGCGGGGTGCGTGGACGGGCCATCGCGGCGGGTGCCTCCGGTTCCTCCGGTCGGGTGTGCTGGGGACCGATTCTGGCAGGTGCCCCTTCCCAGCGCGGGCGGGGCGGGGCTACAGTCCCCCCATAAAACTTGCAGCGCTAGTTTAATGGGTCCGGCCCTGGGGTCGGGGCCCTGGACACCGGATTCGGGAGCCGCCGTGAACCTGGAGTTGTCCGAGGAGCAGAGCGCCGTCCGGGACCTCGCCGCCTCCTTCACCGACCGCGAGGTCGTGCCGCACGCCGCCGAGTGGGACCGCGCCGAGTCCGTCGACCGCGCGATCATCGGCAAGCTGGCGAAGGTCGGCTTCCTCGGGCTGACCATCCCGGAGGAGTACGGCGGCAGCGGCGGCGACCACCTGGCGTACTGCCTCGTCCTGGAGGAACTCGGGCGCGGCGACTCGGCCGTGCGCGGGATCGTCTCGGTCTCGCTCGGCCTGGTCGGCAAGTCGGTCAACGCCTTCGGCACCGAGGAGCAGAAGCGGCACTGGCTGCCCCGGCTCACCTCGGGCGAGGCGCTCGCCTGCTTCGCGCTCACCGAGCCGGGCACCGGATCGGACGCCGCCAACCTCACCACCCGCGCCGTCCGGGACGGCGGGGACTGGCTGATCAGCGGCGCCAAGACCTTCATCACCAACGGCACCTGGGCCGACGTCGCCCTGGTCTTCGCCCGCACCGGCGGCGACGCGCCCGAGCAGCGGGGCCACCGGGGCATCACCGCCTTCCTGGTCCCCACCGGCCTGCCCGGCTTCACCCGCACCGAGATCCACGGCAAGCTCGGCCTGCGCGGCCAGGCCACCGCCGGCCTCGCCTTCGAGGACGTCCGGGTGCCGGACAGCGCCCGGCTCGGCGAGGTCGGCAAGGGGTTCACGGTGGCGATGGCCGCGCTGGCCAAGGGCCGGATGTCGGTGGCGGCCGGCTGCGTCGGCATCGCCCGGGCCTGCCTGGAGACCGCCGTCCGCTACGCGGGCGAGCGCGAACAGTTCGGCAAGCCGATCGCCTCGCACCAGCTCGTCCAGGAGCTGCTGGCCGGCATCGCCGTGGACGTCGAGGCGGCCCGGCTGCTCACCTGGAAGGTCGCCGACCACATCGACCGCGGCCTGCCCTTCGCCACCGAGTCCTCCGTCGCCAAGCTGTACGCCAGCGAGGCCGCCGTCCGGGCCGCCAACAACGCGCTCCAGGTCTTCGGCGGCTACGGGTTCATCGACGAGTACCCCGTCGGCAAGTACCTGCGCGACGCGCGGGTGATGACGCTCTACGAGGGCACCAGCCAGATCCACCAGCTGCTCATCGGACGCGCCCTCACCGGCGTCAACGCCTTCTGACGCCGGCCCGCCGCCTGCCCCGCTCCCGTCCCGACCCCTGCCACCCGTTTCCCGACAAGGAGCCCGACGACGTGCGTCCCGTCTACTTCGCCGCCGCCCGCCGCACACCCATCGGCCGACTGCGCGGCGCGCTCGCCACGGTCCGCCCGGACGACCTCTCGGCCACCGTGCTGCGCGCCCTGCTCGCCGACGTCCCCGCGCTCGACCCGGCCCGGATCGACGACGTCTACTGGGGCGCCGCCAACCAGGCCGGCGAGGACAACCGCAACGCCGCCCGGATGGCCGTGCTGCTGGCCGGCCTGCCGGAGACCGTCCCCGGAGCCACCGTCAACCGGCTCTGCGCCTCCGGCCTGGAGGCCGTCACCCTCGCCGCCCGGGCCATCGGCTCCGGCGAGGCGGACGTGGTGATGGCCGGCGGCTGCGAGTCGATGACCCGCGCCCCCTTCGTCCTCCCCCGTCCCGACGAGGCGCTGCCGCACCGGATGGAGACCTTCGACACCCGGCTCGGCTGGCGGCTCACCAACCCGCGGATGGCCGAACTGCACGGCGTGCTCAGCATGGGCGAGACCGCCGAGGAGGTGGCCACCCGGTACGGCATCGGCCGGGAGCGCCAGGACGCCTTCGCGCTGCGCAGCCACCAGCGGGCCGGCGCCGCCCGCGAGGACGGGCACTTCGACGCGGAACTCGTCCCGGTCGAGCGCCCGGACGGGGTGACGGTGGGCCGCGACGAGGGCATCCGCGAGGACACCAGCCTGGCGAAGCTCGCCGGCCTCAAGCCGGTGTTCCGGCCCGGGGGCACGGTCACCGCCGGGAACGCCTCGCCGATGAACGACGGCGCGGCCGGGCTGCTCCTGGTCGGCGAGGAGGCGCTGCACGACCTCGGGCTGCGGCCGCTCGGCCGGTACGTGGCCGGCGCCTCGGCCGGGGTGCACCCGGACGTCATGGGCATCGGCCCGGTCCCGGCCACGGCGAAGGTGCTCGCGCGGGCCGGCTGGTCGCTCGCCGACCTGGACACCGCCGAGCTGAACGAGGCCTTCGCGGCCCAGGCGCTCGCCTCCGCCGACGGCATCGGGTTCAGCCCGGAGCGGGCCGAGGAGGTGGTCAACCCCAGCGGCGGCGCGATCGCGCTCGGCCACCCCCTGGGCGGCTCCGGCGCCCGCATCCTCACCACCCTGCTGCACCGGATGCGCCGTACCGGTGCCCGGCGCGGTCTGGCCACCATGTGCGTGGGCGTGGGGCAGGGTACGGCCGTGCTCGTCGAGAACGTCTGACGACCGGCGCTCCCCGTCCGTCGATCCACACCTCTGTCGATCCACAACTCTGTTGGTCCACAACTCTGTTGGTCCACAACTCTGTTGGTCCACAGCTCTATTGGTCCACACCTCCGTCGGTCCGAGCCTCCAAGGCCCGGATCAACCTTCAAACCTCCAGACTTCCGAGGAGTTCACATGACGCGGTTCGCGGGGAAGGTCGCCGTGGTGACCGGCGCGGCCCAGGGCATCGGGGCGGCCACCGCCCGCCTGCTGGCGGAGGAGGGCGCGGCGGTCGCCGTCGTCGACCTCACCGCCGAGCGGGCGGCCGGGACGGTCGCCGAGATCACCGCCAAGGGCGGCACCGCCCGGGCGTACGGCTGCGACGTGGCCGACTACGACGCCGTGGAGACGGTGTTCGCGCAGGTCGCGGCGGACCTCGGCGGGGTGCACATCCTGGTCAACAACGCCGGGATCACCCGGGACAACCTGTTCTTCAAGATGCCGAAGGCCGACTGGGACGCGGTGCTGACGGTCAACCTGACCAGCGCGTACAACTGCAGCCACGTCGCGCAGAAGTACATGGTGGCGCAGAAGTACGGGAAGATCGTCTCGCTCAGCTCGCGCTCCGCCCTCGGCAACCGGGGCCAGGCCAACTACGCGGCCGCCAAGGCCGGCATCCAGGGCCTCACCGCGACCCTGGCGATCGAGCTCGGGCCGTTCAACGTCAACGTCAACGCCGTCGCGCCCGGGTACATCGCCACCGCGATGACCGCGGCCACCGCCGAGCGGGTCGGCAGCAGCGCCGAGGAGCACCAGACCGAGGTCGCCGCCCGGACGCCGCTGCGCCGGGTCGGGCAGCCGGAGGAGGTCGCCTCGGTCGTCGCCTTCCTGGCCAGCGAGGAGGCCTCGTACGTCAGCGGGCAGACGCTGTACGTCAACGGCGGAGCACGCTAGGCGGTCGTCTGACGTGTCGTCATATCGCCGTCCCGGGTGGGAGGTTACTTTCCCCTGGGACGGCCTTTACCTTTTCGCGTGGCCGAGTATGACCATGTCCTTGATCACATGGCCCCACCAAATGACTATGGCATGATCATGCAGCTCTCGATGGGATGGCCGCACCGACCCGACCGAACCAGGTCGGGCCCTGCGCCCCAAGGAGTCCCATGGGCAGCCCCGCCACCCTCCGCCGCGCCCTGGCCCTGCTCGCCGTGGGGGCCACCGCCCTCACGGCCGGTACCGTCGCCGTACCGGCCGCCGGCACCGCGATCGCCGCCCCCGCGCACGATCTCACGGGCGTCCACGTCCGCCCCGCCTCCTTCGGGCACCACAACGCCCAGGGCCGCCCCGCCCCGCTGAGCACCACCCAGTGCGTCAGCCAGGTCGGTATCCACTGCTACTCGCCGCTGCAGTACCGGACCGCCTACAACCTGGACCCGCTGTACCAGGAGGGCATCACCGGCAAGGGCCGCACCATCGTCATCGTCGACTCCTTCGGCTCGCCGACCATCCAGCACGACCTGGAGGTCTTCGACAAGCAGTGGGGCATCCCGGACACCAACGTCGAGGTGGTCAAGTGGGGCAACGTCCCCACCTGGGACCCGAAGAACCCCGACCACACCGGCTGGGCCGGCGAGACCACCCTGGACGTCGAGTACGCCCACGCGATCGCCCCCGACGCGCACATCATCCTGGTCGAGACCGGCGTCGCCGAGACCGAGGGCACCACCGGCCTGCCCGAGATGATGGACGCCGAGAAGGCCCTCATCAAGGCCGGCCGCGCCGACGTCATCTCGCAGAGCTTCGGCGCCACCGAGAACACCTTCCCGGGGTACGACAAGGGCGACTTCAAGTCGCTCACCGACCTGCGCTACGCCTTCCAGGCTGCCGCCGACCACAACGTGACGGTGCTCGCCGCCTCCGGCGACAACGGCGCCACCGACGCCCAGGAGAACGGCACCGACCTGTACCCGTACAAGGTCAACTCCTGGCCGTCCTCGGACCCGCTGGTCACCTCCATCGGCGGCACCCAGCTCACCCTGGACGACAAGGGCAACCGCACCGCGCCCGACAAGGTGTGGCACGACAAGTCCGGCGCCGGCGGCGGTGGCGTCTCGGGCATCTTCGAGCGTCCGTGGTACCAGGCCGGCGTCGCCAACGTCACCGGCAACCACCGCGGCACCCCGGACATCAGCATGAGCGCGGCCGTGGACGGCGCCGCCTGGACCTACGAGTCCTACGACCCGACCTCGGTCGGCTGGCACCTCACCGGCGGCACCAGCGAGGCCACCCCGCTGTTCTCGGGCGTCGTCGCGCTCGCCGACCAGCTCGCCGGCCACCGCCTCGGCCAGCTCAACTGGCGCCTGTACGGCATGAACCTGCTGCCGAGCAAGTGGAGCGGCATCGTGGACGTGAAGCAGGGCGACAACGGCTGGAACGGCGTCACCGGCTACAACGCGACCGAGGGCTACGACCTCGCCAGCGGCCTGGGCACCATCGACGGCGCGAAGTTCGTGCACGCGGTCGCCGGTCGGTGAACCGGCGGGTCACCGGGTGACGGGTGACAGGTAACAGATAACAGACGACAGCGGACAGATTTTGAAATCTGTCCGCTGTTCGCTGTTTTCCGTCTGCTGTTATCCGTCAGCTGTCGCCCGCCGACCGCCGGTTGTCAGCCGGTCGCGGCCAACTGGGCGAGGTAGCGCTCGGCGGCGCGGAGCTTGCGGCCGTCGGGGCCCGGGAGGTAGGCGCGCAGCTCGATGATCTCCGGGGCGATCCGGATGGCCTCCGCACGGTCGGCGATCGCGCGCCAGCAGGCCTCGGCGTTGGTGGCCGCCCGCTGGGTCTCCACGTGGTCCGGGCCCTGCGAACGGAGCAGGGTCAGCGCCACCTCGCGGTAGATGTCCGCGGCCTCGGCCGACCGGCCCGCGAGCCGGCAGACGTGCGCCCGGACCTGCCGGACCTGCAGCACCGGCTCGGAGACGGCACCGTGCTCGGCGATCGCCTCCAGTTCGAGGGCGAAGGCCAGGTCGGTGGCGGCGGCGTGGTCCCCGGCCTCGGCGCTACGGACGATCCGTCCGATGACCTCGCGGTAGTCCGCGCGGGGCGTAGCGGCCGCCGCTGCCTCGTCGGCTTCGTCGGCCGGCGCGTCGGCAGGGACGTCACTCGGGGCGGGCGGCGCGTCGGCGGGAGCGTCCTCGGCCGGCGCTTCGTCCTGCGGCACGGCGTCGGCCGGCACCTCGTCAGAAGGTGTCCCGTCCACCGGAACGACGTCGGCGGGAGCCTGCTCGGCGGACTCCTGCTCGGCGGGCGCCTCGTCCGTCGGCACGGACTCCACCGGGACGGCGTCCCTGGGCTCCTCCGCGGTCTCGGGAGCCTCCTCGACGACCTCCCCGGCAGCGCCCTCGGCTGCCTCCTCGCTCGTCTCCTCCGCCGTCTCCTCCGCTACCTCCTCGGCCACCGGCTCGGCCACGGTCCCGACCGCCTCCGCCGCGGCTTCGGCGGCCACCGCGGCTTCCTCCTGCGGGAGTTCGGGCTCGGCGACGGCACCGTCCACCGGCTCCGGCCGGGACTTGAGGAGCGTGACGCCCGCCGGGTGCGCGCTGTCCTCGGGCACGGTGTCGGCCGGGGCGGGCTTGCGCAGGGTCACGCCCGGTGCCTCGACGCCCCCGCCCGCCTTCTGCAGGCTGACCGGGCGGGCCGGCCGCGGCGGGGTGGGCGGTACGCCCGGCTTGACCAGGCTGACCGGACCGCCCACGGCCACCGGAGACCCGGCGAACGCAGCGGACCCGACCGCCCCCGCCGACGACGCGGGCGCCCCGGCCGGGGCCGCTACCGGCCACTCGGGAGCGGCGTCCCGGGGCTCCGCCGGACGCGGCAGCGGCGCCGTCGGCGCCACCGGGGGCGGCGGCGCGTCGGAGGGCGCCGTACCGGCGGTCGGCAGCGGCGCCACCTCGGCCGGCAGGCCCTCGCCGCGACGGGCGGTGTTGCGGAAGAACGGCCGGTCCGGGGCGTGCGTGGCCAGGATGACCACATCCGGCCGCAGCACCGAGTACACCTGCTGACGCAGCTGCTCCGGCGCGAGCACCTCGCCCGCGCCGGGCCGCCCGCCGTGCAGCGCCTCGATCAGGGCGCGGGTGAAGGTGCCGATCTGTTCCGGGTCCGGGCTGACCACCGCCCAGAGCGGGATCCCCTCGCTGAGCGGCGAGACGGTGCCCTGGAGGTACGGCCAGGCGTTCTGGTCGGCGCTCAGGTCGGCGATGACGAGGGTCTGCCACTCGGCCGGACGGTGGCTCAGCTCGGCGGCGACGGCCTGCCAGGGGAGGCCGTCCTGCTTGGCGTCGCGCAGGGTCAGCTGGAGCTGCCCGCCGCGCTTGTCGGCGACGACGTGGCCGCCCAGGTGGATCAGCAGCGGTCCGGGGTGCCGGGAGGCGGCGCGCAGGTGGGCGAGGACGGTGTGCGGGTCCCCGGCGCCGGGGAGGTGGACGGCGTCCACCGCGTCCGCGGCGAGCAGCACCTGCGGCGAGACGGCGGCGAGCATCGCCGAGAGTACGGGTGCCTGGGTCGGTCCGCCGCGGCCCCAGGTGCGGCGGCCGGACGTTCCGTACCCGCCCTCGATGACCAGGATCCGTCCGCGCGGCGCGGCTCCGAGCCCGCCCGCGCCGACAGCGGCGGCGCTCGGCGCCGCGCTCTGGACCGGGAACGGCGGCGGGGTCGCCGTGGACGCGGCCCCGGCGGCGGGCAGCCCGGTGAGGGTCCATCCGGTGGGCGGGACGGGCGGTGCGGGCGGCGGCGCGACCGGGGGAGCGGCCGGGGGCGCCGGCGGCGGCTCGTACAGCGCGGCGGGGCCGGGCGGGTGCTCCTCGGCCGGGAAGCGCGGGGGCGGCGGTACGGCGTCCCAGGGACCCGAGCCCCCGGCCGGGTCGGGACCTCCGGAAACCGCTGTCGTCTCCGCCATCTCCTGGTCACCGCCCCGCCCCGCCGCTCCCGCGGCGTCTGATGCCCTCGACTGCGTGGTGCCTGCCACCACACTCCGTGCGCGCCACCCTACGAGATCCCGGCTCGCCCGTTCCAGGCCGGGTGGCCGATCGGCGCGCCACACCGCCCGCGCCGCCCGCTAAGGTGCCGTCATGATCGATACCGATCGCCCGTTGCTCTTCCTCGACGTGGACGGTCCGCTGATCCCCTTCGGGGGCCCGCCGCCGGGCGGCTACCCCGTCCACCGCAGCCCGCACGTCCCGGCCGGTACGACACCGGGCGGGAACCCGCTGATCGCCCGCGTGGACCCGGAGTTGGGCCCTCGGCTGCTCCGCCTGCCGGCCGAGCCGGTGTGGGCCACCACCTGGCTGGAGGACGCCAACGAGTGCCTCGCGCCCTGGCTCGGCCTGCCCCGACTGCCCGTCGTCGACTGGCCGGTGGACGACTCCGACGACGCGGAGGACGCGGACACCGCGGACGCCACGCACCCGCCGCAGGGCCTGCACTGGAAGACCCGCACGCTGCTCGCCTGGGCGGGCGGGCGGCCGTTCGCCTGGGTGGACGACGAGATCACCGGGGCCGACCGCCGCTGGGTCGCCGCCCACTCCCCCGCCCGCGCCCTGCTCCACCGGGTCGATCCCCGACGCGGGCTCACCGACGCGGACTTCGCCGCGCTGGACGCCTGGCTGCGGACGGCCTGACTACACTGCCCCGCCATGGAACCCGTCGCCGGAACACCGTCCCGCTGGCATCTGGCCCTGCACGGCGGGGCGTTGGTCGAGCTGTGGGCGGACGGGTACGGCGTCGAGGGCGGGACGTACGTGTTCAGCTCGCTCGTCCGGGCGACGGCGGAGGAGCAGGAGCAGGTCGAGGTGGTCGCGCGGACCCCGGCGGACGACCGGCGGGTCCTGGTGGCCGTGGCACGGGTTCCGGAGGCCGTCGTCCAGGACGTCCACTCGGCCGCCGAACCGGCGCGCGACGGCACCTGTGCCTGCCGGCCCTTCTCCTGGGAGGAGTGACCGCTCCCGGAAACCCGTCCGGCCACCCCTGGAACAGGAGTGGCCGGGCGGGCGGTCGCGGCGTCAGGAGCCCGCGAGCAGGTCCCGCAGCAGGGCGACGGTGTCGGCGTCCAGGTCCCGGCCGGTCCGGCGGCTGAGGGCGTCCAACCGGTTGACGGCGCGCAGGAGTTGGTCCCGGGCGCCGGCCGAGGCGTAGGCGTAGAAGAGGTCCCGGTGCAGCAGTTCGACGTCCGGGGCGACGGCGAGGCCGCGGAAGACGGCGGCCTCGGCGCTGCGGTGGTCGCCGTACTGCAGGCGGCGGGCGGCCAGTTCGTGGGCCGTGTCGACGATCGCCGCGATCATGTCCTGCCGCTCGGCCTCGGCCCAGCCGTACGAGGCCGGCGGGGCCTCGGCGAACGGCGCGCCGCGGACCAGGGCCAGGGCGTGGGCGAGGGCCGCGTCGGCGGTGGCGCTGGTGCTGCGCATGCCGCGCCGGTAGAGGCCGCGGAACTCGTCCCAGTCGCAGGTGACCGCCGGGGCGAAGGAGTAGCCCTCGGTGCCCTCGGTGGGCAGGAAGACGCGGCCCTCCGGCGAGGTGCCGAACCAGGCGGCCAGGTCGGCGAGTTTGGCCGGCAGCGGGCTCTCGGAGCCGGCCGCGGTGGGGTGCGGGTCGAGGTGCGCCGCACCGGGGTGCAGGTCGTGGTCGAGCGCGTGGCGGTCGGAGCCGGGGCGCAGCGCCAGGTAGACGGCCAGTTCGGTGAGCCGGGGCAGCGCGCCGGGTGCGGCGGCGCCGAGGACTCCCGCGACGTCCACCGGGCCGAGCAGCCGGATCCGGGGGGCGTTGCGGGGGGCGTGCGCCTCCGGGGAGCGGAGGATGGCGAGCAGGTCGTCGCTGTCGCTGCGGCCGGGCGTCGTCCGGGCGACCGGGGCGACGGCGGCGGGGCCGGGCTGCTCCGCACCGACGGCCTCGGCGGCTTCGACGGCCTCCGCGGTCTCCGCCGTCCCGGCCGGTCCGGTCCCGAGGGCGACGGCGGCCTCGGGAGCGGCAGCGGCAGCGGCAGCGGCAGCGGGAACGGGCTCGGTCGACGGCACAAGGCCCTCGGCCGTCTTCGACGCGGTCGGCTCCGCCACGACGGGCTGCGGCACGACCGGCTGGACGGCGAGCACGACCGTCGCCGTGGACTCCGAACCGGTGTCCCCCGGCCCGGCCGTCCCCTCGTCCTCCGCCAGGCCCGGCCGCCGCAGGTCGCGGGTGGTCTCGTCGGTCGCCGCCTGCCGTCCCTGCCCGTTGACGGCGAACCGCGCCGGGCCGGCCGGAGCCGGGGCAGGCGCCGGAGCCGGACTCGACGCCGCGGGCGGCAGCGCGGCAGGGGTCGGAGCGGGCGCCACCGGATCGGTGCCCGCGAACGGGCTGGCGCCGGTGCCGATGACCCGGGCGAGCAGCCGGGGACCGGCGGCCGCGCCCTCCTCCGCCCCGCCTGCCGAAGCCCCGCCGGCCGAAGCCCCGCCGACGGAAGTCCTGCCGGCGGAAGCCCCACCGACGGAGGCCCCGCCGGTCGAAGCCCCACCGACCGGAGCCGCGGCAGCCGGACCTCCGATGGCCGGGACCGCCACGGCGGCCGAGGCCCCGACGGCGGCCAGCACCGGTACGGCGGCGGGCAGTTCGGTGGTGTCGGTGTCGTCCTCCGGCCCGTCCAGCGTCCAGGCCGGGGCCGGCTGCTGGGTGGTGTCGTCGGCGACCCGGAGCAGCTCGGCGACCTGGTCGTACTGCCGGTCGCTGAGCCGCTGCAGCTCGACCGTGAGGTGCAGGCCCGGGATCGCGGCCTGGCCGGAGGCCGGCAGGGTCCAACGGGCGACCGGGCCGGTGCCGCGCTCGGGGGCACGGGTGATGACGGCGACGCAGGTGCGCGGACGGGCGTCGAGCAGGCGTCCGAGCTCGGCCGGGACGTCCCCGCCGGGCTGGTGGGCGCAGAGCACGATCTCGGGCGTCCAGGACTCGTCGGCCTGGCCCCGGCTGCGGGCCTCGCGCGGGCTGGTGGCCTCGGCGGCGACGAGGGTGGCGCGGGCCTTGGCGGTGCGCGGGCCGAGGGCGGCGAGCGCGGCCTCCAGGGTGGGGTGGCGGTGCACGCGTTCGGCGGCCGGGCCGCTGATCGGCACCTCCTCGGCGAGGTCCACCAGGTGCAGGTGGAGCCGGTCGGCGAGCGGGCTGTGGGCCAGTTCGACGGCGAGGGTGCGCAGCACGTCGCGGGCGTCGTCCGGGTGGCCGGACAGGTGGAGCAGCCGGACGGCCTCCAGGTCGGCGAGGACCACCGAGCCGTCCGGCGAGGTGCCGAGGGTGACCAGCGCGGGGTAGGGCGCGGCGGTCTTCCGGGCCTGGCCGGGGCTGAGCAGGTCGCCCGAGTCGGCGCTGCACCACCACACGTTGGCGGCGTGCGCGGCGCGGAACGGCGCGATCGGGGTGGCCGGTCCGGACAGGTGCAGTTCGATGGTCCGGCCCGGGGTGATCCGGGCGGCGACGATGGCGGGCAGCCGCTTGCCGCCGCGCACGGTGTTGCGGGCCAGGGTGCGCAGGGAGCGGTCCAGCAGGTCCAGTCCGGCCTGGTCCTGCCGGGCCATCAGCTCGTTCTCGAAGGCGGCGGCCTCGGCCTCGGGCATCGCGATGCGGTGCCGGGGGCGGCGGGCGCGCTGCTGGGTGCCGCGCTTGTGGGCGACGGCGCCGACCATGACGGCCGCGAGCAGGACGCCGACGGTGGAGGCCGAGAGGGCGACGGTGTAGTCGTCGCTGGGGGCCGGGTCGGCGTGCGCGGCGGGGGCGGGCGCGTGGGCCGGCGCGTGCGTGGGCGCGGGCGCCGGGGCCGACTGCGGCGCGCCCGGCGCGGGAGCACCCGGCGCCGGAGCCTGGTCGGCGGGGGCCGGCGCGGGGGCCGGGGCCTGGTCGGCCGGAGTCTGATCGGCGGGAGCCGGTGCGGGCGCCGGTGCGGCACCCCCCGCCCCCGGGACGGTGAGCACCATCCCCGGCACCACCACGTCCGGGTCGGTCAGCTGCGTCCCGTCCGGGGCCTGCGCCCCCTTGTTCGCTTCGAACAGCTTCGGCCACTGCTCGCCGTCCCCCAGCTCCCGCTGGGCGATGGCCGACAGGCTCTCCCCGGTCTGGACGGTGACGGTCCGCTGGCCGCCGGAGCCGGCCGCGCCGCCCGCGCCACCGGGCCCGCCGGCCTCCGTCCCGGACTGCGGAGCGCTCTGCGGCGTCTCCTGCGGCGCGCCCTGCGCCGGGTCACCCGAGGGGGCCGGGGCGGGCGGCGCCGGCGTCCTCGCCTCGTCCGGCTTGGCGTCCGCCGGCATCAGCAGCTCCCAGCCGGGCTGGATCGGCCGGTCGGCGTCGAAGCGGATGCCCGAATCGCCCATCATCCGGCCGTCGTTGAGCTTGGCGATCTCCACCCAGCGTTCCCCCGAGCCCAGTTGGCGCTCGGCGATGGACCACAGGCTGTCGGCCGGCCGGGCGTCCCGGACGGTGTACGTGCTCTGCTGCTCGGCGGCCGGGGTCAGGGCCGGCGCGGCCTGCGCGGCGGGCAGTGCGGCGCGCTGCACGCCCGGCGTCAACTGCGCCTGGACGACCGGGCTGTGGTTCGGCTCGGGGACGGCCGCGAAGGCCGAGCCGGCCACCGGGAGCAGGGCGAGCACCGAGCCGACCAGCCCGGCGGCGAGCCGCTGGCTCCAGCCGAAGGCCGGGATGCGGCGGGCGATCCGGCCGCGCAGCTGGGCCGGGATCTCCAGCAGGACGGAGAGCGCGAAGCAGGCCCAGGCGATCCAGCCGACCACCACCAGCGCCCAGAGGAACAGGCTTCCGTCGTCCGGACTGGTGAGCGCCTCGCCCACCCCGCCCGAGGCGACCTCGCCCATCCCGGCGACCGCGTCGGTGCCGTACAGCAGCAGCGCGGGGACGCCGAACAGCAGCGCGAGCAGGGCGACCAGCGCGCCGAGCGCGGTGATCACGGCGCGGCCGCGGCCGCGGGGTGGTCGGGGCGCCGGGGCGGCGGGCCTTCGGGCACCGCCGGCCCGATGGGACGTCCCGGCCCGGCCGTTGGGGGCCTGGCCGTTTCGGGCCTGGGCGGTACGGGCCTGGTCCTTGGCACGTGGCGCGGCCATCAGTCGGTCTCCGCTTTCTCTACTCCGTGGACGAGGGTCGCACTGCCCTTGCCCGTAACCTTCCGCTCCCCGAGGGCGCCCAGCAGGACCGGGCGGTAGTCGGCCTGCACGGTGACGGTGACGACCCTGCCGTCACCGGAGAACTCGATGCCGCCCGCCCGCAGGCCGTACAGGCCCAGGTAGGCGTCGGCGGCGTCCCGCACGTACTTCTCCTGGACCTTGAAACCCTTGCCCTGGAGGACGGCCGCCCGGTCGAGCTGCTGGCCCCCGACCCGCGCGGCCTCCAGGGCGTAGGCGTCGGTCCGCTCGGCGACCCGCAGCCGGCCGCCGGCGTCGATCACCAGGGCGATGACGAGCACGACGTAGGCCGCGCAGATCGCCACGAAGAGGGCCACCGCGCCCCGGTCGGACCGGCGCGCCGACAGCCGTCGCCGCAGACGGCTCACCACTTCCGTCCCCTCCCCCCACTTCGCACGACGCTCTCCCCACCGGCCCCCACCGGGCGCCGCTCGGTACCGTTCCGCCATCCCCCGAGCGCTCTCCGCTTGCGTCTCCCCCGCACGGGCCGTCTCCAATCCCCTGTCTTCCCGGTGACGGCGCCGCGCGCTGTCATGTGCCCCGGTAACGGTCCACCACCGAGGTGAACTCGCCGACGAGGTGCTTCGTCACGGGTATCCCGGACGGTCCGCCGAGCAGGTCGGCCAGCTCCACGTCGCAGACCACCGTGACGGTGACGGTCGTGACCGGTCCGCCGGGCAGGTTCAGCTCCCCCCTGCCGACCCGCACGTCCCCGTCGCGGCACCACACGCCCTGCTGGCGCAGCGTCGCGAGGGCGGAGTCCCTGGCCGGCTGGTCCATCCCGTCCACGCTGCGCTGCAGGGAGGCGGTCCGGGCCCCGGCCCGGGCGGCGGCCTCCACGGTGCCGGCCGTGGTCTGCACCCGTCCGGCGGCGACGGCCAGCAGGACCAGCCCGACCACCCCCGGCACGACGATCGCCGCCTCGATCGCGATCCCGCCCCGGTCCGGCCTGCGCGGTCGCGACCGGAGTCCCGACCACCGCCGCCGTGGGCCCGGTGTCCGCAGCGCGTCCGTCACGGTGTCACCGCCGGCGGTACGAAGCGCTCGCGGGGCGCCTCGGCGAACTGGGTGATGTCGGGCGCCTTGAGCCCGGGTATCAGCAGCGGCGGGGTCAGCCGCACGGTGACCCGGATGGTCTGCGCCGTGCTGCCGTCGGTCCGCACCGTGTACCCGTGCACGCCCTGCCGGTCGAGGAAGTCGCGGGCCTGCCGCTGGGCCGCCTCGTTCTTCTCGCCGTCCGTCGCGCTGCCCTGCACCCGTCCGGCGTCCACGCCCTCGCGGGCGGCCGTGAGCGCGACCTGCCGGTCGTACCACCACAGCGCGGCCTGGACGACGAGCAGGACGAGCAGCAGGACGACCGGGAAGACGATGGCGAGGCTCACGCTCATCGACCCCCGGTCGCCCCTGCGGCGGAGAGCGGCACGCATCACGGGGTGGCGCCGCCCGCGCCGCCCGCTCCGCCCGCACCCGGCATGTTCGGGTCCTGCTCGACCTTCTTGACGACCTTGTCCTTCAGCAGGTAGAGCGCGGTCGCCACGGCACCCGCGACGAAGACCAACGCGATGATGGCGAGGGCGAGTTCGATGCTGATCGCACCGCGGTCGCCGCGCGCGCGGGCGGCCCGCAGCCGGCCGAGCCGCAGGGTGAACAGCAGGAGTGCGAACTGGACCGGTAGCAGGACGGGGCGCAGCACCCGGTCTGCCAGTTGGACGAGTCGTACGGTCATCGGGTCTCTCCGGAGGGACGTGGCGGTGTGGTGTGGTGTCGGCTGCTCTGGGACGGCTGTCAGTTGAGCATCTGGTGCAGCGCGGGGAAGACGATCAGGACGGTCATCAGCAGGGTCAGGGCGGCCCCGGGCGCGACCATCCGCTCGCTGTCGGCGTTCGCGCGGGCGAGGTCCTCGGCGAGCAGTTCCCCGCGCAGGCCCTTGGCCCGGGCCCGCAGGGTGTCGTACACGGCGGCGCCGTCGTTGCCGGACAGCCGCATGATGTCGGCCACGTCCTGGAGCGGGCTGAGCCCCAACTCCTCGGCCAGCGCGTCGAGTCCGGCCCACGGCGGGAGCCGGTCGGTGGCCGCGCGCTCCAGCGCGTCGCGGATCCGCCGGAACACCGCGCCCCGCCCGACCGCGGCGGCCCGGCGCAGCGCCTCGGCGGGGCCGCAGTCGGCGGCCCGCTCCATCGCGACGAGCTCCAGGTAGGCGGCGATGCCGTGCAGGTACTCGGTGCGCGCCTCCTTGGCCTCGCCGCGCACGACGGCGTCCGGGACGAACCAGAGCAGTCCGGCCAGCAGCGGCCCGGCGACCAGCGGCAGGGCGAACGGCAGGCCGACGCCCATCAGCACGGCCATCGCGCCCAGGTAGGCGGGCAGCAGCAGGCCGAGCGCGGAGAACAGCAGCTTGTGCACCATGAACCGGGCCGGGGTGCGGCCGATCAGGGCGAGCTCGCGGCGCGGGACGGAGACCCCGCGCAGGTGGACGGACCGCTCGCCGATCCGGTCGTACCAGCGGGGCCGCTCGTCCGGGTCCTGCTCGCGGTCGGCGGGGGTGGCGTGCAGCCGGTCCAGCGCCTGGCGCAGGTCCGGTGGCGCCGGCCGCAGTTCGGCGACCAGCAGGGCGAGGCCGCCGGCCGCGGCGGCGCCGGCCAGCACGGACCAGGGGGAGATCATCGGACCTCCCCGAGCTGCTCGGCCGGCTCCGGCCCGGTCGGCGCGGCGCTGGTCCGCCGTCCGCTCCTGCTGCGCCGGTCGGGCGTCAGCAGCCGGGGCACCGGCGGGTGGGAGGCCAGCGCCCGCATCCAGGCGATGATCGCCACGAACAGGGCGGCGACCACGGCGAGCACCACCTGGCCGAGGAAGGTCCCGTACGGCCGGGTGTACTCGGTGTTGAAGGAGCCGACGGTGACGACCAGCACGATGATGCCGACCAGCCAGCGGATGGTGGTCCGGTGCTTGGCCCGGTCGGCCTCGATGGCGCGGCGCTGGCGGACCTCCTCGCGCACCGAGTCGGCCATGTCGGAGAGCGTGCGGGCCAGGCCGGGGCCGCTGTCCCCGGCCCGCAGCACGAGCGCGGCGAGCACCTTGTCGGCGGTGGCGTCGGCGAGGCTGTCGGCGAAGGCGCGCAGCGCCTCCTCGGGCCGCCAGCGGGCCTGCAGCCGGGCGGCCAGCTCGCCGATCTCGTCCTCCAGGGCGGCCGGGGCGGTGCGCCGGCTGGTGACGATGGCCTGGTTGAGGCCGACCCCGAGCAGCAGCACGTCGGCGATCCGCTGGGTCCACTCGGAGAGCGCCTCCAGCCGCTCGATCCGGTGAGTGTCCGGGCGGGTGGTGTCGAACAGCCAGGGCAGGCCGAAGACGGCCAGCGGCACCAGCAGCGCGGTCAGCGGGATGCCGGTGAACAGCCAGGCCAGCGGCGCGCCGGCGAGCGCCAGCGGCAGCTGGACGCGGCGCAGCCGCACCATCCGGTGCCCGGCCGTCCCGGGCGCGCCGTACCAGAACACGTGGAGCCGGCCGGCCAGCGGGTTGACCGCCCGCTCGGCCTCGTCCTCCTCGACGGGCTCGCTGCCGCGGGCCCAGAGCGCCAGGGCGACCATGCCGCCCGCGACCGCCAGCCCGCACAGGGCGAAGAGCAGCATCACCGGGTGCCACCGCCGATCCGCAGCTGCAGCGGGGTGGCCCAACTCCCGTACCGGGAGCCGAGCAGCGAGGCGTCGAAGCCGGCCCGGCGCAGGTCGTCCAGGCACTGCGGCGGGGTGTGCGGGACGGCCCGCGGCTCGCCGAGGTCCGGCCGGGGGCCGAAGACGGTGTTCAGCGCGGGCCGGCCGCTCTCCCCGAGGCCGGTGACCTCCAGGACGTGGGAGACGAAGCGGTGCCGGCGGCCGCCGACGGCGGTCTCGTCGACCATGGTGACGTGCACGATGAGGTCCAGGGCGTTGGCGGTGAGCCGGTAGGCGAGTGAGTCGGTCATGTGCGAGCCGTACTCCAGGCAGAGTTCGGCGATGCGGTCGACGACCATGTGCGGGCCGCGGGCGTGCAGGGTGCACATCGAGCCGCCCTCGCCGTTGGTCATCACCCGCAGCATCGGGACGACCTCGCCGGAGCGGACCTCCCCGACGATGATCCGGGAGAGCGTCATCCGCAGCGCGGCCGGGATGAGGTCGCCGAGGGTCAACTCCCCGGCCAGGCGCCCCTCGACGCGCTCGCCGTTGCCCTCGCGGGCCTCCATCGGGACGACCTGGCGCAGGTGGCCGAGGGTGTGCAGCCAGAGTTCGAACTCCGACTCCAGGGTGCCGATCCGCTCGTCCGGCGGGATCTCGGCGGCCATCGCGCGCAGCAGGCTGGTCTTGCCGACGCCCTGGGTGCCGGTGATCATCACGTTCTTCCGGGCCCGGATCGCGGCAGCCAGGAAGGCGGCCAAGGTGGCGTCCAGGGTGCCGAGTTCGACCATCTCGGGGAGCGTCGCGGAGGCCACCCGGTGGCGCCGGATCGCCACGTACGGGCGGGGCGTCACCTCGGTGAGCGCCTGGAGGCGCATGCCGCCCTCCAGCCGCAGCGCGAGGGTCGGGCTGGCGGTGGACAGGCTGCGCTCGCCGCCGCCGTGCTGGCGGGCCAGGTCCTGGAGCAGTTCGACGAGTTCGGCGTCGCTGTCGGCCACCGGCGGTACCTGGCGCAGGGGTTGGTGCACCTTGGAGACCCAGACGTCGTCACAGCCGTTGATCAGGATGTTCTCGATCTCCGGGTCGTCCAGGTAGGGCTGGAGCCGGCCGGCCCGGAACAGCAGGTCGAAGACGGCCTCGGCGAGGGCGCGGTCCTGATCCCGGGTGGGCGGGATGCCGTGGGTCTGGGCGTACGCGTCGGACCACCGGGCGACGGCCTCCTCGATCAGCGCCCGGCCGCGCTGGCGGCGGGTGGCGCGGTCCGGCTCGGAGCCGGAGGAGAGCGTCAACCGGGTGATCTGCTGGTGCAGTTCGGCCGCGACCTGGCGCTTGAGCTCGCGGGCGACCTGCGGGTCCACGACGGGCCGGGTGGCGGAGCCGCGCAGGTCCAGCGAGGGCAGCTGGGAGGGCACGGCGGTGGGCCCGGCGGCCGCACCCGGCGGGACGGGCTGCGGCGCGACGGGCTGCGCCGGGCCGGGCTGGGGCGCGACCGGGCCGGGCTGGTACCCGTGCGCCGGGGCGACCGGACCGGTCACCGGCGCGGGCCCGGTCACCGGCCCCGCCCAGGGCAGCGCGGCCGGATCGGCGCTGGGACGCTGGTGCAGGGGGCTACCGCGCACGGAGCACCTCGCCGGGGTCGTGCGGGTACGGCCCGTTCACGTTGTCCTGACTGTCTGTCACAAACGGCTGCTGGAGCGGGTACTGGTCGTCCGGATCGCCGTACGGGGCGGACTGGACGTGCGCCGGGAACGGCGCCGGCGCGGCCGGCTGCGGCGCCAGCCCGGCCAGCGGCGCCACCGGTCCGGTGGTGATCACCGGCGGGACGGGCTGCGGCGGGGCGTACGAGGGCTGCTCGCCCTCGGCCGTCCCGTAGCCGGAGCGGCCGGGCCCGGAGCGGCCGTGGGCCGCCGCACCGTACGGGCCCGGCGGGTACGGGCCCTGCCCATGCGGGGTCTGCGGGTACGGGCCCTGGGCCTGCGGGCCCGGCGCGTACGGGGTCTGGCCGTGACCGCCCTGCCCGTACCCCGGCCGGCCGCCCGGACCGTACGCCGACTGCCCGTACGGGCCCGGCGCGGGCGCGGGCATCGACGGCTGCGGCGCCATCGGCACGGGCGGGGTCGGTATCGGCGGGGCCGGGGCCTGGGCCGCCGGCATCGGAGCGGCCGGGACCGGCGGCGTCGGCACCGCCGCCGCGACCGGGCCCGCCACCGGGCCGCCCGCCGTCAGCTGAGCGGGCGCCGCGCCCGGCGCGAGCCGCTGGCGCCGGCGGCGGACCAGCAGCTGCACCTCGTCCGCCGCCGAGCGCGCCGTACGCATCAGCTCCGAGCGGATGAACCGCCGGTCGGTGGTGTCCCCGCCGTCGGAGAGCACCTTCGCCGTCCGGGGGGCGTGCGGCAGCACCCCGAGCACCGGCAGCCCGAGCTCCCGGGTCACCTCCGCCCGGGCGTACGGCCCCTCGGCGACCAGCAGCAGCCCGAGCGCGTCCGCGCCGGTGCCGGCGGCGGCCAGGTCCTCGGTCAGGGCGGCGAGCCGGGGCCGGACCGCGCTCAGCCCGCGCAGCGTGGTGCGCACGGTCGCCACCACCGCGTCGGCGCGGCGGGCCAGCACCGCGCTGTGGCCGGTGGCGCCGGAGCGGCCGAGGTCCACGATCACGTCGTAGCCCTGCTGTTCCACGCCGTGCAGCAGTTCGGCGAGCGGCTCCCAGGTGTAGGCGAGGCCGGGCGCCTGGGTGGGGTCGGTCAGCCCGGGCAGCAGCAGCCGTTCGGCGTTGCCCTCGGGCGAGAGGTCGATCAGCTGCTCCCAGATGGTCTGCGCGAGCAGCCCGCGCCGGTCGGCGACGGCCAGGTTGCGCAGCCCGTACACCGCCTCGACCCGGCCCTCCAGGGCGCCGGCGAGCACCGCGCCGCCGTCCGGGTCGGCCTCGACCAGCAGGATCCGCCGACCGGGCGGCAGCGGCCAGGACAGCAGCAGTGCCAGGGCGGTGGTGGTGGCTCCCGGTGCGCCCGGGCCGCCGACCACCGCGATCACGGCCATCAGGCGCCGCCCGTCGCGGCCGGTCCCCCGGACGTGGCGGCACCCGGCGTGGTCGCCCCGGGGGTAGGAGCGGCGGGGGCGGGGGCGGCCGAGGGCGCACCGCTCGGCGCCGGGTTCGGCGCGGCGCCGCCCGCCGCCCCGCCGCGCGGCGCGAGCAGCACCTGGATCCGCCCGCTCGCCACCCACTGCGCCAGCCGGGGCCCGTCCGCGGTGCCGACCGCCACGTCGATCACCTGGCTGCCGTCGGTGTCCACCCGGCCGACGGTGATCACCGTGGCGGGCAGCGAGTCGGCCCGGCCGTTGTCGGGGGTGAAGACGACGACCAGCTGCACGCCGGGCTGGAGCCGGCTGGCGGGCAGCTGGCTGCGCTTGGCCGACACCCCGACCACGATCTGCCCGGGCTGCACCGACAGTCCCTGCGCGAGGTCGGCCCCGGTGAGCATCGCGCCGCGCTTGAGGTCGGTGGCGGCCCGCATGCCGACCGCCTTCGTCCGGTCCTGGGCCGCCAGCGGGTGCAGCGCCGGGTCCCCCGCGATCCGGGCGACCACCAGGTCGTCCTCGGTGATCACCTGCCCCCACGGCACGTCCCGGGCCAGCGCCAGCACCGCGACCCGCTGGCCGGTGCTGTTGTAGAGGACGGCCCCGCCCAGCCCGCCGGCCGCGATCAGCGCGACCGCCATCGCCAGCACCGCCGGGCGCCGCCGCCGCGCCCGCATGGTCCGCCCGGGCGCGTGCGGCAGCCCCCGGCCCTTGCCCGGGCCGCCCTGCTCCGGCTGCTCCGGGAGTGCCACGGACGCCGCCGCGCCCGCGGAGGTGCCGGATCCCGGCGTCGCGAACGTACGGTTCTCCACCGGGTTCCGCCCTTCCCTCGTTCGTCTCTGGCTCGTCTGGCTGGTCTGGCTGGTCTGGCTGGTCAGTGCGCGGATCGCCGGGCCGGCGCGCTCAGTTGAGCACCTGCATCTCGGCGACCTTGAGCTCGAAGGGCTTGCTGCTCTGGTTGATGCCCGGGATGGTGAACTTCCGCGGGTTCGGCCCGCCGGTGACCACCACGGCGGCCTCCCAGTGCATCGTCACCGTGGCGCTGAAGACGCCGTTCTTCTCACGGGCCGAGCTGGTCCTGAACTCGTAGCCGCAGTCCGGGGACTTCGCGTCGCCGTACGCGGGGACGTACGGCGTGCCGGGCGTGGTGCAGGAGGTCTGGAGGTGGTCGCCGAAGCTCCAGTCCGCCTTCACCAGCCGGGGCGTGACGGTGACCGAGATGCCCGCGACCGACGCGTTGCCCGGTGCGGGCAGCGCGGCGTCGTCCGCCCAGAGCCAGACCGGGGCGTTGACCACCGCCGTTTTCTGGGGCGCGGCCCGGCCCACCGGGGGCCGGAAGCGGACCCGGTCGTAGGCGGTCTGGATGGCCGTGGCCTCCGCGTTGACGTTCTGCCCGTCCGGCGAGGTGGGCTCGAAGACGACCTCGGCGCCGCCCAGGCCCCCGTCGGTCTGCGGGCAGACCTTCGTGTAGAGCGAGCCGTCCTTCGGGTCGTGGCCGCCCCAGGCCGGGTCGCCCGCGGCCGGCGGGTTGTCCAGCGGGCGGAAGTAGCAGCCCTTGTCGCTGCTGAACCAGCCCAGCTGGGGGTCGTGGCAGGCCCAGGGAACGTCGTGGTAGCTGCACAGCTGCGGGCCGGTGCCCGAACCGCCGCCACCGCCGGGCTTCGATCCGCCGGGCGTCGTGGTCGTCCCCCCGGAATTGACGTCCACACAGATCACGTTCGGGTAGCACTGCTCGGCCCCGCCGCTCGGCGGTTCGTCCGCGGTCGCACCCACCGCCGAGGACAGCAGCAACCCGGCCGACATCGACGCGACGACCGAGATTCGCCGGGCCGGTTTCCGCGCGTTCAGCATGTCCGATCCACCTCCCGTTTGAAGTCGTAGATCAACCAATGTGCTTGGAACCAGCGCAGCGAAGCGGTTCCGACGTACCGGTTCAGGCGTGCTCCGGGATCCTTGGCGGCCCCGGTGACGGCATCGACGCGGTGCCAGCCGGACAGGTCGACGCAGTCCTCGATCACGGCGGTCTGCGGATCGGCTTTCAGGTCGACGGTCTTGACCACCGCGGAATTGCGCGGCGTTCCGGTCATCACCACTTTGGCGTCGCGCAGTTGCCGGAGGCTGACCAGGCTGTCGGACAGCGCCCGACCGGAGGAGTACTGCTCCAGTCCGTAACCGTCCGAATCCGACCGTCCGAACACCTCGGCCTGGGCCTGCCACCAGTCCTGATACGCCTTCAGGGCCAGCCGCGCCATGGCCCCTTCCGGACCGCTGGTCGGCGCGATCGAATCGTTTGCCGAACCACTCGAAGGAGTTAGCGGGTTCACTCCCGCGACGGTGGGCGCGGCCGACCCGATGCGATCGACGGAACCGCCCGCACCACCGCCCGCACAAGCACCGAGCAGCAACACCAGAACCGCCCCACCGACCCCAACCGCCCCAGGGCGCAACACATTTCCGCGCTGCCGCATGGCCCCACCTCATTGCGACCGACCTGATCCGTGATCCACGGCCGCCAGGAGAATTCCGCCGTCCCACCGGTGTTTCCGCTGGGGATCGATTCTTCGCCAACCCACCCCATCACGGCAACACCTCAGGCCCCCTGACCTTACGCGGAAGGCGGTTCCGTCGGGGCACTTTCCCGCCACAGAACGGCCAACAGTTCTTCGGAAAGCGACAATCCGGCCAATGCGCCCCGAACCGCGGCCCGATTGCGCATCAGGAGCCGCCCGGCGTGCGGCGGAACGAGCAGGCGCGCGCCAGGCGCACCCGAACTACCGGCCGGTTCCCCGCCGTCCGTCAGCGCGGCCACGGCCGGCTGGAGATCGAGCGGGGAGACGGCCGCGGGGGCACCCGGGACGCCCTCGCGCAGGACGGTGGTCAGGGCCCGGCTGAACGAACCCTCCCCGCCCGGCAGGACGGCGTCCCGGCCGCGTCTGCCCGGGGCGTAGCGGCTGCCCGGGCTGTAGCGGCCGATCCGGCCCCACAGCGGGACCCTCGAGTAGCTCAGCAGTTCGCCCGCGCCGTCCTCGCCCCGCTCCAGCGCCGCCCAGGCGTCCCGGTCGACCGCCGCGTCGACCAGCAGCAGCGCCTCCTCCTGGTCCCCGTGCACCATCGCGCTGACCACCCAGTCCCAGGCCAGGCCCCGGCGGTAGGCGTTGTCGGCGGTGCTGCCGGCGGTGACCAGGGCGAGCCGGCGGCCGCGCGGATCGGCCACCAGCTGGCCGACCAGGCAGACCAGCAGCCAGCGGCCGGGGTGCAGGGCGGCGTCCCGGACGGCGGTGAGCATGGCGTTGGCGTCCGCGTCCGGCGGCACCGTGGTGACCCGGCAGCCGGCCGCGCCGGTGTCGAAGCACATTCCGGGCAGCACCTCGGCGAGCAGCCGGGCACCGTCCGGCGCGAGCGCCGCACCCCCGAAGGCCCGGTCGGGCCCGCCGTCCGCCCCGATCACCACCAGATCGACCCCGCCCGCCATCCGGCCGTCCCCCTCCTGCACCATTTCTCCACCCGCCGGGCAGGCTACCGCCCCGGACGGCCGCCGACGGGGCTCCCGGCCCGTCCGCTCAGGGACCATGGGCCCTATCGATGCGGGCACCGACCGAGGACGATCGGACGCATGGAGCGTGAGGACCGTGTGGAGACCCTGAGCGAGGCCGAGTGCCTGCGGCTGCTCAGCACCGTGCCCGTCGGGCGCGTGGTGTACACCGAGCACGCGCTGCCGGCCGTCCTGCCGGTCTCCTTCGAGGTCCTGGACGGGCGGCTGGTGCTCGCCGTACGCCGGGGAAGTGCCACCGCGCGCGGGCTGGACGGCACGGTGGTGGCCTTCCAGGCGGATCTGCTGGACCCGGTCACCCGCACCGGGTGGAGCGTACTGGTGCACGGGCGGGCCGACGTGGTGAGCGACCCCGAGCAGGTCAGGCGGGTGCTGCGCTCCGGCCTGCGGCCGTGGGTGGGCGATCCGGAGCCGCTGTTCGTGGCGCTGGTGCCGGAGCTGGTGAGCGGCCGCCGGCTGTTCCCGGCCGGACCGGGCGTCCCGGGCGCCCCGGGGCTCCAGACGCGACGGCCGACGGGCGCGGGGCCGACGAGCGCGGGGCCCGTGAGGACCGCCCCCGTGAACACCGGTTTCCCGCTCGGCTCCTGACAGATACCGATGGGTAGGCATACGCTTCCGGCGTCCTGATCCCTCCCCGGGTCCGTCCCCCACCAGGAGCGCACCGTGACGACCTTCGCCTCCCTCGCCGAGCTGACCGCCGCCGTCGGCACCGAGCTGGGCACCAGCCAGTGGCACACCATCGAGCAGCGGCAGATCGACCTGTTCGCCGAGGCGACCGGTGACCACCAGTGGATCCACGTGGACCCGGAGCGGGCCAAGGAGAGCCAGTTCGGCTCGACCATCGCGCACGGCTACCTGACCCAGTCGATGATCCCGGTGCTCGCGAAGGAGTGCTACGCCGTCGAAGGCGTGCGGATGGCGCTGAACTACGGCTCCGACAAGGTGCGCTTCCCGGCGCCGGTGCCGGTGGGCACGGCGGTCCGGGCCACCGCCGAGCTGCTCTCGGCGACCGAGGTGCCGGGCGGGGTCCAGGCGGTGGTGCGGTTCACCGTGGCCAGTGAGCGGAGCGCCAAGCCGCACTGCGTCGCGGAGACGATCACCCGCTTCTACGTCTGACGGAGGGCGGACCGACGGGCGGTCGGGCCCGCGCTCCACTCGGCGCGGGCCCGCGCCGGGCCGAA
The DNA here is from genome assembly GCF_042268845.1 of Kitasatospora sp. NPDC056273. Classification (NCBI taxonomy): domain Bacteria; kingdom Bacillati; phylum Actinomycetota; class Actinomycetes; order Kitasatosporales; family Streptomycetaceae; genus Kitasatospora; species Kitasatospora sp. NPDC056273. The sequence continues at coordinate 274,836 of NZ_JBHJSJ010000003.1, read as the reverse complement.
CCCGGGCACCGGCCCGGGCCGCCCTCCCCGGGTACGCCGATTGGACCGCGCGGGGCTCTCCACCAGGTCCGGACGGCCCACGGCGAGTAATCTCCGACGAGATGGTTGTCGTATCGCAGCAGCCCCACCCGCCGCTGTGCTGCGCGCCCCGGCACGCCCGGTAGCCGTGACCGTCCCTGGAGGAGCCGTGCCCCGCCCCGCCCCGTGGTTCTCCCGCCTCGCCGGTCTGACGTCGCAGCTCGCCCCGCCGTCCGCCGGCCCCGCGGCCGAGCGCGCCGTCCCCGGGCTGGCCGGACTGCCCCGGTCCGCCTGGCACCGGATCCGGACCGACGCCTTCGGCGCCGAGCCCCGGGGCGAACGGCTGACCCGCATCCGCCGCTCCCCGCACTTCGCCGACGGCGCCTTCCGCAACCCGGTGCCGACCCGCCGCCTGGTGTACGAGCGCAGCCCGCTGGAGATCCCCCGGGCCCAGCTGACCGGGGACAAGACCCGCCGGACGCCGACCGCCGCCGTCCCGGTGCACCGGCTGCTCCCCGTCGACCTGGCCGCGCCGCCCCGGTCCGGGCTGCGGCTGACCTGGCTGGGGCACGCCACGGTCCTGGCCGAGATCGACGGACGGCGGGTGCTGCTCGACCCGGTCTGGGGAGAGCGCTGCTCCCCCTTCTCCTGGACCGGCCCCAAGCGGCTGCACCCGGTGCCGCTGCCGCTGTCCGAACTCGGGCCGGTGGACGTGGTCGTGATCTCCCACGACCACTACGACCACCTCGACATGGGCACCGTCCGGGCGCTGATCGGGACGGGCGCGGCGTTCGCCGTCCCGCTCGGGGTCGGGGCGCACCTGGAGCACTGGGGCGTACCGGCCGAGCGGATCGTCGAACTGGACTGGTGGGAGTCGGCCGAGGTCGCCGGGCTGACCCTGACCGCCACGCCGGCCCGCCACTACTGCAGCCGGGGGCCGCGCACCAGCACACTGTTCCTGTGGGCGTCCTGGGTGGTGGCCGGCGGCGGGCGGCGGATCTTCCACAGCGGGGACACCGGCTACTTCCCCGGCTTCGCCGAGATCGGCCGTCGGCTCGGCCCGTTCGACGCGACGATGATGCAGGTCGGCGCGTACAGCGACTTCTGGCCCGAGGTGCACATGACCCCCGAGGAGGGCGTGCGGGCACACCTGGACCTGGGCGGCGAGCTGCTGCTGCCGATCCACTGGTGCACCTTCAACCTCGCGCCGCACCCCTGGGAGGAGCCCGCCGAGCGGGTGGTCACCGCCGCCCAGACGCTCGGCGCCCGACTCGCGGTGCCCCGCCCCGGCAAGCCCTTCGAACCGGCCGCCCCGCCCGCTCTGCGGCTGTGGTGGCGCGCCGTCGCCGCCGGCCCGCACGGCGTCCCGCAGCTGGTCGGCGAGCGGCCGGAGGAGGCGGTGGCCGACCCGGGGGCGGCCGGGGCGCGCGAACAGACGACGGCTTTCAGCGAACAGATTTCAAAATCTGTTCGCTGAAAGCCGCCACCCGGCCCGCGCCGCCCCCTCAGCCCGCGAGGACGTCCCGCAGTGCCCGGGTCTCCTTGACCACCCGGCCCGAGCCTCCGCGTTCGGCCGCCGCCGTCACCTCGGCGACCGGCCCGCGGGCCCCGGTGCGCCGGGCGCAGTCGGCGGCCAGCGCGATCAGGTCGCCCAGCCCGCGCGCCGACTGGTCGGCCTCGCCCAGCAGGACCGGCAGGGCCGCCCCGAGCACCGACCAGACCGTCGCCCGGGCGCCGGTCTCCGCCGCCGTGGTGAGCGCCGCCCCCAGCCGGCCGGCCATCACCGTGCCGCAGGCCACCAGGGCGCCGAGCTCGCGGCCGAGCAGCGCGCCGTCCAGGTCGCCGCGCGCGGCGAGCACCAGCAGGGCGTCCACCGCCGCCGTCCGGTCCTCGGCGTGCCGGGAGCCCAGGCCGTACGCCAGCGCGAGGTGCAGCGCGAGCCCGGCCGGGCCGCCGGCCTCGGCGAGCAGCGGGAGGTAGCGGGCGGCGCCGCGCTCGTCCTGGTCGGCGCCCCCGGCGAAGGGGTCGAGCCAGCGCGCGGCCAGCTCCTCCCGGTGCCAGGGGAGCATCGCGAACCAGTGCGCGACGGGCCGCCACGTCCAGCCGTACACCGTACGGGCCCGGGCGACGCTGGGCTCGGTGCCGTCCAGCAGGGCCCGCGGCTCGGCCGGGAGCCGCTCGCCGCCCGGCCCCTTCGGTCCGGCGCCGATGCCCGGCTGGGCGACGGCGATCCGCTCGACCTCCTCCCACCAGCGGTCCCCGTGCACGTTGGTGTGCCGCACCCCCTTGCCGGGCGCGAACACCACCCGCTCGGAGGGCTGCCCGGGCAGGCCGCCGGTGCGCAGCCAGTGCGCCAGCCACCGCCCGGCCGGGGAGGTGAGCGCCTCGGCGGCCTTCAGCACCGCCTCCTGGGCCCGCACGTCGACCCGCAGCAGGGCCTGGGACAGGTCGGCCTTCCCCGGTTTGACGCCCGCCGCCTCGTACCCGGCGAGCCGCTCGACCAGTTCGGCCGCGTCCAGTGCGCCGGTGGCGTCGGTCGGGGTGGCGAGCAGGTACGGCAGCCCGGCGTGGTGGACCTGCCAGGCGGCCTCCTCCAGGCGGGCGGCGAGGACGGCCCCGGGCACGGTGGTGTGTGCCCCGCGCAGCACGGAGCGGCCCTTGCGGCCGAGGTAGTCCCAGACCTTCCACGGCGGCGTCTCCCCGGCCACCGCGGCCACCACGTAGAGGATCTCCCGGGGCGTGCAGTCGCCCACGCTGTTGGTGCCGCGCCACGGGTGCACCCGGCGGACCGGCTCCACCGCCTCGGCCAGCGCCTTCCGGTCCAGGCGGGTGAGCCGGACCAGCCCGTCCAGCACCCGCTCGAAGTCCGCCACGGCGGGCTCCTGCGAGGCGAGCAGGGCGGACAGCTCCTCCGCGAGTTCCACCGCCGAGCCGATCGGGGCGCCGAGCGGGCGCGGTTCGGGGGCCGGCGGGAGGAGGGCGTTCCACCCGGTGTCCGGGTCGTCCCCGTCGCCGCCGACCGGCGCGCCGAGCAGGTCGCCCGCGCGCTGGTGGTGGGCCGGGTTCAGCCCCTCGGCGGCGGTCCGCAGCTCCGCCACCACCGCCTCCCCCGCCGCCTTGAGGTGCCGGGCCACCACGTTCAGCGCCCGTTCCTGGAGGGCCGCGTCGGGGTGCCCGAAGGCCTCGGCCGCGGCCAGCACCACCGGGCCGGAGCGCCCGGGCGCGCGCCGGGCGGCCTTGTCCAGCCAGGCCAGCTGGGCGCGGACCAGCTTCTTCTCGGTCCGGAACAGCACCACCGCCGAGGCCTCGGCGAGCACCTCGGGCTCGATCAGGCCGGCCTCGTCCAGCCCGGCGAGCACCTCCTGGGCGTGCCCGGCGAGCACCGACTGGCCGTCCAGCAGCGCCACCAGGTCGCGCACCCGGGCCGCGTACTCGGCCGGTGTCGGGCCGAGCGCCCGCAGCACCTCCAGGAGGGCCCGCTGGTCGGCCGGCTTGCCGCCGCGCAGCAGCCGGGCCAGGCAGCGGTCGAGCAGCTCGGCCCGGTCGACCAGGCCGGCCGCGGCCAGTTCGCCGATCGCCTCGGTCCAGACGTCGCCGGAGCGCGGGCTGTGCCGGTGCGTCAGCTGCCAGCCGATGTCCGCGAGTTCGAGCAGCTCGGGCAGCAGCACCGGGGTGAAGGCGTCCTGGCGCAGCTTCTCGGCCAGCGTGGGACGCGCGCCGCGGCTGCCGAAGTCGCTCACGCGGTCCGTCCAGCCCCGGACGAAGGTCTCGCCGCGCGGCACCTCGCAGCCGGTGCGCCGGACCACGGCCTCCATCACCGGGTACATCGACCAGCCCTGGTTGCGCACCGGCCGGACGGCGAGCCGGGCGACCACCTCGACCTGCCACTCCACCGGCTGCGCCTCGACGACCTGGTGCAGCACGGAGTTCCGGGCCCAGTCGCGGACGCCGAAGTCGCTGCCGGCCAGCCAGGTGGCGGCGGCGGCCGGGCCGGCGTGGCAGCCGGCCCCGGCCACCAGCAGGCGGCCCCTGGTCTCGGTCGCCTCCCGGGACCACTCCTGGCGCAGCTCCTTGCGCAGCGCCTTGAGCGCGGTCAGGGCGGCCCGCCGCTGGGCCGCGTCCAGCCCGGCCAGCAGCTCCGGTATCCGTGCCAGCCGCCCGGACCGGACGGTCGTCAGCAGGTCGTCGACCGGCCCCTGCCGGTCGGCCCCCTCCACCGTGCTCACGCTCCGGCCCCCTTCGTCCCCGCCGCCCCGGCTGCCGTCTCCCGCACCATGCCGACCGCGAGCGCGTGCTTGCACGGCCCGCGTCCGCCCCGGTACTTGCCCCACCACAGGCAGGTGCAGCTCAGCCGCCCCGACTCGTCCGTCCGCACCCGCTGGATGTGCTCGTCCACCGTGACGACGGCCGTCGCCCCGCCCTCCTCCAGCCGTACGGCGCCCACCTCGACCAGTGCCCGGGCGGCCCGCAGCCGGGGGTTGGCCGCCTCGGCCCGCCCGGCGTCGTACGGGAGCTGCCGGTGGAAGTACGCGGCCTCGGCGGTGTCGTAGCCGATCTGCCCGGCGGTGCCCAGCCGGGTGAGCGCGGCGCGGACCCGCTCGGGGCTCAGCCCGGACTGGGCGGCGAGGTCCCCGACCTCGATCCGGGGCTCCCAGGCGAGCAGCACCGCGATCAGCTCGGCGTCCCGTTCGGCCGTGCCGGTGGCGAGCGCGTCGAGCACCCCGCCCTCGCCGGAGAAGCCCCGGGCGGCGTCGGGCGACAGCGTCAGGGTCAGCCGCATGCCGGGCAGCACCGCCTCCCAGGCGGAGGCGGTCGGCTCCCCGGCCGCGACCGGCCCGTAGACCCGCAGGGCGAGCGCGTGCCGCAGCACCCGCTGGAGCGCCACCAGCCGGTCAGGCCCGGGCAGGCAGACCGCGCCGGGCACCGGCCGGGTGGTCGGCCGCAGCGTCCTCCCGGCCGGGACGACCCAGCCGACGCCGGCCCGCCCGCCGCGCGGCAGCGAGCGCAGGAACCGCACCGCCTCGGCGGCGGGCAGCTCGGCGCGCGGTTCGAAACCGGCGGCGACCACCTGGGTCTCGGCGAAGCCGCGCAGCCAGCGCTCCGGCAGCGGCACCTTCTTCTCGACCAGCGGGCCGTCGAAGGTGGTGACCTCCAGCGCGTCCGGCCCGACCGCGAGGTGCAGCGGGTCGGCCGGACCGATCCTGGTCAGCGCCTCGCGCAGCGGGTTGTTGACGTCCACGTTGGTGGTGCCGTGGCCGATCTCGTCCCCGTCGAGCCCGGCCCCGAGCACATCGAGCCGGGCGTAGACGCCGCAGCAGCCCGAGAAGGACTCGAAGCGCAGCCGGTCCCCGTTGGCGGTGACCACCGGGTCGAGCGAGGCACGCAGCCGCGGCTGGTAGTAGCGCGCGGCGGCGACGTCCGCGACCGCGAGCAGCGCGGCGGCGGCCGGCGCCGGATCGGCCAGGAAGCCCGCGAAGAAGCGCGGGTTGGCGGCGGCGCCGAGCGGGGTGGCGCCGCCGGAGGTGGCCAGGTCGAGGTGCCGGCCGTCGGCGCCGTCCAGGACGGCCGACGGGCGCAGATAGGCGTACGCGTGTGCGGATTGCGTCATGCCGAGCACGCTAGGTGAGGGCACTGACAATCCGTCGGGACGACCGCGGGGCGGCCTCGCGAGGGCGCCGGGAGGGCCTCGACCCGGCCGGACGCGGGGCCGGAACCGGGGATCGGACTGGAACGTGTTCTATGTCATCAGGCGAGCCCGCGGGCGGCGTTACCCAGGTCACACCACCACACGGTTGGCTTCTGCCACTATGGCCTCGTGACCGACCTCACCGAACCGCACGTCCGGGCCGAGCGGCGCGCCGTGCCGGCCGCCCCGTTCGCCGAGCTGCTGGAGATCGAGCGGCTGGACGAGAACACGTTCCGGGGCTGCTGCCACGCCGGCGCCCCGATGCGCGCCTTCGGCGGCCATGTCGCCGCGCAGGCGCTCGTCGCCGCCGGGCGCACCTGCGAGGACGAGCGCCCGGTGCACTCGCTGCACGGCTACTTCCTGCTGCCGGGCACCCCGGGCCACCCGATCGACTACCTGGTCGAGCGGGTCCGCGAGGGCCTCTCGTACACCACCCGCCGGGCGACGGCGCTCCAGCGGGGGAACGAGATCTTCACCCTCTCGGTCTCCTTCAAGCACCCCGAGCCGGCCGCCGACCGCCAGCGCCGGATCCCGCCGCTGCCGCACCCGGAGTCGCTGCCGAACGCCGTCGCCCTCCTGCCCGAGGAGGTCCGCCGGGGCTTCGCCGCGTCCGGCGGCTTCCGCGACCTCGACCTGCGGTTCGTCCCGGCGGACACCCCGGGGCTGCCGCCGGCCGTCCCCGGGCTGCTCCAGCAGTTCGTCTGGATGCGCACCGCCTCCCCGCTGCCGGACGGCGACCCGCTGCTGCACGCCGGCGCGCTCGCCTACCTGTCCGACCTCACCCTGGCCTCCACCGTCGGGCTGGACGTGCAGTCGAACTTCTTCCAGCGCACCGAGCCGCCCCGGCTGCTGATGGCCTCGCTGGACCACGCGATGTGGTTCCACCGCCCCTTCCGGGCCGACGAGTGGCTGCTGTTCGCCCAGCGCAGCCCGTCCTCCTCGGACGGCCGGGGCCTGGCGCTCGGCGAGTTCTACGACCTGGACGGCCGGCTGGTCGCCTCCGCCGTCCAGGAGGCGCTGGTCCGCGACCCGTCGTGACGCCCGAGGGCCCCCTCGTCACACCTCCGGCACCCCGGTGACCGCCGGACGAACGGAAGGGGGCCGGACGGCGTCATACTCCTGAGCGGCCCCGGCCCGTATCATGGTGCGGGTGACCAAGGTTGACCTGTCACCACGGCCGGTGGAGGCGATGTCTCCGCGTCAGCTCGAACGCCGCGAAAGCCTGATCGCGGCCGCGCTCGCCCTGGTGAACGAGATCGGCGTCGAGCGTATGCAGATGAAACAAGTCTGCGAGCGGTCCGGAGTCGCCCTGGGGACGGCGTACCGCTACTTCTCCTCCAAGGACCACCTCCTGGCTGCGGCGATCGCCGAATGGCACCGCCTGCTGCTGGCCGACCTGGTGGCCGAGCTGCGCGGACCGAGGGCCGGGCTCGGGGCCACCGACCGGGCCGTCCGGTTCGTCCGGGGCGGGATGCGGGCCTACCAGCGGCAGCCCGAACTCGCCCGGCTACGGGTGGCCGTGGCCGCCTCCACCGACCCCTTCGCCAGCGAGGCCCTGCAGGGCATGGCCCGGGCCGACAGCACCGCCCTGCAAGCGGTGACGGCCGAGGTGCCGGCCGCCGCGAGCGACCTGGTGCGGCACATCGTGGCCCACGCCTGGCAGGGCGAGCTGACCGCCTGGGTGACCGGCCGCACCACCCTCGGGGACGCCCGGCGGCGCCTGGAGGACGTGGTGCGGCTGGTGCTGACCCCGTACGAGACGCGCTACCCGGCCCCGTACGAGGTCCAGTCCACCGGCTGAGCCGCGCCGCGCCACGAGCCCCGCCGCCGGGGCTCCTGGCGCGGCTCGGACCGGCGCTCGGCTCAGACCACCGTCACCGGGTGGGCCACCACGGCACCGAACAGGTAGCCCTCCCGGTTGAACAGCGCCCGCTCGGGCTGGGTGTTCCCCCGGCGGTCCGTCGCGCGGGCGCGCAGCTCGTACGGGCCGGGCCGCCCGGGGCGCCAGTCGAAGCTCCAGCGCGTCCAGCCGTCGGCCCGCGGCTCGTCGCGCAGCTCGGCGCGCCGCCAGGTCCGGCCGCCGTCCGTGCTGACCTCGACCCGGCGCACCGCCGCCACGCCGGACCACGAGCGCCCGTGCAGCCGGTGCTCGCGGTCCGCCGCCAGCCGCGCTCCCGCGGCCAGCTCGAAGGCGCTCTTGACAACCTGGACGGTGAGCGGGTCGCCCCCGCCGGGCGGGTAGTCCGGGCCGAACATCCGGTAGAAGTCGGTGTTCCACGGCGAGTACAGCGGGTGGTCGGCGACCTCCACGCTGCCCACCCACTTGATCGAGGCGATGCCCACCCAGCCGGGCACCACCAGCCGGGCCGGGGCGCCGTGGTCCGGGGTCAGCGGCTCGCCGTTCATCTCGTACGCGAGCAGCACGTCGTCCAGCGCCTTGGCGATCGGCAGCGGGCGGCGCACCGGGCCGTAGTTGGTGCCGCCCGCGACGAAGTCCGGGTCCAGGCCGGTGGGCAGCACGTCCACCGCCGCCCCGGTCAGCCCGGCGGCCCGCAGCACCTCGGCCAGCCGGACGCCCCGCCAGCTCGCCGAGCCGACGCCGCCGAGCGTCCACGGCGTGCCCGGGACGGGCTGGCCCTGCTGGCCGGAGTAGTAGCTGCGGCCGTTGCCGGCGCACTCGATCAACGCGCTGATCCGGGTGGACGGCAGCTCCCGCAGGTCGTCCAGGCCGAACTCGACCGGGCGCCCGGCCGTCGGGGCGCCGCGCAGGCCGCTGCCGAAGAGCCTGAGGCTCCAGGTGTCCGGGTCGATCAGCGGGGTGCTGGTGTGGTTGCGGACGAAGAACCGCTCCACCGGCACGTGGCGTCCGATGGCGGCGCCGCCGTCGGCGCCGCGGAAGGTGTCCCAGCGCGTCTCCGCGTTGGTGCCGTGCGGCACGAACCACTCGGCGGGCAGCGGTTTGACGATCCCGGGCACGGGCCCGGACGAGGCCCCGGACACCGCCCCGGGCACCGGCCCGGACACCTCCTCGGCGGCCGCCCGGCCCGCGGTGACCAGCGGCGCGGCCGGGACCGGCGCGGCGAGCGCCCCGGCGGCGGAGGCCGCCCGCAGCAGCGTCCGGCGGTCCACGCCGTCGGCACGCGCGCCGTCCCGGGCGGCCCGCGTCGGCTCGGCCTGCCTCCGGTCGGTCTGCCTCCGGTCGGCGGGCGTCGGATCGGCCGGTGTCGGGACTGCTTCGTTCGGGGTGCGGACCTCGTCGTCCATGAACGGCGTTCCTTCCGTTTCAGCGTGGTCGGTTTCGGCGCCGCGCGCGACCGCGGCCGCCGCCGGGGCCCGCGGGCCGTCCTGGACGGGCTTCCGCTCCCCGGTCTGACCTACTCACCGGTGTGGACTCCTACCGTTCCCATTGTGTCGGCGAAACCCCGCCCCGCAGCGGAGCACCCCATGCCAGCCACCCCGCCCGCCCGGATCGTCCGGGTCCCGGCCCGGAACCGCCGCTCGCCCACGGGGCCGGGGCCGGCGCCCGGACACCTTCGATCTGGCCGGATACCCGCTCGGCGCCGCCGTCGCCGTCCGGATCGCCACCCGTCGCCCCGGGCGGGTCCGCTCGCTGCCACTGCTCGCCGGCGTGGCCGGGGCCCGGCCCGGTTGCGGACGCTCTCCGAGCTGTTCATCGACCTGGCCGACCAGCCGGACGAGCTCGCCCCGCTGCGGGAACATCCCAAGTCCCCGGCACCGGAGGGCTTCCGGCAGCGGTTCCGGCCCGCCGCCCGGACCGACGTCCGCGCCGAACCGGCCGCGACAGGCGTCCCCGCCCTGGTCGCCGGCCGGGCTGATCCCCGGCGTGCGCCCGGCCGAACTCCCCTGCGGGCACCAGCCGGTGGCCGGGGCGCCGCCCGAACTGCGCGACGTGCCGCCGGAGTTCCTCACGAGCCGAGCCTCCCGGGGGAACACCCCGGCAGGCGGCGGCGTTCGCCCGGTCATGCGCATCGGAGAACTCGCCCGCCTGACCGGGGTGTCCACCCGCCTGCTCCGCTACTACGAGGAACAGGGCCTGCTCCGGCCGGACCGCACGGCGGCCGGCTACCGCGAGTACGGCGAGGAGGACACCGTCCGGGTGTGGCAGATCCGCAGCCTGCTTTCAGCCGGTCTGAGCACCCGGGTGATCGCCGAGCTGCTGCCCTGCGCCACCGGTCCGGTCCCCGTCCTGGAGGCCTGCCCGGAGCTGCTCGCCATCCTGCGCGGCGAACTCGCCGACCTGGACTCCCGGATCGAGGACCTCAGCCGCAGCCGCCGGGCGCTCTCCCACTACCTCGCCACCGCGCGCGACTCCGGGCCCGACCACGGACGGCAGCACGGGCCCGGGCACCGGCACGACGACGGGCACGACTACGGCGAGGAGCAGGCGGCCTGACGGGACGTAGGTCCCGACCCCGCGCTTCCCCGGCGCGCCGTCCCTCCGCTCACGGAGCGGACTGGACATAGTGCGACATACAGCTTGAATCCGAGCGTGCCGACGCACGCCGAGTATGTCGAGGGGTCCATCCGATGAGCAGCCAGCCGCCCCAGTCCGACCAGCCCGTGGAGGAGCCCGACGAACCCGCCGCGACCCTTCCGGCCGACCGGGCGGTGTTCGGCATCGGCGCCGTCCTGGTCCTGGCGGTGGTCGCCTGGGGCGTCTTCGCCGAGGACTCGCTCGGCCGCACCTCCGACACCGCGCTCGGCTGGGTGCTGCACAACTTCGGCTGGCTGTTCGTGGTGGCCGCCGACGTCTTCCTGGCGCTCAGCGTGCTGCTCGCGTTCAGCCGCTTCGGCCGGATCCGGCTCGGCCGCGACGACGACGAGCCCGAGTTCTCCACCCTCGCCTGGATCGCCATGATGTTCAGCGCCGGGATGGGCATCGGCCTGATGTTCTACGGCGTCGGCGAGCCGCTCCAGCTCTTCGCCACCCCGCAGCCGGGCTCCGGCCTGGAGCCGCAGAGCGCGGCCGCCGCCCAGCAGGCCCTGGAGTTCTCGCTCTTCCACTGGACCCTGCACCCGTGGGCGATCTACGCGGTCGGCGGCCTGGCCCTCGCCTACACCACCTTCCGCAAGGGCCGGGGCAACCGGGTCTCCGCCGCCTTCGTCCCGCTGATCGGCCAGCGCGGCGCGGACGGCTGGGCCGGGCGGACGATCGACCTGCTGGCCGTGTTCGCCACCGTCTTCGGCTCCGCGACCAGCCTCGGCCTCGGCGCGCTCCAGGTCGCCGACGGGCTCGGCTACATCACCTCCGTCCGCAACACCCAGAACGCCCAGCTGATCATCATCGGCTCGCTGACGGCCGCGTTCGTGGTCTCCGCGTTCTCCGGGGTACACAAGGGCGTGAAGTGGCTCTCCACGGCGAACGTCGTGCTGGCCTCGCTGATCATGGTCTTCGTCTTCGTGGTCGGCCCGACGGTGTTCGCCCTGGACGCGATCCCCTCCTCGGTCGGCGGCTACCTCTCCGACCTGCTCGGGATGTCCACCCAGACCGGCGCCTTCACCGACGAGAGCTGGCTCGGCTCCTGGACGATCTTCTACTGGGCCTGGTGGCTCTCCTGGGCGCCCTTCGTCGGCACCTTCATCGCGCGGATCTCGCGCGGCCGCACCATCCGGCAGTTCCTGCTCGGCGTGCTGCTGGTGCCCAGCGGGGCGACGGTCATCTGGTTCTGCGTGATGGGCGGCACCGCGATCCGGCTGTCCACCACCGGCGCGGCCGACCTGGTCGCGACCATCCCGCAGGGCCCGGAGGCCTCGCTGTTCGAGATGCTGCGCGCGCTGCCGCTCGGCTCGGTGACCAGCGTGGTCGCGGTGCTGCTGGTGATGACCTTCTTCATCACCAGCGCCGACTCGGCCTCGCTGGTGCTGGGCTCGCTCTCCAGCCGGGGCTCGCTGCACCCGCGCACCTGGCTGGTGGTGGTCTGGGGCGTGCTGATGGGCGGGGTCGCGGCGGCCCTGCTGCTGGCCGGCGGGCTCACCGCGCTCCAGAACGCGACGATCCTGGTCGCGCTGCCGTTCGTGGTCGTGATGCTGCTGCTGTGCGTCTCGCTGGTGAAGGAGCTCCGCGAGGACCCGGCCGCCGCCCCCGCCCGCTTCCACCCTCCGCACGGCCTGCGGGACGCCGTCCGGGAAGTCGTCGGCGAGTCGGGCACACGCCGCTGACCTGCGCGTACGCCCCGCCCGGTGACGCGTGGGGCGTACGCGGCCAACCGACGCCCAACCCCCGTCCGGACTTCACCCGCACGTACCGACCGTTCACGCCGCCCTGGAAACCTCCCTGTCATGAACGCCAGCCCTCAGGCGCCCTACCAGGAACCGCGCTTCCCCCTGCCCCAACGGCACCGCCGGCTGCTCGCCGTCACCGCCGTACTCACCTCCATCGCCCTCGGCACCCTGGGCGTCGGCGCCACCGTGGAGACCGTCGAACACGGCCCCCTCGCGAGCGCCTCCGCCAGCAAGTAGCCCCTGCTCCACCCAGCACCGCGGTCCCGTTCCGGGCCCGGTGCTTCTTGCTTTCCGCCACCAGGCGGCGGAGCCGGGGCGGCACGGTGGGCGCCACCGCCACGGCGGCGGTCCGCTACGCCGGCTGTCCGGGGCGGGAGTGGCGGCCGGTGCCGGGCGTGGGGTGGAGGTCGGGGGCCGGGGCGTAGCGCGCGGCCGGGGGGCGCAGGCGCCAGGCCGGGGGGCGGGTGGGGTGGGGGGTGGGGGTGATCAGGGCGAGGCGGTGGAGCACGTCGAGGGCGTCCCGCCGCAGGGCGGTGCGGTCGGCGAGGTAGCGGGCGGGGAGGCCGAACTCGTCCGCGATGTCGCCGAGGACGCCGTCTATCAGCGCGTCCGGGATCGGGACGTCGCCGGCCACCGGCTCGTCGGGCAGCGGGCGGACCTCCTCGACCAGGCGCTCGACCAGCAGCAGGGCGGCCTGGGTGAGGGTGCCCCCGCCGGGGAGGGCGAGGTCGGTGAGCTCGGCGGCCGGGTCGAGCAGCGCGACGCCCTCGGCCCGCAGTTCGGCCTCCAGTCCGAGGAAGTCAGCGAGCGCCGCCGGTCCGCTGAGCCGGTGCTCGTCCAGCCAGGCGCGGTGGTCCTCGGGGAGGTCGGCGGCCAGGACGGCGGGCGTCTCGGCGAGCAGGCGGCGGACGGCGGTGGCGGGCTCGGCCTCGGCGGCGCGGCGGATCAGGTCGGCGGCGTCGTCGGCGAGGGCGGGCGGGCCGGCCGGGACGGCCCGGGCGAGTTCGCGGTCCACGGTCAGCACGAAGGAGTCGTCGGCCGGGCCCTCGACCGGCAGCTCGCCGAGCACCTGCCAGCCGGCCAGCGCGGCCAGCGCCATGGCGAGGTCGGTCGGTTCGGCGGTGAGTTCGGGGGCGGCGGCGTTCATCGCGTCGAGCAGCCGCCGGTAGCCGAGCTCCTCCGGGGCGTCGACCAACAGCGCGAGCGCGAGGGCGAGTTGGGCGTACCCGGCCGGGGTGAACGGAGTGCCGGTGACGGGGTGTTCGAGGCGGCGCGCGGCGCCGGGGCCCAGGCCGGCCTTGCAGAGCCGGGCGTGCCAGGGGCCGACCACGAGGCGGTAGCCGAGCAGGGTGTCGAAGCGCTCGGCGAGCCAGTCGCGGTGACGGCGGATCAGCGGAAAGCCGTCGGCGTGCGGGCCGGAGGCGGTGACCAGCGGGTGGGCGAGCAACAGCCGGGCGGCGATCCGGCGTTCGGCCGCCGGGAGCTCCTCGCCGGAACGATCCTGCGCCACGACGGTGGGCGGTGCCACCCGCGTGCGTTCGGGCCTGCGGTGCCGGCCCGGCCGGCCAGTCTTGGCCCCCGACCGGACGACGGGCAGGGCGGCGTCCCCGCGCCGGGCGCGGCGCAGTCCACCCTCGGTGCGGTCCTCGCGGGGGCGTACGGGCGTGGCCAAGTGCGCGGTGGGGCCGTGCCACCAGCTGACGCCGGGATCGGCGGCGGGCTCGGCGGCGGTGCCGAGGTGGCGGGCGGGGTAGAGGCCGAAGGAGGCGGTGCAGAGGTCGTCGGCGGTGCCGGGGGTGGCGGCGGCGAACCAGTGGGCCAGGCGCAGCAGCCCCGGGTCGGGCGAGAGCGTCGTGTCGACGGCCGGAGCGGCCGACGCCTGCGGGCCGTCAGCACCGCTCCCCATGGCCGCCCCCGGCGTCCTGTCAGCGGGACCGGAGGAGCGGCCCGCGTCGGAACCGGAGGCACCACCGGCGTCGGGGCCAGCCTCGGGACCGGCTTCGCGTACGGCGAGGACGGCGGCGGCGGTTCCCCGCCCTGCCCCGCCCGTGCGTCCGTCCGGCCTGCCGGCGGCCACCCGGGTGGCGCCGACCGCGTAGTCCTGCTGATCCATGTCGGGGTCCAGACTAGACGGTGCCCGGGCCACCCGACCGCAGCAACCGCCCTCCTGAGGAACTCTCCGCAAGAGCCCTCGAAGCGGCCGCCCGCGCTCCGCTCACCGGCCGCCCCGTCATCCGCCGCACCCCGCCCGGGTTACGCACCGGTAACCGACCCTTCCACCGCCGGTCCGGCTCCTCTAGGGTCGGTCCGAAGCAGCGGATCACCGAGAGGCGCACGCATGACCCTCCGTACCACCACCCGCGTCGGCCTCGGGGCGCGCCTGCGCTCGGCCACCGGCCTGCTGGGCGGCTTCGCGGCCACCTCGGCGGCGCACCTGGGCGCGATCGCCTCCGGCGCCTCGGTGCTCCAGAACGCCACCAAGCCGGCCCTGATGCCGCTGCTGGCCGCGCACAGCGTGGCGGCGGCCGCGAAGGCCGGGCGGGAGGCGCCGAAGCTGCTGGCACCGGCGCTGCTGCTGAGCGCGGGCGGCGACGTGCTGCTCCAGCTGAAGAACGACCCCGCGTTCCTCGCGGGCATGGGCTCGTTCGCGGCGGCGCACGTCTGCTACGTGACGATGTTCGTCCAGCGCGGCGCGCTCACCGACCGCCGCCGGGCCCTGGTGGTCGCGGCCGCGTACGCGACGGCCTGGGTGGCCCTGGTCGGGCAGCTCTGGCCGGACCTCGGGGACCTGCGCGTCCCGGTGGCCGGCTACAGCCTGCTGCTCGCGTCGACGGCCGTCACCTCGGCCGGGCTGGGCTGGCGGACCGGGCTGGGCGGGGCGCTGTTCCTGCTCTCCGACACGCTGATCGCCACCCAGCTGGCGAAGTGGCGGGAGCTGCCGGGCCATCAGTTCTGGATCATGGCGACCTATGTGCTGGCCCAGTACCTACTGGCCGACGGTACCCTCCGCCACCAGGACCGGCTGCACCGCGAGGACGCCGAACCGCGGACCGCCTGACGCACCGGCGCTCCGGAGAACCGGCACGCCGTCCCGACACGCCGCCGCGCCGCCGATCCCGTCGGGATCCAGCGGCGCGGCGCAGGGGCGCAGTGGGGCGCGAGGCCTTCAGGCACCGCGCCTCCGCAGCAGCCAGAAGCCGCCGGCACCGCCCGCGACCAGCGCGAGGCCGCCGGCCAGCTCCCCCGGGTTCGCCGCGACCGAGCCGCCGAGGCCGGTCTGCACGGCGCCGTGCGGGGCGACCTGCTGGTTGCCCGCGCCGGACTGCCCGAGCGAGCCGGCCCACTCCCCCGCGGCCTCGCCCCACTCGCCGAGACCCGGGTTCTTCTGGGGGTTCTTGTCGCCGCCCTTGTCGCCGCCCCTGTCGGGCACGGCCACGGTGGTGACCGTGACGCTGGTGGCGAAGGCCCCGCCGTCCGGGCAGGTGCCGTCGACCTTGCTGTCCCCGGCGTGCTGGCCGGCCAGCCGGGCGGAGCCGCTGTGCTTGCCGTCGGGGCCCAGGGTGAGGGTCGCCGGCCCTCCCTCGAAGGCGGCGGAGCGGGCGGTGATGGTCTTGGCGTCGGGCTTGTCCGACTTCTCGCAGGAGACCGTGACCGTCACGGTCTGGCCCGGTGCGGCCTGGGACGGGCTGACCGACGCGGAACCGTCCCTGGCGGATGCGAGGGGGGCCGTCAGGCCGGTCAGCGCCGTCGCGCCGATCAGGGCGGCGGCGGCCGTACGCATGGGGCGCATACCGGAACCTCCGGGATTCTCGGGCGCAGCCGGGGACTCCCATGTCCACGTGGTCGAGCAACTGCACCCGGTCATTCACCGACGGTAGGGACGCGCCCCACGCTCGGCCAGCGCTCACGACCGTTCGGGTTACGACCCGTGACCCGTCGTGACGCCCGCGGCGGGGCTCACGCGTGGCGCTCACCCGGAGTGGCGCTCACGCGGTGCGGCTCAGAGGTCGAGGTCCACCACGACCGGCGCGTGGTCCGAGGTGCCCTTGCCCTTGCGGGCCTCGCGGTCCACGTAGCTGTCGGTGACGGCCTCGACGAAGGGCTTGTTGGCGTAGGTGAGGTCGATCCGCATGCCCCGGTTCTTGGGGAAGGCCAGCTGGCGGTAGTCCCAGTAGGTGTACGGGTGGTCGTACTTGAGCGGGCGGGGCAGCACGTCCTGGAGGCCGATCCCGTCGAGGGCCGCCAGTGCGGCGCGCTCGACCGGGGTGACGTGGGTGAGGCCCTCGAAGGCGGCGGCGTCGAAGACGTCGTCGTCGGTCGGGGCGATGTTGAAGTCCCCGAGGACGGCGAACGGGCGGGGGCCGGCGGCGTCCTCGGTGGCGGCCTTGCGCAGCGCCTCCAGCCACTCCAGCTTGTACTGGTAGTGCGCGTGGCCGACCTCGCGGCCGTTCGGCACGTAGACCGACCAGACCCGGACCGGGCCGCAGGTGGCGGCGATGGCGCGCGGCTCGACCTCGGGCAGCAGGGCGCCGTCGGCGAAGTAGCCGGGCTGGTCGGGGAGGCCGCGCACGACGTCGTCCAGGCCGATCCGGGAGACGATCGCGACGCCGTTCCAGCGGCCGTTGCCGTGCGCGGCCGTCTCGTAGCCGAGCTCGCGGACCGCCTCGTACGGGAAGGCGTCGGCCGCGCACTTGAGCTCCTGGAGGCAGAGCACGTCGGGCTTGGCGCTCTCCAGCCACTCCAGGAGCTTGGGCAGCCGCGCGGTGACGGAGTTGATGTTCCAGGTGGCGATGCGGACGGTCACGGCGGGCGGCCTTCCCGGTGGTTCGGTGCGGACGGACATGCAGTCGGGCATACGGACGGGGTGGGCCGCCCCTCGTGCGGGAGGCCCACCCCGAACATACCGCCCGGCACCGACAGGCCGGCCCGGTCAGCCCGCGGGCCGGACCACCGCGGCCGAGCCGCCGCCGCGCCGCACCGGCTCGGCGGCGGCCACCCAGCGGCCGTCCGGCAGCCGTTCCACGCCGGTGGCGGCACCGATCTCGCCGCCGTTGACGAAACTGTGTCCGAGGCCCTCCAGCGCGGCCCGCTCGGGCAGCGCCAGGAAGGCGGGCTCGGCCTGGGTGGTGGCGCTGTTGCGCTGGCTGGCGCGCGGGGCGGCGATGGCCTGCTCCAGGCTCAGGCCCCGGTCGAGCCGGCCGAGCAGCACCTGGAGGGTGGTGGTGATGATGGTCGCGCCGCCGGGGCTGCCGGTGGCCAGCAGCGGCTCGCCGTCGCGCAGCACGACCGTCGGGGACATCGAGGAGCGCGGCCGCTTGCCCGGGCCCGGCAGGTTGGGGTCGGGGACGCCCGGGGCGAGCGGGGTGAAGTCGAAGTCGGTCAGCTCGTTGTTGAGCAGGAAGCCCCGGCCGGGGACGGTGATGCCGCTGCCGCCGGTCTGCTCGATGGTGAGCGTGTAGGAGACGATGTTGCCCCAGCGGTCGGCGACCGTCAGGTGGGTGGTGTTGGGGCCCTCGTACGGCTCGGGGACGGCCTGGCCGGTGTCGGCGCAGGGGGCCGGGTGGCGCGGGTCGCCGGGGGCGAGCGGGCTGGTCAGCGCGTGGTCCGGGCTGATCAGGCAGGCCCGGGAGGCGGCGTAGCGCTCGGAGAGCAGTTCCCTGGTGGGGACGTCGATGAAGGCCGGGTCGCCGACCCAGCGGTTGCGGTCGGCGAAGGAGATCCGGGAGGCCTCCAGGAAGTGGTGGTAGTACTGGGTGCCGCTGTACGTGGAGACGTCGCCGCCGTCCTCCAGGATGTTGAGCGCCTCGCCGACGGTGGTGCCGCCGGAGCTGGAGGGGGCCATCGCGTAGACGTCGTAGGCGCCGTGGGAGACGTGGGTGGGCGCCTGGTCGCGGACCCGGTAGTCGGCGAGGTCGGTGGTGTCGACCTTGCCGGGGCGGGCGTTGCGGCCGGACGCCGGGTCGACCGGCGGGTGCTGCACGGTGTTGGCGATGTCCTTGGCCAACTCGCCCTGGTAGAAGGCCTTGACGCCGTCCTTGGCGAGCAGCCGGTAGGTGGCGGCGAGGTCGGGGTTGCGCAGCACGCTGCCGGTCTCGGGGGGCTTGCCGTTCGGCAGGTAGAGCGCGGCGGTGGCCGGGAAGTCCTTGAACCGGGCGTAGTTGTCGGCGGTCTGGCCGCGGAAGGTGTCGTCGACGACGAAGCCGTGGTCGGCGATCCGCTCGGCCGGTTCGAGGTTCTGGGCGAGCGAGCGGGTGCCCCACTTGCGCAGTGCGGCGTCCCAGGTGGCGGGGGTGCCGGGGACTCCGACGGACAGACCGCTGGTGACGGCGTCGGCGAAGGCCAGCGGTTTGCCGTCCTCCAGGAACAGGCCGCTGTCGGCGGTGCGGCCGGCCGTCTCCCGGCCGTCGATGGTGTGCACCCGGCCGGTGGCGTGGTCGTAGTAGACGAAGTACCCGCCGCCGCCGATGCCGGAGGAGTACGGCTCGGTGACCCCGAGGGCCGCGGCGGCGGCGACGGCCGCGTCCACCGCGTTGCCGCCCTTGCGCAGCACCTCGATGCCGGCGGCGGTGGCGTCGGCGTCGACGGTGGCGACCGCTCCGCCCCGGCCCACCGCCTCGGGCGCCTTCGTCGGCGGGGTCGCGGCGCCGGCCGGTCCGACGCCGGACCAGACCAGCGCGGTGGCGAGCAGCAGTGGTGGTGCGAGACGGGTCAGAGCCCTCATCCGAATCCTCCTGAGTCTGCGTCAACTCAGTTGTTCCACAGGAGGGATGATCCGACAACCACACCGCGCCGCTACCAACGGGTAGTTGGCGGGGCGGGCGGGGGCGCCAGGAGAACAGCCGGCAGGCGCCCCCACCCCGCTACAGCGCGCTGCGCTCCACCCGCCGCCGCTTGATCGTGCGGAAGCGCCGCGCCACCTGCCGGGCCAGGTCGGCCGCGCCGACCAGGCCGGCCTCGTTGCCGAGGGCGGCGTGCACGATGGCGGCCTCCGGGCGGAAACCGCGCCCGGTGAGGGTGCGGCGGAAGGTGTCCCGGGCCGGACCGAGCAGCAGGTCACCGGCCTCGGAGACCCCGCCGCCGATCACGAAGCGGCCCGGGTCCAGCGCGGCGGCCAGGTTGGCGATGCCGACGCCGAGCCAGGTGCCGACCTCGTAGAGCAGCTCGGTCGCGACCGGGTCGCCCTCCTGGGCGGCCTCGGTGACCAGCGGCCCGGTGATGCCCTCGACCGTGCCGCCCGCCCGGGCCAGCAGCGGCTGCACCACCGGCGACTCCTCGGCGACCAGCTCGCGCGCGTCGCGCACCAGGGCGTTGCCGGAGGAGTACTGCTCCCAGCAGCCCCGGTTGCCGCACGGGCAGCGGTGGCCGCCGGGCAGCACCTGCATGTGCCCGAACTCGCCCGCCAGGCCGTACTTGCCGCGGTCCACGTAGCCGTCCCGGACCACCGCGCCGCCGATGCCGGTGCCCAGGGTGAGCATCACCATGTGGTCCTCGCCGCGCCCGGCGCCGAAGCGCCACTCGGCCCAGGCGGCCGCGTTGGCGTCGTTCTCCACGATCACCGGGAAGCGCAGCCGCTCGCTGAGCGCCTCCCGGAGCGGCTCGTTGCGCCAGTTGAGGTGCGGGGCGAACAGCACCTTGGAGCGGTCGGCGTCGACCCAGCCGGCCGCGCCGATGCCCACGGCGTGGACGTCGTGCCGGTCGGCGAGCTGGAGCACCAGCTCGACGATGACGTCCTCGACCACCTTGGGGCTCTTGCTCTTGTGCGGCGTGTCCGTGCGCAGCTTCTCCAGCACCTTGCCCTCGCCGTCCACCACCCCGGCGACCACCTTGGTGCCGCCGATGTCGACACCGATCGTGGGCAGCCGCAGTATCCCGGCGGGCAGGGCGCGGCGGCGGCGCTCGGCGCGCGGGCCGAGGCCGAGCAGGGTCGGCAGGACGGGTGGCCGGGTGCTGCCTTGGGAGCCGGTCACGGCTGCGGACGCTCCTCACGGGTGTCGGGTTCTCGGGGGTCGGATTCTCCGGAAGCCGATTCTCCGCCACCGGGGAGCCCGGTGCCGGAGCCGCCGGGGGCGGAGCCACGGGGGTCGGAGAGCGACGGTCGGGCCAGCTCGTGCGAGAGCTCGGCGAGGTCGGAGCCGCCGGCCATCTCGGTGGTGAGCTGTTCGAGGCTGATCTCGGCACGCGGATGGCTGCCCGCCATCCGGCCCCGCCGGAGCAGGGTGAAGTGGTCGCCGACCAGGTACGCGTGGTGCGGGTTGTGGGTGATCAGCACGACCCCCAGCCCGGCGTCGCGGGCGGCGGTGACGTACTTGAGCACCACCCCGGACTGCTTGACGCCGAGCGCGGCGGTGGGCTCGTCCAGGATCAGCACCTTGGCGCCGAAGTGCACCGCGCGGGCGATCGCCACGCACTGGCGCTGCCCGCCGGAGAGGGTGCCGATCGGCCGGTCGACGTCGTACAGGTCGATGCCCATCCGCGCGAGCGCGTCGCGGGTGGTGGCGCGCATCCCCTCGGCGTCCAGCCGCAGGCCGCCCCAGCGGCGCATGCCCTGCTCGGAGCCGAGGAAGAAGTTGCGCCAGACCGGCATCAGCGGGACGACCGCGAGGTCCTGGTAGACGGTGGCGATGCCGCGGTCCAGGGCCTGGCGCGGGGAGTCGAAGCGGACCGCCTCGCCGCCGACGGTGACGGTGCCCTCGTCGTGCTGGTGCAGCCCGGAGATGATCTTGATCAGGGTGGATTTGCCGGCCCCGTTGTCGCCGAGCACGCAGCTGATCTCGCCGGCCCGCAGGGTCAGCGAGACGTCCTGGAGCGCCCGGACGGTGCCGTAGCTCTTGCCGACGCCGTCGAGGGAGAGCAGTTCGGTACCCATGGCTTCCGTGTTCGTCGCGGCCCCCGTGAGGTCCGTGTTCATCGCGGCCCCCGCTCGGCCCGGCGCTTGACGTAGGCGTTCAGCAGCGCGGCCAGCAGCAGCATCGCGCCGAGGAAGAACTTGAACCAGTCCGGGTTCCACTGGGCGTAGATGATCCCCTTGCTGGCCATGCCGAAGATCAGCGCGCCGAGCGCGGAGCCGACCACCGAGCCGTAGCCGCCGGTGATCAGGCAGCCGCCGATGACCGCCGCGACGATGTAGATCAGCTCGTTGCCGACGCCCTCGCCGGACTGCACGGTGTCGAAGGAGAACAGCAGGTGCTGGCCGAGCACCCAGGCGCCGAAGCCGACGCCCAGGTACAGCAGGGTCTTCGTCCGGGCGACCGGCACGCCGACCGCGCGGGCCGCGTCCGCGTCGCCGCCGACCGCGAAGATCCAGTTGCCGAAGCGGGTGCGCAGCAGCACCCAGCTGCCGACCACGAGCAGGCCGAGCCACCACCAGACGGTGGCCTTGACGGTCAGCCCGCCGACGGTCACCTCGGAGGCGAACAGCCAGCGGCAGGCGGCGAAGCCCTCCATGTCGGAGATCGACTTGGTGGAGACGGTGCCGGAGATCGCCTTGGTGACGCCCAG
The DNA here is from genome assembly GCF_042268845.1 of Kitasatospora sp. NPDC056273. Taxonomy (NCBI): domain Bacteria; kingdom Bacillati; phylum Actinomycetota; class Actinomycetes; order Kitasatosporales; family Streptomycetaceae; genus Kitasatospora; species Kitasatospora sp. NPDC056273. The sequence continues at coordinate 253,391 of NZ_JBHJSJ010000003.1, read as the reverse complement.
GTTGGCGCCGGTCAGCATCAGGAAGGTGCCGAGCGTGACGATGAAGCTGGGCAGCCTGGTGCGGCCGAGCATCCAGCCGTTGAACCCGCCGATGGCCAGCGTGGTCGCCAGCGAGACCAGCACGCCGACCCAGGTCACCGCGGTGAACTGGTACGAGACCATCGAGGAGGTCAGCGCGGCGGTGGTGACCAGCACGCCAGCCGACAGGTCGAACTCGCCGCCGATCATCAGCAGCGAGACCGGCACCGCCATGATCCCGATGGTGGAGGCCGCGTACAGCACGGTGCCCAGCGAGGAGACCCGCAGGAACGGTTCGGCGACGACGGCGAAGACCGTGAAGACCGCGACGGCGGCGATCAGCGAGCCCAGCTCGGGGCGGGCGAGGAGCCGCCGCAGGGCCGGCGGACGGCCGTCAACCAGGCCGTCGTGGGCGAGGAGGTCGGGGGTGCTCACCTGGTCCCCCTCGCGACGTACTCGGCGAGCGCGTCGGCGTTGTCCTTGGTCAGGATCTGCGGACCGGTCTCGACGGGCTTGCCGCCGCCGAGCATGTTCAGGTTGTACTTGTACAGCCAGACCAGGTCGACGCCGGTGTAGCCCTGGAGGTAGGGCTGCTGGTCGACGGCGAAGCCGACGCTGCCGGACTTGAGCCCGGACACCACCTGCGTGCCCAGGTCGAAGGTGTCCAGTTCGACGGTGCGGTGGGCGTCCTGGACGGCCTGGAGGCCGGTGGCGGCCATCGGGCCGGAGAGGGTCAGCACGGTGTCGATGGACGGGTCGGCCTGCAGCTTGGCGGAGATCGCGGCGCGGGCGTCGGGCATGTCGACGCCGTTGACGTAGAGCACCTGGAAGGCTCCGCCGGACTTGGACTGGGCGCCGGAGCAGCGCTGCTCCTGGCCGACGTTGCCCTGCTCGTGGATCACGCAGAGCACGTTCTTGCGGCCGCGCGAGGCCAGCTCGGTACCGGCCGCCTGGCCGGCGGTGGACTCGTCCTGACCGATGTGGGTCAGCGCGCCGAACTTCTGCGAGTACTCCTGGCCGGAGTTGATCGTGATCACGGGGATGCCGGCGGCCTTGGCCTTGCCGAGGACGTCCGCCATGGCGTCGCCCTTGGCGAGGGTGACCAGCAGGCCGTCGACCTTCTGGTCGATGGCGGCCTGGACGAGCTGGACCTGGTTCTGGGTCTGCGCGTCGTTGGAGTACAGGAAGGTGATGTTGTCCTTGGCGGCGGCCTGCTCGGCGCCCTTGCGCACAGTGTCCCAGAAGGCGTCGCCGGCTCCGGCGTGGGTCACCATGGCGACCTTCCAGCGCGGAGTCGAGACGGCGCCGCCGCCGGTGGCCGCGGCCTTGGCGCGGGCCTCCTCGGCGCGTCTGCCTCCAGTACTGCTGCAACCGGCCACGGCGACCGCGAGTGCCAGGACGGCACACGCGGGCCAGAGGCGGTGGGACGGGCGAAAGCGGGTGATGCTCATCCCCATAGTCTCCCTGCCCGTGCCGCGCGGTATCGCACCGCCTCGCCCGGCAGCGCGAACGGCCTGGGAGGTAAGGTGCCCCGGGGGACCTTTCCTGGTAGTTCGCTGAACATCTGGTCCGGACGACGTCCGTTCGGGTGGCAGACTAGGCGCCGATCCGAAGGCGGTTCATCACAAGAAAGTGATGTTCCTCTCAGGTTCCGCACAGATTCGGACGGCAACCGATCACCGGTCCATCGCCGTCTGATGCCATTGACGTGCGTTCGGGCGAGTGGGCCCCGGGCGGCGTGCGACCCGGATACGAGAACTCGATGGAACTGACAGGTACGCCATTCTTCCTCCTCACCGTCATCCTGGTGCCGGTGTCCATCACAGTGGCGTTGCTGTTCTGGGGGAAGGTCGGCGGCCCGCAGCCGGTACGCTACCTCACCCGGATCGTCATGATCATGTTCTGCCAGGTCACGGCCGTCCTGATGGTCTTCGTGATGGTCAACAACGCCAACCTGATCTACGGCAACTGGGACGACCTGCTCGGCACCGGCAACCACGTCCGCGCGGTGCCCGTGGTGGCGCCGGTCGACCCGGCCGCGGCAGCCGCCGGCGGCCAGGGCGCCGAGCCCGCCAAGGAGCCGCAGAAGGTCAAGCAGAGCTTCGGCGGCGTGAACGACCCGCTCGTCCCGAACGACGTGCAGCGGACCGAGCTCAAGGGCCAGGTGTCCGGGGTCGACGGCGAGGTGCTGGTCTGGCTGCCGCCGCAGTACAACGACCCGGCGTTCAAGGACAAGAAGTTCCCCGTGGTCGAGCTGATCCCGGGCTACCCCGGCTCCTCCTCCACCTGGTACGGCACCCTCAAGGTCTCCGAGCAGCTCAAGCCGCTGATGCAGCAGGGCAAGGTCGCCCCGTTCATCCTGGTCTCGCCCCGCACGAAGCTGCTGAACAACCAGGACGCCGGCTGCACCGACATCCCCGGCAAGATCAACGCCGACGCCTGGGTCACCCGCGACGTCCCGCAGATGGTGCTGGACAACTTCCGCGCGGACCCGTCCGCGGACCGCTGGGCGATCGCCGGCTACTCGGCCGGCGCGCACTGCGCGGCCAAGCTGTCGCTGGCCCACCCCAACCGGTACCGGGCCGCCATCGCGATGTCCGGCTACAACGACCCGGCCCAGGAGCCGGACTCCCTGGTCGGCAAGGACGCCAAGCTGCGCGAGGCCAACAACCCGGTCAACATCCTGAAGACCGCCCCGCAGCCGCCGAAGGTCGCCCTGCTGGTCAGCGGCTCCAAGGGCGACGGCTACGAGGACGGCGAGGCGATCCGCGCCGCGGCCAAGGCCCCGACCACCGTCCAGGTCGAGGAGGGCACCGGCCCGCACACCACCGAGCAGTGGAAGAAGATGGTCCCCGCCGCCTTCCAGTGGCTGACCTCGGTCATCCCGGTCCAGTAGGCCGGCCGGCGACAGCGAACCGTACGGGAAGGGCCCGCCGCGACCGAGGTCGCGGCGGGCCCTTCCGCTTGTCCGGACGCGGCGTCAGGCCAGCTCCAGCGCCAGGTAGAAGTCCACCCGGTCCTCCAGCCGGGAGAGGTCACGCCCGGTCAGCTCCTCGATCCGGCCGATCCGGTACCGCAGGGTGTTCACGTGGACGTGCAGCTGGGCGGCGCAGCGGGTCCAGGAGCCGTCCGAGCGCAGGAAGGCCTCCAGGGTGCGGACCAGGTCCGCCTGGTGCTCGATGTCGTACGCGATCACCGTGTCCAGCAGCCGGCTGCGGAAGGCGCGGCGCACCTCGTCCGGGACGGCGGCCAGCAGCAGGACGTGCGAGGCGAGCTCCTCGGGGCCCGCGACACAGACCCGGCCGACCCGGGAAGCGGCGATCCGGCGGGCGTGCCGGGCCTCCTCCAGGGCGCCGCGCAGGCCGCCGGCCCCGGCCGCGGGGGCGGAGACGCCGAGGGTGATCCGGCCCTCCGAGCCGAGCCCGGCCTCCAGCGGGGCGAGCAGTTCACGCAGGGCGTCGGCGGGCACCGGGGCGTCCAGGACGGGCAGCACCACCACGGCGCCGGTGCCCGTCCCGGCGACCAGGGCGCGGTCGGAGGCGCCGCCGAGCGCCTCCTCCAGCACCGCCCGTACGGCGCCCTCCGGCAGGCCGGTGCCCTCGGCGCTGAGCACCAGCCAGGAGCCGTCCTCCGCCTGGGACTTGGCCCCGGGGCCCTCGTAGCGGGCGGCCATCGCCGAAGAGGCGTACAGGGCGCGGCCGACCTCGGCCGGGTCGGCGTCGCGGCGCAGCAGGGCGAGCAGTTCGTCGGCGAGGCGGCGGCGCAGCCGGCGGCCCTCGTCGCGGCGGTGGCGCTCGGCGGCGACCAGCCGGGCCAGGTTCTCGGCGAGCTGCTGGCGCTTGGTGGTCCACTCGGTGACGTCGCCGGCCACCGCGAGCACCCAGTCGGCCAGCAGGCCGCCGCCGGCCGGCGGCTCGTCGTGCTCGGCGGAGGCCGGGGCGGGCAGCAGCGAGAAGGAGCCGGCGGCCAATCGGGCCCGGTGCGGCGGGCGGCGGCGCTGGCGCTGGGCGGCGAGGTGGGCGCGGACCAGCTGGTCGCGGTCCTGGGCGGAGAGCCGGTCGGCGGGGCCTGCGATCACCGCACCGGTCGGGGTGAGCACCCAGCAGTCCAGGTCGAGGTCGCCGCCGAGCAGGTCGAGCACCGCGTCCAGTCCGCCGCCGCCGGCCGCCGAGACCAGCAGGCGGTGCCGGTCGACCAGGGCGGCGAGGTCGGCGGCGCGGTCGGCGGAGACCTGGCGGCCGATGAACTCGGTGACGGTGCCGAAGGCGATGTCGTCGGGGACGGCGAGCAGCGGCATCCGGTGCCGGCGGCAGGCCTCGACCAGGTCCTCGGGCACCGGGCCGACCTCGGCCTCGCCGGCCGCCAGGGCCACCGCGCCGCCGGCCGCGAGGGTGCGGACGAAGCGCTCGGAGTCGGCCGGGACGGTGCGCCAGAGCATGCCGGTGAGCACCAGTTCGCCGCCGTGCAGGTAGCGGCCCGGGTCCTGGAGGTCCGTCGTCATCACGCCGCTGACCTGCCGGTCCAGCTCTTCCTCGGCCGCGAGCAGGCGCAGTCGCGGGGCGCCGGGGGCGAGCAGGTCACGGACGCGCATCCGCGGACTCCTTAACGGGGGCTTGGGGGGAGGGTGAAGGGGTAACGATAGGGCCTGTCCGGCCGGGCGTCCGCCCGGGTCCGTAGCCCGCGCGTCACGGCCGGATTACGGTCGTAGGTAGCACCCGGCGGACACCTGGGCTGCGAGGTTCTCCTCCTTAGAGGAACGTACAGGATGCCGGGCGGGCTCACAGCCGGGGCTTCATGCCATCGGTGACTGCCAGCGGGCCGCGTCGCGGCGGTTCACTGGGCGACACGCCGCCGGGCACCCGGCGGGCGACGACTTGAGGAGACACCCGCATGGAGTTCCTTCGGCCCGCCACCTGGGACGAGGCACTCGCGGCGAAGGCCGAGTACCCGACCGCGCTGCCCGTTTCGGGCGGCACGGACGTCATGGTCGAGCTGAACTTCGACGTGCACCGGCCATCCGCGATTCTCGACCTGAACCGCATCACCGAACTCGCCGAATGGTCGAACGACGGCGAGGTGGTGAGGCTCGGCGCCGCGGTCCCGTACGCCCGGATCATCGCGGAGCTGTCCGGTCCGCTGCCCGGGCTGGCCCTGGCGGCCCACACCGTCGGCTCGCCGCAGATCCGCAACCGCGGCAGCGTCGGCGGCAACCTCGGCGCGGCCTCCCCGGCCGGCGACTCGCACCCGGCGCTGCTCGCGGCCGGGCGGGACGTGTTCGTCGAGGCGGCCTCGGTGCGCGGCACCCGGCTGATCCCGATCGACGACTTCTACGTCGGGGTGAAGCGCAACCTCCTGGAGGCCGACGAGCTGATCCGGGCCGTGCTCATCCCGGTGGCGGACGGGCCGCAGCAGTTCTCGAAGATCGGCACCCGCAACGCCATGGTGATCGCGGTCTGCGCGTTCGGCTTCGCCCTGCACCCGCGGAACGGGACCGTCGGCACCGGCATCGGTTCGGCCGCCCCCACACCGCGCCGCGCCGTCGAGGCCGAGGAGTACCTCCAGGGCGTGCTCGCCGAGCGCGGGCTGTGGGAGTCCGGGGAGCTGCTGGGAGCCGAGGTGGTCCAGCGCTTCGGCGAGCTGGTGAAGGCCGCGGCCTCGCCGATCGACGACGTCCGCGGCACCGCCGACTACCGCCGGCACGCGCTCGCCGTGATGGCCCGCCGCACCCTCACCTGGACCTGGAACGACTACGGCAAGCAGATCAGGAGCGCGGCATGAAGGTCACTTTCACCGCCAACGGCAGGCCCGTCGAGGCCGACGACGTGTGGGAGGGCGAGAGCCTGCTGTACGTGCTGCGCGAGCGGGTCGGCCTGCCCGGCTCGAAGAACGCCTGCGAGCAGGGCGAGTGCGGCTCCTGCACGGTCTACCTGGACGGCCTCCCGGTCTGCTCCTGCCTGGTCGCGGCCGGCCAGGTGCAGGACCGCGAGGTGCGCACGGTCGAGGGCCTGGGCACGGAGGACGGCGAACTGGGCCTGGTCCAGCAGGCGTTCGTCGACGCCGGCGCCGTCCAGTGCGGCTTCTGCACCCCCGGCCTGCTGGTGCAGACCGACGCGCTGCTGGCCGAGGACCCGCAGCCGAGCGACGACGACATCCGCGAGGCGCTGTCCGGCAACCTGTGCCGCTGCACCGGCTACGAGAAGATCATGGACGCGGTGCGGCTGGCCTCGGCCCGCACGTGCGCGGGGACGGAGGGCGCGGCGTGAGCGCGCGGACCATCCAGGGGCAGAAGAACCTGCAGAACATCAACCAGGCGGCCAAGGACGGCATCGGCGGCTCGCCGCTGCGCCCGGACGGCAACCTGAAGGTCCGGGGCGAGTTCGCCTACTCCTCCGACCTGTGGCACGAGGACATGCTCTGGGGCACGGCGCTGCGCTCGCCGCACCCCCGGGCGAACATCCTGTCGGTGGACGTCTCCGAGGCGCTCAAGGTGCCCGGGGTGTACGCGGTGCTGACGCACGAGGACATCCCCGGCTCGAAGTACTACGGCCTGGAGATCCAGGACCAGCCGGTCCTGGCCATCGACCGGATCCGCTACCACGGCGAGGCGATCGCGCTGGTCGCCGCCGACCACCCGGAGACGGCCCGCCGGGCGGTGAAGAAGATCGCGGTCGAGTACGAGGTGCTCACCCCGATCGTCACCGAGGAGCAGTGCCTCGACCCGGAGACGTACGGGTACGTGCACGAGCCGCACGAGTACAAGTCCCACGCGTACGGCAACATCTGCCACGAGCAGCGGCTGGTCTCCGGCCGCGGCGTGACCGACGAGGTGCGGGCGCTGGCGGACGTGGTCGTCAGCGGCGACTACGAGGTCGGCATGCAGGACCAGGCCTTCCTCGGCCCGGAGTCCGGCCTCGCGGTGCCCGCCGAGGACGGCGGCATCGACCTCTACATCGCCACCCAGTGGCTGCACGTCGACCGCCAGCAGATGGCGCCGGTGCTGGACCTGCCGGAGGAGAAGGTCCGGCTGACCCTGGCCGGCGTGGGCGGCGCGTTCGGCGGCCGCGAGGACCTGTCGATGCAGATCCACGCCTGCCTGCTGGCCCAGCACACCGGCAAGCCGGTCAAGATCGTCTACTCCCGGGACGAGTCCTTCTTCGGCCACGTCCACCGCCACCCGGCGCGGATGCACTACGAGCACGGCGCCACCCGGGACGGCCGGCTGGTCTACGCCGACTGCCGGATCGTGCTGGACGGCGGCGCGTACGCCTCCGCCTCCCCCGCCGTGGTCGGCAACGCGGCCTCGCTCGGGCACGGCCCGTACGTGATCCCCAACGTGCGGATGCACGCCATCGCGCTGTACAGCAACAACCCGTCCTGCGGGGCGATGCGCGGCTTCGGCGCGGTGCAGGCGGCGTTCGGCTACGAGTCGCAGATGGACAAGCTGGCCGCCGCCCTGGGCATGGACCCGGTGGAACTGCGGCAGCTCAACGCGATGTCCGAGGGCGACTTCATGCCCACCGGCCAGCAGATCGACTCCCCCGCGCCGGTGGCCGAACTGCTGCGGCGGGCCAAGGAGATGCCGCTGCCGCCGCCGCTGGACACCGAGCACCTGGACGTGCGCCGGCTGCCCGGCGCGCTGTCCAACACCTCGCACGGCGAGGGGATCGTCCGCGGCGTCGGCTACTCGGTCGGCATCAAGAACGTCGGCTTCTCCGAGGGCTTCGACGACTACTCCACCGCCCGGGTGCGGCTGGAGGTGATCGGCGGCGAGCCGGTCGCCATGGTGCACACCGCGGCGGCCGAGGTCGGCCAGGGCGGCGTCACCGTGCACGCCCAGATCGCCCGCACCGAGCTGGGCGTCGAGCAGGTCACCATCCACCCGGCCAACACCGAGGTGGGGTCGGCCGGTTCGACCTCCGCCTCGCGCCAGACGTACATGACCGGCGGGGCGGTGAAGCTGGCCGCCGAGGCGGTCCGCCGGGAGCTGTTCGACAAGGGGCGCCGGCGCTACGGCTGGACCCACGACGACCTGGTGCTGGCCGACGGCAAGGTGGTGTCGAAGAGCGCCGGCGCGCTGGTCTCCATCGTCGACCTGCTCGGCGACGAGGCCGTCGAGCAGACCCGCGAGCACCACCACCGGCCCACCCAGGCCTTCGACAAGGAGACCGGCCAGGGCTTCGGCCACGTCCAGTACACCTTCTGCGCCAACCGCGCGGTGGTGGACGTGGACGTGGAGCTGGGCCTGGTCAAGGTGGTCGAGCTCACCGCCGTCCAGGACGTCGGCAAGGCGCTCAACCCGCTCTCCGTGGTCGGCCAGATCCAGGGCGGCTGCACCCAGGCGCTGGGCCTCGCGGTGATGGAGGAGATCATCGTGCGGGAGGGCAAGGTGCGCAACGCCTCCTTCACCGACTACCTGATCCCCACCATCCTGGACACCCCGCCGATCCCGGTGGAGGTACTCGAACTGCCCGACCCCAACGCCCCGTACGGGCTGCGCGGGGTCGGCGAGGCGCCGACCGTCTCGGCGACGCCGTCCATCGTGGCCGCCATCCGCAACGCCACCGGGCTGGCGCTCAACCGGATCCCGGTCCGGCCGGAGCACCTGACCACCGAACGGCCGCTCTGACGGCCCGAGTTCGTCCTCCCCGGGGCGGCGACCGTCTTCCCCGCCGCCCCGGGGACACCTCCCACCGCCCGGAGGCGTCCCGTACACCCGCTGCCCTGCCCACGCCGGGGCCCGCAGCGGTGCGCACCACCCTCTGATGCACCGCGGGCACTCCCCCGCTGCTCAGGAGTGCCCCCGTGAGTCGATACGTCCCCCTACGCCGCTTCGTTGACCGGCGGTCAGGTCGGCTCGCCCACCCCAACCCCCTTTGACACTTGGGATGGACATGACCAGAATCCCCACGGAGCCCGGCACCACCGAAGACAGACCCGCCGAGGACGGCACCCGTCCGTCGTCCCAGGACGCCCCACGCCCCACCGGCGCACTGGACGCCTACTTCAAGATCTCGGCCCGGGGATCGACCCTCGCCAACGAACTGCGCGGTGGGGTCACCACCTTCATGGCGATGGCGTACATCATCCTGCTCAACCCGCTCATCCTGAGCGGCGCGGACGCGACCGGCGCCAAACTGGACCCCGCCGCGCTGACCACCGCCACCGCGCTGGCCGCCGCCGTCACCACCGTCCTGATGGGCCTGGTCGGCAACGTGCCGCTCGCCCTCGCCGCCGGGCTCTCCGTCTCCGGCGCGGTCTCCGCGCTGGTCGTCCCGCACACCACCTGGGCGCAGGCCATGGGCCTGTGCGTGATCTACGGCCTGCTGATCGTGCTGCTGGTCGTCTCCGGGCTGCGCGAGCGGATCATGAACGGCATCCCGCTGCCGCTCAAGCACGCCATCACCATCGGCATCGGCCTGTTCGTCACGGTGATCGGCCTCTACAAGGCCGGGTTCATGCACACCGGCGGCCCCACCCCGCTCTCGCTCGGCCCGACCGGCGAGCTGTCCGGCTGGCCGGTGCTGGTCTTCTGCGTCACCCTGCTGGCGATCTTCGTGCTGATGGCGCGCGGCGTCCGCGGCGCGATCCTGCTCGGCATCGCCGGCGGCACCGTGCTCGCGGTGATCGTCAACCGGGCCGCCCACGTGCCCGCCGGGGCCTGGCGGAACTCGGTGCCGGTCTGGCCCGGCAGCCCCGTCTCCGCACCGGACTTCGGCCTGTTCGGCCACGTCGACCTGTTCGGCGCGTTCGGCGGCCACGGCATGGGCGCGATCAGCGCCTCGGTCGCGGTGTTCACCCTGGTGCTGGCCGGCTTCTTCGACGCGATGGCCACCATCATCGGCGTCGGCACCGAGGCCGGACTTGCCGACCGGCGCGGCCGGATGCCCGGACTGTCCAAGGCGCTGTTCATCGACGGCGCGGGCGGCGCGGTCGGCGGCCTGGCGGGCGCCTCCGGGCAGACCGTCTTCGTCGAGTCCGCCACCGGCGTCGGCGACGGCGCCCGCACCGGGCTCGCCTCCACCGTCACCGGCGCCCTGTTCGCGCTGATGCTGTTCTTCTCGCCGATCGCCGGGATCGTCCCGGTCGAGGTCGCCTCGGCCGCCCTGGTCGTGATCGGCTCGATGATGATGAGCCAGGCCCGGCACATCGACTGGTCCGACCGCGAGGTGGCCGTCCCGGCCTTCCTCACCTGCGTGCTGATGCCGTTCACGTACAGCATCACCGCGGGCGTCGCGGCCGGCGTCATCTCGTACACCGTCATCAAGGCCGGGCTGGGGCGCTGGCGCGAGCCCGGGGTGCTGATGTGGATCCTCACCGCGGTGTTCGTGGTGTACTTCGCGATCACCCCGGTCAAGTCCTGGCTGGGCGTGCACTAGGCACCCGGGCGCCTTCGCCCTGTTCGCGCCCGCGTCGGGCAGGGCCTCGGGGCAGGACCGCCTTGGGCACCACGGCCGCCGTACGGGATCGTTTCCCGTACGGCGGCGTCTCCCGCTACTGTCGAAACCGTGTAAGGAGCCTCCCCCATGCAGGACATCGCCGAGCAGCTGCGGGCCTGGCACGCGTCCGGGCGCTCCTTCGCCGTGGCCACCGTGGTCGGCGTCTCCGGCAGCGCTCCGCGCGACCCCGGGGCGGCGCTGGCCGTGGACGCGGACGGCGAGGCGGTCGGCAGCGTCTCCGGCGGGTGTGTCGAGGGCGCGGTGTACGAGCTGTGCCGGGCCGCCCTGGCGAGCGGCGAGCCGGTGCTGGAACGCTTCGGGTACAGCGACGAGGACGCCTTCGCGGTGGGTCTGACCTGCGGCGGCGTCCTGGACGTGTTCGTCCAGCCGGTGGTGCCGGGGGCCGATGCCGGGCTGGACACCGGGATCGCGCACATCGCGGCCGGCACACCGGTGGCCCTGGTCCGGGTGATCGCCGGACCGGGCGGGGCGGGCGGGCTGGTCGGGGCCACCCTGGCGGTCACCGCGGACGGCGTGGCCGGCGCGCTCTCGCCCACCCCCTCGACGGTCGGCGCCCTGGAGCGGGCGATCGTCGTGCGGGCCCGGGCGATGCTGGAGGCCGGACGCACCGGCCGGCTGGTGCTCGGCCTGGACGGCCGCCCCTGCGACGAACACGGCCGGGGCACCGTCACCTGCTTCGTCGAGTCGTACGTGCCCGCGCCGCGGATGCTGGTGTTCGGGGCGATCGACTTCGCGGCCGCGGTGGTGCGGATCGGCAAGTTCCTCGGCTACCACGTGACGGTCTGCGACGCCCGGCCGGTCTTCGCCACCGCCCGCCGCTTCCCGGAGGCCGACGAGGTGGTGGTCGACTGGCCGCACCGCTACCTGGACTCCCAACTCGGCCGGATCGACGGACGTACCGTGCTCTGCGTGCTCACCCACGACGCCAAGTTCGACATCCCGCTACTGGAACGCGCCCTGCGGCTGCCGGTCGGCTACGTCGGCGCGATGGGATCGCGCCGCACCCACCGGGACCGCGCCGCCCGGCTCCGCGAGGCGGGGCTCACCGAGGCCGAACTGGCCCGGCTGCGCTCCCCGATCGGCCTGGACCTCGGCTCCCGCACCCCGGAGGAGACGGCGGTCTCGGTCGCCGCCGAGATCGTCGCCCACCGGCGCGGCGGCAGCTGCCTGCCACTGAGCGCCTCGGACGGGCCGATCCACCACGACCTGTCGCGCACGGGGACGGAGGGTGACGGGGGCGGCGCGGCCGGCGGCCCGGCACCCCGCACCCACGCGGCCTGAGCCGGGAGCGGCTCCGGCACCGCTCACGTTGCGTGGCCACCGGCGCGGCGGGAGGCTGGAGTTGCGGACTCGCCCCGAGCCCGGGGAAGGAGCGGGCATCATGCGCGCCCTGCTGGAGGTCGAAATCGACACCGCGGCCTCGAACAAGCTGATCAGCGACGGAACGATGGCCGAAGGGGTCCAGCGCATACTGGCCCAACTGAAGCCGGAGGCGGCCTACTTCCTCAACCGCAACGGGAGCCGCGGCATGGTCATGGTCGTCGACGTCCCGGACGAGGCCTCGCTGCCGTCCATCGCCGAGCCGTTCTGGACCCAGCTGAACGCCAGCGTCGACCTGCACATCTGCATGAACGCGGACGAACTCATGGAAGGACTGAAGCGTCTCGGCCGCTGAGCGGCCGGGCCGTCCCGCCTCAGTCGGTCAGCGCCAGCTTCACGCCGAAGCCCACCACCACCGCGCCGGTCACCCGGTCCATCGACCGCCGGGCGGCCGGCCGGCGCAGCCAGCCGCGCAGCACCCGGGCGAAACCCACCAGGACGGTCGACCAGAGCAGGCCCTCCACGACGTGCACGCAGGTCAGCGCCACACCGGCGGCGAAGTGCGGGACGCCGACCGGGATGAACTGCGGCAGCACGGCCACGTAGAAGACCCCGACCTTGGGGTTCAGCAGATTGGTCAGCGTGCCCCGCCGCCAGCCGTGCGCGAACCCGCCGTCCTCCGGCTCCTCCTCGACCGCCGCCTCACCGCCCCGGTTGCGCAGCATCCCGATGCCCATCCACACCAGGTACGCCGCGCCCGCCCACCGCAGGACCTCGTACGCCACCTGCGAGGCGGTGAGCAGCGCCGTCACCCCGGCCGAGGTCAGCGTCCCCCAGATCAGCGTCCCGGTCTGGATCCCCAGCACGACCCCCCACGCCTGCCGCCGCCGCCCCAACGCGGAGGTCCGCAGGACCAGCGCCGTGTCGAGCCCGGGCGTGAGCGTGAGCAGCCCCACGACGAGGGCGAAGGACCACAGGGCCGTTGTCATCTCCATGGGCCTCGATGCTCTCACAGCCCCGGAGGGACCTCGTCAAGCGGCCGTCGCTCAGTCCGCCGACCCCGGCGGGACGACCCACTCGGTGGAGCGCTCACTCACCCTTTTCCACCGGCCCGGTGAGATCGGGCAGCCCACCGTCCTCGAGCCAGGTCGTGAAGACCTGGCGCTTGCGACGCTTCACCGCATCCTCGAGAGCGGCGTTGACGGTGGCGGTCTTGGTCGTCGTACCGAAGATCTCCGCAGCCTCGGCCAGCAGGTCGTCGTTGATGTCCATCACGGTACGGGCCATGACCAACCTCCCGAGCGAAGCGGGGTCTGCGATATCGGGTTCGACCGTATCCGATATCGCAGGCCCCACGGGGCCCGATCGGCCGTTGTTCACCCGGTCAGGTGATGTTGAGGCGGGCGGCGAGGCGCAGCAGGCCGGGGCTGAGGCGGGAGAGGAAGCGGGCGGCCTTGGCCTCGGGGGTGACGGGGACGACGGGCCTGCCGGTGCGGACGGCGGTCACGATGGCGGTGGCGACCTTCTCCGGGGGGAAGCCGCGGCGGGCGTAGAGCTTCGCGGCGCGGGCCTGCTTGGCGGCCTGCTCGGTGGAGGTGGTGGCGGAGAAGGTGGAGGTGCGGGTGATGTTGGTGTTGACGATGCCGGGGCAGATGGTGGAGACGCCGATGCCGTGGCCGACGAACTCGGCGCGCAGGCAGTCGGAGAGCATGAACACCGCGGCCTTGCTGGTGGCGTAGGCGGTGAGCGCCTTGGACGGCAGGTAGGCGGCGGCGGAGGAGACGTTGACGATGTGGCCGCCCCGGCCGCGGTCGGCCATCAGGGTGCCGAAGGCGCGGCAGCCGTGGATCACGCCCCAGAGGTTGACGTCCAGGACCCGCTGCCACTCCTTCTCGGTGGTCTGCAGGAACGTCCCGGAGTGGCCGATACCCGCGTTGTTGACCATGACGTCGGGCACCCCGTGCTCGGCCGCGACGGTCTGCGCGAAGGCGTCCACCGCGGCGCCGTCGGAGACGTCCACCCGGTAGGCGTGCGCCGGCGGGCCGATCAGCGAGGCCAGTTCGGCGGTGCGCTCGGCGGCCGCGAGGTCGAGGTCGCAGACCACCACCCGGGCGCCGTCCTCGGCGAAGGCGAGCGCGGTGGCCCGGCCGATGCCGCTGCCGCCGCCGGTGACCACGACCAGCCGGCCGTCGCCCTCCTCGGGGCGGGCCCGGCCCTCGTCGGTGCGGGTGGTGAACTCGCGGACCAGTCCGGCCACGGTGGCTCCCTTCTCCAGCAGCGCCGACCAGTGGCCGGCGTGCAGCGTCCTGCGGGTCAGGTTCGGCGCCCAGCGCTCCAGCCCCTCGGAGAGGTAGGTGCCGACGTACCGGTCCCGGGTGAGGGTGATCAGCTGGACCGGCACCTCGGTCGGCCGCTCGCGCGGACTGCCCAGGGTGGGGCGGAAGTTGGCCCGGTACAGCTCGATGCCGCGGACCGCGTCGCGCCGCAGGGTGGGCTGCGGGTGGTCGGCGCGCGGGGTGACGTGCTCCAGGTCGCGCAGCACCCTCGGCCAGGCCCGGGCCAGGCCGAGGCGCCAGACGCCGGGGGCGAGGTAGGGGAGGTGGAAGGCGGTGATGTACCAGGAGTGCAGGCCCTGGTGGAGCAGCTGCCCCAGGTGGCGGGGGGTGGGGCGGCGCAGCCGGTGGCGCAGCCAGTGGCCCATGTGGTCCAGGCTGGGGCCGGACAGGGTGGTGTACGAGGCGATCCGGCGCTCGGCGCCGGGTGCGGTGACGGCCTCCCAGGACTGGATCGAGCCCCAGTCGTGGGCGAGCAGGTGCACCGGGCGGTCGGGGCTGACGGCGTCGGCGACGGCGAACAGGTCCTCGGCGAGGTGCTCCAGGCGGTAGCCGGACCGGTCGGCGGGGGCGGCCGACTCCCCGGCGCCGCGCACGTCGTAGCGGACCACGTGGTGGTCGCGGGCGAGGTCGGCGGCGATGTCGTCCCAGACGGTGTGGGTGTCGGGGTAGCCGTGCACGAGGAGGACGGTGGGGGCGGCCGGGTCGCCCTGCTCGAAGACGGCGAGCGGGAGGCCGCCGGAGTGGACGGTCCGGCGGCGGACCGGGGGCTTCGCCCGCGCCTGGGGCTTCGTCGGGAACGTCATCGGGTGGCCTCCAGGGTGGTCGGCTCGGCGGCGGTCGGCTCCGTGGTGGCCGGCTCGGTGGCGGCGGCGGTCCAGCGGCGGACGTGCGGCAGGTCGTCGTCGAGCCAGTAGGCGTCGTCCTCGGTGACCACCAGCAGTTCCTCGAACTTGATGCCCACGCCCCGGAAGCCGAGGTGCGGCTCGACCGCCCACAGCCCCGGGGTGGGCGCGTGCCGGGACGACCGCCCGTCGGCCCAGAGCGGCGAACGGCCGTGCAGCCGCTCGGTGACGAGCTCGCGGCCGAGGGTCTGGAGGGTGCGCACACCGAAGCCGAAGACGTTCACCCCGGCCGGGCCGCGCGCGGTGTTGCGGGTGACCTGGTGGCCGATCACCCGGCCCGGGTAGACCTGGTGGCGGTTGTCGTAGCCGTGCGCGGCGATCTGGGCGTCCACCGCGGCGTACACCTCGGCGAGCGGCCTGCGGGCCCGCACCTCGGCGAGGATCAGCTCGCGGTAGACCTTCAGGTCGGCGGCCAGCCGGTCCCAGACCCGGTTCTCGCCGACCTTGCCGCCGTAGCCGATGTCGGCGGTGTAGCCGTCCACCATGGGCGCGCAGTCCAGCACGTACGGCATGCCCTCCTCCAGCCGGCGGTTGCCGGCGAAGAACTGGAGCGGGGTGTGGAAGTGCCGGAACGCCGTCCGGTCGCCGAACCAGGCGAAGGGGACGTGGAAGAAGTCCTGCACCCCGACGGCTACCAGGCGGCGGCGCAACTCGGCGGTGGTCTGCCGCTCGGTGACGCCGGGTTCGATCCACGCGGCGACCTGTTCGGCGCAGTGGTAGGCGAGCTGCTGGGTCTCGCGGAAGCGGGCGAGGTCGCGCTCGGTGTAGCGGAAGACGGGGGTCGCTTTCGCCATGGCGGAGCTCCTTCTAGAGGTCGAGCACGAGGGTCTCACCGTCGGCGGCCCGGGAGACGCAGGGCAGCAGGGCGCCGGCGGCGCGCTGCTCGGGGGTGAGCCGGCGGTCCCGGTGGTCGGGCGAGCCGGCCAGCAGGCGGACCTCGCAGGTGCCGCAGAAGCCCTGGTGGCAGGAGTACGGGAGGTCCGGGCGGGCCTCGCACAGCACGTCCAGGGCGGAGCGGTCGGCGGGGACGTCGAGGGTCGGGCCGTCGGTGCCGAGTCGGACGGCGAACGGCTCGCCGTCGGTGACCGGGGCGGCGCCGAAGCGCTCGAAGTGCAGGGAGGCCGCCGGGGAGCCGTCCAGGGCGCGCTGCACGGCGGAGAGCATCGGGGCCGGGCCGCAGCAGTAGACGGCGGCGCCGCGCGGGGCGTGGGCGAGCAGTTCGGCGCCGGTGGGGACGCCGCCGTGCTCGTCGTCGGTGCGCAGCACCACCCGGTGCGGGTCGAGGGCGCGCAGCTCGTCCGTGTACGGGAGGGTGTCGGCGCTGCGGCCGACGTGCACCAGGCGCCAGTCCAGGCCGTGCCGCTGCGCCTCGCGGGCCATCGGGAGCAGCGGGGTGACGCCGATGCCGCCGGCCAGCAGGAGGACGGCGGGCTCGGCGCAGAAGGCGAAGCCGTTGCGCGGGCGGCGGGCGGTGAGCCGGGTGCCGGGGTGCAGGGCGTCGTGGACCTCGACGGACCCGCCGCCGCCCTCGGGCAGCCGCCGGACGGCGATGCGGTAGGCGGCGCGGTCGGCCGGGTCGCCGCTGAGGGAGTAGTGGCGCTCGCGGCCGGAGGGCAGGACGAGGCGCAGGTGGGCGCCGGGCTGCCAGCCGGGCAGCGGGCCGCCGGAGGGGTCGGCGAGCCGCAACTCGACGACGTCGGCGGCCGGTCGGCGGCGTTCGGCGACGACCAGCTGGAGCGGCGGGGTGGGACGGCTGAGCGGGCGCCGGGGGTTGCGGCGCAGCAGGGGGCTGCCGAGGGCCGGGGAGTAGCGGTCGCCGAAGGCGGTGAGCCGGCGCATGAAGCCGTCGGCGCGGGGGCGGCCGTAGAGGTCGGGGGGCGGGGCGAGCGGGTCCATCCGGCGGGGTCCTTGGGGTGAGGGGGGGAGAGGGGGCTGTCGCCCGCGTCAGCCGCGCCCGGCGGCCGCGCGGGCGGCCGGGGAGGCGGCGAGGTAGCCCAGCGCCTGGCTGGACGAGCCCTCCTGGGTCGGGTGGTAGCCCGGCCGCAGGTAGCGCAGCCCGGAGCGGACCGACTTGACCGGGTCCGGCAGCAGTCCGCGCTTGGCGATCCGGCCGGCCTCCCGCCAGGTGGGCTTGAGCCGCCCCGCCAGGGTGGGGTCGGCGGCGAGCAGGAACCGGGCGCCGCGCACCCAGAGGTGGACCAGCAGCGGCCCGGAGACGGCCATTCCGCGCACCCGGCGGAGGTAGCCCGGGTCCAGGTGGACCATCAGGTCGTAGGCGACGCTGCGGTGCTCGACCTCCTCCGCGCCGTGCCAGCGCAGCAGGTCCAGCATCGTCGGGTCCGCCTTGGCGCGGTCCAGGCCCGGGGAGTTGAGCGCCCAGTTGCCGAGGAAGGCGGTGAAGTGCTCGATCGCCGCGATGAAGGCGACCCGCTCGATGACGTTCTCGCGCTGCCGGGCCGGCGACAGCCCCGGCTTGTCGCCGAGGACGCGCTGGAACAGCCAGGAGATCTGCCGGACGTACGGCCGCGGGTCGAGCCCCTGGCCGAGCAGGTGGTCCAGGACCTCCTGGTGCGCCTCGGCGTGGATGGCCTCCTGGCCGATGAACCCGAGGACCTCCTCGCGCAGTTGCTCGTCCCGGATGAGCGGCAGCGCCTCCTTGAACACCTTGACGAACCACCGCTCGCCCTCGGGCAGCAGCAGGTGGAGCACGTTGATGACGTGGGTGGCCATCGGCTCGTCCGGGATCCAGTGCAGCGGCAGCCGGGACCAGTCGAAGCGGACGTCCCGGGGCTCCAGCACGAGGCTCTCGTGCACGCGTGCGGCGGGCCCGGCGAGGGCGGGGACGGGGGTGGAACGGGGCATGGCAGGCCCTCCTGACCTGGGGGCGGCGGCTCGGCTCCAGGGAAACGTACTCGCGGGTAGCCATCGGGACAAGGGGTTCGGCACCCCTTATCGACATCGAGTCTAATAAGTGACGCGCACCGTCGGGCGACGCGCGCGGCCGGACGCCATCGGACACCGTGGGGAAACGCGGGAAACGCGGGAGGCCCCACCGGTCTCCCGGCAGGGCCTCCCCGACGTCACGCGCGCGACGGCCGCCCCGCCGTCAGACCGCCATCGCCAGCATCAGCGGCGCCGCCCGGGCCGCCAGCAGCTCGGCGGCGGCCTTCAGCTTGTGGATGTTGTCCGCCGGCATCGAGGTGGCCAGGCAGCCGACCGTGCTGCCCGCCGTGATCGGCACGGCCGCGCACACCGTGCCCAGCGCGTACTCCTGGATGTCCAGCACCGGCACCGTGGCCGGCTGCCGCTCCAGCCGGTGCATCAGCTGGTCGGCGTCGACGACGGTGCGGGAGGTGAGCCGGGCGACCGGGTGCCGGGAGAGGTGGTCGCGCCGGGCGTCCGCGTCCAGCTGGCCGAGCAGGCACTTGCCGATCGCACTGGCGTGCGCGGTGGCCCGGAAGTCCACCCACTCCTGCACGGCCGGGGCGTAGTCGGCGGCCGAGACCGCCTCCACCGACAACTCCCCGTCGTGGTACCGGGTGAAGTACACGGCGGCGCCCAACTCGTCCCGGAGTTCGGCGAGCTTGCGGTTGAGCCGGGCCTTCACCAGCTGCTCCCGGTTGTGCTGGCCGAGCAGGGCGAAGGTGCCGCCCAGCAGCCAACCGCCGTCCTGGCACTGGAGGTAGCCCTCGACCTCCAGGATCTCGGCGAGCCGGCGCACGGTCGGCAGCCCGAGCGAGGTCTCCCGGGCGAGGGCCACCAGGGTGGCTCCGTCGGAGTGGCGGTCGACCGCCTCCAGCAGTCTGAGGGCGTGCTGCAGGGAGGTGAACGGGCCCGTCGGACCCTGGTCAAGCGCGGCGTGACGACCCGGGGCTGGTGTCGACATGTCGTCCCCTTCCGATGTCCCCCCACGGAGCGACCGCGGGCGCACACCAGCCTATCGACCCGGCGGCTCCGACGACTGCCGTCCGTACATATCCGTGGACAATCCGTGCAGGCCCACCGGCCGACCTGGGCGGACGCGACGGGCCCCTCCCCCACTGCCCGGGAGGAGGGGCCCGTTCCGTGGCCGCCGGGTACGGGCCCGGCGGCCGCGAGGGTGGCGGTGCGGAGGGTGGTGCGGACGGTGCGGGCGGGTCAGCCCTCGTCGCCCGCGCGCAACTTGGCGACGGCGGCGGCCAGTCGGGCGCCGTACTCCTCGTCGGCGGCGTGGAAGTGGGCGAGGTTCCGCTCCACCACGTCGTCGCGCGAGACCTGCGCCAGGAAGCCCGCGATGTTGCCGACCAGGCGGGTCTTCTCGCCCTCCGACATCAGCCGGTACAGCTCGCCGGCCTGGAAGAAGTCGTCGTCCTTGGTGTGCGCCGGGGTGGTGTAGGTGCCGGTGTGGCCGGTCACCTTGACCGGCGCGGCCGTCGCGTCGCCGGTCTGGGCCGGGCCGTCGTACGAGTTGGGCTCGTAGTTCCTGCCGCGGCCGGCGCTGTTGGCGGCCATCTGGCCGTCCCGGCCGTAGTTGGCGGCCTCGGTGGCGCGCGGGGCGTTCACCGGCAACTGGGTGTGGTTGACGCCGAGGCGGTAGCGCTGGGCGTCCGCGTAGGCGAACAGGCGGCCCTGGAGCATCTTGTCCGGGGACGGGCCGATGCCGGGCACGAAGTTGTTCGGCGAGAACGCGGCCTGCTCGACCTCGGCGAAGACGTTCTCCGGGTTCCGGTTGAGCACCAGGCGGCCGACCTTGACCAGCGGGTAGTCGGCGTGCGGCCACACCTTGGTGAGGTCGAAGGGGTTGAAGCGGTAGTCCGCGGCCTCGGCGACCGGCATCAACTGGACGTAGAGGGTCCAGGACGGGAACACCCCGCGCTCGATGGCCTGGTGGAGGTCGCGCTGGTGCGAGTCGGCGTCGCCGCCGACCACCTCGGCGGCCTGGTCGCCGTCCAGGCAGCGGATGCCCTGGTTGGTCTTGAAGTGGTACTTCACCCAGTAGGCGTCGCCGTCGGCGTTGACCCACTGGTAGGTGTGCGAGCCGTAGCCGTTCATGTGGCGGTAGGAGGCCGGGATGCCGCGGTCACCGAACAGCCAGGTGATCTGGTGGGTCGAGGCCGGCGAGTGGGCCCAGAAGTCCCAGACGTTGTCCGCCTCCTGCACGCCGGTGTACGGGTCGCGCTTCTGCGAGTGGATGAAGTCGGGGAACTTGATCGGGTCCTTGATGAAGAACACCGGGGTGTTGTTGCCGACGAGGTCGTAATTGCCCTCCTCGGTATAGAACTTGATCGCGAAGCCGCGCGGGTCGCGCACCGCGTCGCTGGCGCCCAGGTTGCCGGCCACGGTGGAGAAGCGCAGGAAGACCTCGGTGCGCTTGCCGACCTCGGAGAGGAAGCCCGCCCGGGTGTACCGCGCGACCTCGTCGGTGACCTCGAAGTAGCCGTACGCGCCGGAGCCTCGGGCGTGCACCACGCGCTCCGGGATGCGCTCGCGGTTGAACCGGGCCAGCTTCTCCAGCAGGTGCTGGTCCTGGATCAGCAGCGGACCGTACTCGCCGGCCGAGGCCGAGTTCTGGTTGTCGGCGACCGGGGCGCCGGACTCCGTGGTCAGGATCTTGGGCATGGAGGGTCCTTCAGGTGTCGATAAGCGCGGTGCGTGGAGAGTGAAGTGACGGATCATCAGATCCGTTCGCCGGAAAAGGTTCCCTGGGGTTCCCGACGAGCGGATCCGATGGGTCGTCAGTTTCCGAGCAGGCTCCGGACGACGGTCGCGGCCGCGGCCGCGGCCGGGTCGGCCGCCGGGCGGGCGGCGGTCAGCGCGGCGGCCTCGTCGGCGGTGAGACCGGCCCGGGTGAGGGCCGCGACGGCCTCGGCGGCCGGGAGGGCGTTGAACCAGCGCAGCGCGAGGGCCGCGCGGCCGGCCCCGGTGAGGCGGCCGGTGAGCCGGAGGCGGGCGAGGCCGCCGTCCGGGTGGACGTTGATGCGCACGTGGGTCACCGGGCGGCCGGCGGCGAGCCGGAAGCGGTGCCGGGTGTCGGGCTGGAGCCGCGTGCGGGGCAGGAGTTCGAACCACTCGCCGTCGGCCGGGTCGACCCCGGTCGAGGCGTCGAAGCCGATCAGGTCGGCCCAGCCGGGGGCATTGGCGACGAAGTAGGAGGTGTCCACTTCGGCGGCCAGGACCTCACCGCCCCCGGCCAGGGCGATCTGCACCCAGTCGTTGGCCTTGTCGCGCCGACGCCGGGTCTCCCAGCCGTCGCCCATGACGGAGGCGCGGCCGGGAGCGTTCAGGTTGTGCGGGGAGGAGAAGTAGCGGTCGGAGGCCGCCTCGGCCACGCCGCCGTACTCCTGGGCGGCCAGGTCGAAGGTGAGGCCGTCCAGTTCGCGCGGATCGGGCAGCACCTCGCCGTGCACCCGCAGCCGGGCGACCCCGCCGTCCGGGAAGATGTTCAGCCGTACGTGGGTGTAGCGGGTGCCGTCCGTGACGGCGAACTCGTGGGCGGTGTCGCCGTTGAGCGCGGTGCGCGGCACGATCGTGGTCCACTCGGCGTCCTGGAGCTCCTCGGGCGAGGGGTGGCCGGGGACGGACGCGGCCTCGACCGAGGCCGTCTCCGGGTAGTTGCCCGTGAAGTGGGCGGTGTCCACGATCACGCCGCGGACCACCCCGGCGGCGCCGAGCCGGACGATCGCCCAGTCGTGGTCCTCGTCGGTGGGGTGCGGCTGGTCGGCGGAGACGCCGCGGCGGCGCTTGGACTCCCAGCCGTCCATGATCTGGCCCTTGTGGCCGAAGGTGTGCGGGCGGAACGCGGCCGGCTTGGCGACCAGCAGGTTCTCGGCGTCCGCGAAGGTGTCCTCGTTGGTGGCGACGACGCCCGCCCCGAGCAGTCGGGAGGCCAGGTCGACCAGCTCGGTGAAGGGAGCACTCGGGGTGTCGGCAGTGGTCACTGACTCTCCTTTAGGCGCGTTCGGACGGGATGGGGGTGGCGGTGGTGAAGCGGGTGGGGTCGGCCTGCGGCCGGGCGAGCTGCCGGCCGAAGGGGCGGGCCGCCGGGTCCACCTCGCGGCCGCGCAGCCAGGTGGCGCGCACCGCGCCGGTGAGGGTCCGGCCCGCGTACGGGGTCACCGGGTTGCGGTGGTGCAGCCCGCTCGCGCGGACGGCGAACCCGCCGTCCGGGTCGAAGGCGACCAGGTCCGCGTCGTGGCCGGCGGCGATGGCGCCCTTGGTGCCGCTCAGGCCGACCAGTTCGGCCGGTCCGGCGGACATCCAGCGCACCACGTCGGCCAGGGTGTGGCCGCGTCGGCGGGCCTCGGTCCAGACGGCCGGCAGGCCCAGCTGGAGCGAGGCGATCCCGCCCCAGGCGGCCGCGAAGTCGCCGCTGCCGCCGTACTCGGGCAGCAGCTTGAGGTCGGGGGTGGACGGCGAGTGGTCGGAGACGACGGCGATGAACTCGCCGCGGCCCAGGGCCTCCCAGAGCGCGTCCCGGTTGGACTCGTCGCGGATCGGCGGACAGCACTTGAAGGCGGTGTCGCCGTCCGGCACCTGCTCGGCCGCGAGGGTCAGGTAGTGCGGACAGGTCTCGGCGGTCACCCGTACGCCGTCCTCGCGGGCCTGCCGCAGCAGCGGCAGCACCGCGGCCGAGGAGACGTGCAGGACGTGCACCCGGGCACCGGTGCGCCGGGCCGTGTCGAGCAGCCGGGCGACGGCCGCGGTCTCCGCGTCGGCGGGCCGGGAGGCCAGGAAGTCCCGGTAGTGGACGCCGGGTTGCTGCGGGGCGGCGGCGAGCACGGCCGGGTCCTCGGCGTGGATGATCGCCAACGCCCCGATCCTGGCCTGCTCGGCCAGCGCCGCCTCCAGGTCGGCGGCCTCGACGTGCGGGAACTCGTCCACCCCGGAGGGGGCGAGGAAGCTCTTGAAGCCGAACACCCCTGCCTGGTGCAGCGGTTCGAGGTCGGCCACGTTGCCGGGGACGGCGCCGCCCCAGAAGCCGAGGTCCACCCAGGCCTGGCCGTCGGCGGCCTTCCGCTTGAGCGCCAGCCCCGCCACCGTGGTGGTGGGCGGGATCGAGTTGAGCGGCATGTCGACGACCGTGGTGACGCCGCCGGCCGCGGCGGCCCGGGTGGCGGTGGCGAAGCCCTCCCACTCGGTGCGGCCGGGCTCGTTGACGTGCACGTGGGTGTCGACCAGGCCCGGCAGCAGGGCGGTGTCGCCGAGGTCGACGAGCTCGCCCTCGCGGGCCGCGAGCGAGCCGTACGGGGCCGTCCGGGCGATCCTCCCGTCCTGGATCAGCACGTCCGCGGGGCGCTCGCCGTCGGGCAGGACCGCCCGCCGGGAGCGGATCACCGTCGGCTGGCTGAAAGGCATGGGGGACCTCCGGATCCTGGGAGTCGAGGGTGTCGGAACACGGGGGAGGCGAGGGATTGCCGGGAGCCTAGGCCCGCCTTCAACAAAACGTCAATGGAGGAACGTCCGAGGGATCACCGCGCGGGAAGGTCGCGCACGCACCGGGGTTCAGTGCGACAGGAGCTCCTCGGCCAGCCGCTCCCCCGCGAGTTCGGCCAGCTCGGCGGCCCTGGTCATGCTCTCCCCCGGCCGCTCGGCCAGGTCGGTCAGGGCGATCGCGGCGGCGAAGCCGGCGGCCCGCCACTCGGGCTCGGAGAGCTCCAGCCGGCCCGCCACCGCGGCCACCCGGACCCCCGCCCGGGCGGCCGCCGCTGCGACTCCGGCCGGGGCCTTGCCGTGGAGCGTCTGGGCGTCCAGACACCCCTCCCCGGTCACGACGAGGCGTGCCCCGCGCACGGCCCCGTCGAAGCCCAGCAGGTCGAGCAGCAGCTCGATGCCGGGGCGCATGGTCGCGCCGAGCAGGGCCAGGGCGGCGAAACCCACGCCGCCCGCGGCGCCGGCGCCGGGCGCCTCCCGGACGTCCCGCCCGGTGGCCTCGGCGACCAGGTCGGCGAACCGGGTCAGCCCCGCCTCCAGCACCACCAGGTCCCCGCCGTCGGCGCCCTTCTGCGGGCCGTAGACGGCGGCGGCGCCGCGCGGCCCGAGCAGCGGGTTGTCCACGTCGCAGGCCACCACGACCTCGACCCCGCCCAGGGCCTCGGCCAGCGGGCCGGGGTCGATCTCCGCGAGCCGGCGCAACGCGGCGCC
Organism: Kitasatospora sp. NPDC056273; assembly: GCF_042268845.1. Taxonomy (NCBI): domain Bacteria; kingdom Bacillati; phylum Actinomycetota; class Actinomycetes; order Kitasatosporales; family Streptomycetaceae; genus Kitasatospora; species Kitasatospora sp. NPDC056273. The sequence continues at coordinate 229,238 of NZ_JBHJSJ010000003.1, read as the reverse complement.
GCCGGGCGGCAGTTCGGCGCCGCCGGCATCGCGCAGCCGTGCCCCGAGCGCCTGCACCATGCCGGCGCCGCCGTCCGTACAGGCACTGCCTCCGAGGCCCAGCACGATCCGCTTGGCGCCGAGCGAGACCGCCTTGGCGATCAACTGGCCGACTCCGTAGGACCCGGCCGCGAGCGGGGCGGTGCGGCCGCCGGGCAGCCGGGCGAGGCCGGAGGCCTGCGCCAGCTCGACCACGGCGGTGTCGTCCCGGACGGCCAGCGCGGCGTCCACCGGCAGGCCGGTCGGGCCGGCCACCTTGGCCGGGACCCGGCTGAAGCCGGCCGCGAGCGCGGCGGCCAGGGTGCCCTCTCCGCCGTCGGCGACGGGCAGTTCGCGCACCTCGGTGCCGGGCGCGGCGCGCCGGATGCCAGCCGCGATCCGGGCCGCCGCCTCGGCACCCTCCAGGCTGCCCTTGAACTTGTCGGGGGCGACGACCACATGGCCCTGGTGGGGGGTGGGGGGCATGGCGCGCTCCTCGCTTCCGTACGGGTCTGGCGGTGGTTCCGGGACGTGCGTCCGGCTGACGTGCGTCCAGCATGGGCCCGGGTGCTCCGGGTGGCCAGCGCCTCGGCCGGGGCGGCCGGGGAGGCCGAGGCGGCCGGAGCGGTCGAGGGTGACCGTGGTGTCCGGAGCGGCCCGCTCCAGGAGGGTGCGCCCCTCCCCGCCGTTCCCCCCGTCCCGCTTCCGACGTACGAGGGGCTCCCCTCGGCGGGGAGGGGCCCTGGCGACGCGTACCAGGCACGACCGAAGTGCCCCCAGGGGGACGTACGCGTCACCGGCCTGGATCGACCGACGGGCGGGCGGATGAGCCCCGGCCCGCACGCCGGTCGGGTCCGGCCTCCTGGCGGCGCGGGCACGACCGGATAGGTACACGCCACCAGGAGGAGTTCGGGGCCGGGGGCTCCGCGCGGGAGCCCCCGGCGGTTACGCGACCTCGCGCCCGGAGAGCCGCTCGACGCCGCGCAGCAGCGCCGAGTGGTCGAGCGAGCCGTCGCCGTTGGCCCGGGCGGAGGCGACCAGCTGGGCCACCACGGCGCCGACCGGCAGCGCGGCGCCCACGGCGCGGGCGGCGTCGGTGACGATGCCCATGTCCTTGTGGTGCAGGTCGATCCGGAAGCCGGGGGCGAACTCGCGGTTCAGCATGTTCGCCCGCTTGCGGTTGAGCACGGTGGAGCCGGCCAGGCCGCCGCCGAGCACGTCCAGCGCGGCCGCGAGGTCGACGCCGGCGTTCTCCAGGAACACCACGGCCTCGGCGAGCACCTGGATGTTGACCGCGACGATCAGCTGGTTGGCGGCCTTGACGGTCTGGCCGGCGCCGGCCGGGCCGACGTGGACGACCGTGGTGCCCAGCGCGTCGAACAGCGGCCTGGCCTCGGCGAAGTCCTCGGCCGCACCGCCGACCATGATCGACAGGACGGCCTCGACGGCGCCGGCCTCACCGCCGGAGACCGGGGCGTCCAGGGTGCGGACACCCTTCTCCCTGGCGGCGGCCTCGACCCTGATCGAGGTCTGCGGGGTGATCGAGGACATGTCGATCACCAGGGTGCCGGGCCTGGCGTTCTCCAGCACGCCGCCCTCCCCCAGGACGACCTGCTCGACCTGCGGGTCGGCCGGGACCATGGTGATGACCACCTCGGCGTCCCTGACCGCCTCCGCGATGCTGCCGGCGCCGTGGCCGCCGAGCGCGACCAGGGCGTCGATCGGCGGCCGGGTGAGGTTGAAGCCGGTGACGTGGTGGCCGGCCTTGACCAGGTTGGCGGCCATCGGGCTGCCCATGATGCCGAGGCCGATGAAGGCGATCTTGCGGCTCATCGCGTCGAGTTCCTTACGTGTGCGGGTGGGAGGTCGGGTGGGTCGGCGGTGCGCTGCCCGCCGCTCGAACCGGGCACTGCCCGGCGGCGCGCCGCCGGGCGGCTCCGCTACTGGGCGGCGCGCAGCTCGCGCGGCAGCCACCCGAAGCTGTCGGCGCTGACGCCGCCGGAGGGGCGGTACTCCAGACCGATGGAGCCCGCGTAGCCCGCGGCCGTGAGCCGGGCGAACAGGTCCTCGAAGTCCAGCTCGCCGGTGCCGGGCTCGTTGCGGCCCGGGGTGTCGGCGATCTGCACGTGGCCGATGCGGTCGGCGTGGGTGTCGATGACCGCCGCCAGGTCCTCGCCGTTCCTGGCCAGGTGGTACAGGTCGCAGAGGAACCTGGCGTTCCCGAGGCCGGTGGCGGCGTTGACCCGGTCGACCACCTCGACCGCGGCGGCGGCCGAGACCAGCGGGTAGTCCGGCGACTCGGCCCTGTTCAGGGCCTCGATCAGCAGGACGGCGCCGATCCCGTGCGCGGCCCGCGCGGCGAGCACCAGGTTCTCCAGCGCGAGCGCGTCCTGCTCGGCCGGGTCGACGCCCTCGACCCGGTTGCCGTACAGCGCGTTGAGCGCGGTGGCGCCGAGCGAGGCGGCGAGTTCGGCGGCGACCGGGAGGTTGGCGCGGAAGCGGTCCCGCTCGGCGGGCACCGAGACGGTTCCGCGGGCGCCCTTGCTCAGGTCGTCCAGGAGGTTGAGGCCGGTGAGCCGCACGCCGGCGTCGGTGAACGCCTTGCGCAACGCGTCCAGTTCGGCCTGCGAGGGGTCATGCTCCGCGCCGAAGGGCCACCACAGTTCGGCGGCGGTGAAGCCGGCCGCGGCGGCCGCGACGGGGCGCTCCAGGAGCGGCAGTTCGCCGAACAGGATCGACAGGTTGACCGTGAAGCCGTGCTTGGCAGCCGCCGTCACGTCGCTCACCTCTCATCTCTCTTCCTTCATCCGCAACTTCCACGATCCGGAAGAGGGATTCTGTGTGGTGGAAGCATCTCCGGCCCGCCGAGCGGGTGTCAAGGGAGTCGCAACATTTTGTTGAAGCAGTCCCGAGGGGCCCTGCCGGGCGCCCCGAGGGCACGCCGGGGCAGTCCCGAGGGCACACCGAGGCCACACCGGCGGCGCGCCGTCCGCGGGGGCCGGACCGTTCGATCCCCCGACCCCTGCCCGCCCGCACCCCCGCTCGCTACAGTGACCCCGTGCGATTGATGGTGGAGTTCACGACAGAACCGTTCGAACTGGACACGTTCCCGGAGCACGCCGCGGCGGCTCGCCGGGTGGTCGACGACGCCGGCCTGGACGTCTCGGTCGGCCCCTTCGGCACCGGTGCCGAGGGCGGGGCCGAGCAGGTCCTCGCCGCGGTGACCAAGCTGCTCAAGGAGACCCTGGACGCCGGGGCGACCCGGATCTCGGTCCAGGTCAGCGTGCTGGGCGAGGAGGACGGTACGCCGTGACCGAGAACGTGGAACACCCGCTCGCCGCGGCGGTGAAGCCGCTGCTGGCCGCGGTCGGCGCGACGCACGTCCCGCTGGACGAGGCGAAGCCCGACGACGTGGTCCTGGAGTGGGAGGGCACCCCGGCCCTGGCCGTCCGACTGCCGCACCTGAGCAGCGCGTTGGACCGGCTGCTCGCCGAGATGACCCGGCAGTTCGACGGCCGCCCGCTGGCCGAGCTCGACCGCCTGGAGAAGCAGCGGGTCGTCGCCCTGCTGGAGGAGCGCGGCGCCTTCACCGTCCGCCACGGCGTGGAGACCGTCGCCTCCGCCCTGGGCGTCAGCCGTTTCACCGTGTACAACTACCTGAACCGCCAGGACGGCGCGAAGTCGTCCTGACACTCCGGCTCGACGCCCTCCGGGGCACGTGCGCGCCCCCGCCCCGGGGGCTTCCGAACGGGTGACCCCGCCGACACGACAGGACCGGATCGGCCTGCGGCGGGGCACACTTGGCGAATCGCACACGAAAGGGCCCGGCATCGGGGCCCGGTTCAAAACGTAACCACCAACCGTTCAACAAAGTGTTGACGGCCGGGTGGGGCCGATCTAGCTTTTCCGGGTGGCACCACTCTTCAGGAGGTCCACCCGTGACCAACCACCCCCACACCCTTGACGTCCTGGCCGCGACCGATGCCGCGGCACTGGAACGGATCCTGCTGGAGGTCTGCTCCAGCCCCCGCTGGGCCGCCGCGGTCGCCGCGGCCCGGCCCTGGTCCGACCGCGACACCCTGCTCGCCGCCAACGCGGCGGCCATGGCGTCACTGACAACCGAGGACCTGCGCGACGCGATGGCCGGCCACGCCCGGATCGGCAGGCCGACGGCCGGCGACGCCGTCTCCGAGCGCGAACAGGCCGGCATCCAGGGCGTGGACCAGGCGGTCCTCGACGCGCTGCACGAGGCCAACGCCGCCTACGAGGCCAAGTTCGGCCACGTGTTCCTGATCTGCGCGACCGGCCGCACCGCGGTCGGCATGCTCGCCGCCCTGCGCGAACGCCACCCCAACGACGCCGCCACCGAGGCGGAGATCGTCCGCGGGGAGCTGCGCAAGATCAACGACATCCGGCTCGACCGCCTGCTCGACGTCTCCTGACGCATCGTCATATCGCGCTTTCTCTCGTTCTCCTTGCCAGACACTTCCGGCATCCACTGATGCTGACGCACCATCACTTCTGCCATCAGTAAGGTCACTTCACTCATGACTGGCATCTCCACCCACGTGCTCGACACCAGCCTCGGCCGACCGGCCGAGGGCGTCCCGGTCGAGCTCGCACTGCACACCGAGGGTGGCTGGCAGGTGCTCGGCACCTCCGCCACGGACTCCGACGGCCGGGTCAAGGACCTGCCGGCCGTGGAGGCGGGCTCGGTCGTCCGGCTGCTCTTCGACACCGGCGCGTACTCCGCGTCCGCGTCCGCCGAGCCGCCGTTCTTCCCCGAGGTCTCGATCGTCTTCACGGTCGCGCCCGAACAGCACCACTACCACGTGCCGTTGCTGCTCAACCCGTTCGGATACTCGGTCTACCGCGGAAGCTAGTGGACCGACCTGGAAAGCTTAGGAGCCACGTCATGGCCCACGTGCTCGGTCAGAACCAGTACGGCAAGGCGGAGAACCGCATCGTCCGGATCCACCGCGACTCCACCCGGCACGAGATCAAGGACCTGAACGTCTCGGTCTCGCTCCGCGGCGAGTTCGAGGACGTCCACCTCACCGGGTCCAACGCCAACTGCCTTCCCACCGACACCACCAAGAACACCGTCTACGCCTTCGCCAAGGAGCACGGCATCGAGTCGGCCGAGGCGTTCGGCATCCTCCTGGCCCGCCACTTCGTCGACGACACCGAGCGCGGCGTCGTGCACAGCGCCCGGATCCGGATCGAGGAGTACTCCTGGGACCGGATCCGGACGCCGGACAGCTCGGCCCGCTTCATCGGCTCGGAGGAGGTCGGCCACTCCTTCGTCCGCAACGGCCAGGAGGTCCGCACCAGCGAGATCGTCTACGACGGGGAGTCCGTCCAGGTCATATCCGGCCTGAAGGACCTGGTCGTCATGAACTCCACCAACTCGGAGTTCTGGGGCTACATCAAGGACGGCTACACCACCCTCCAGGAAGCGTACGACCGCATCCTCGCCACCCAGGTCACCGCCCGCTGGAAGTTCGGCTACAGCGGCCGGGACGGCGAGGCCCAGCCCAACTGGAACCGCTCCTACACCCACGTGAAGCGGCACCTGCTGGAGGCGTTCGCCGAGACCTACTCCTACTCGCTGCAGCAGACCCTGCACGCGATGGGCACCCGGGTCCTCAACAACCGCGCCGAGGTGGACGAGGTCCGCCTCGAACTGCCGAACAAGCACCACTTCCTGGTCGACCTGGAGCCGTTCGGCCTCAAGAACGAGAACGAGGTCTACTTCGCCGCGGACCGCATGTACGGCCTGATCGAGGGCACCGTGCACCGCGAGGGCGTCGTCCCGGTCATCCCGGTCGCCTGACCTCCCCCACCCTCACCACCCTCAGCACCCGCACCACCAGGTGGACGCCGCCCGGAATCGCCGCATCCCCCGGTCCCCACGGGCCGGACGGCCGGGCGGGCCGCCCCACCGGCCCCATCACCAGGCACCACCCGCACCAGTAGTTCTTCTCCACCTCCACCCCCACCCACCGGAGTTCGTGTCTGCCTCGCGGCGGCCGGCCCGGGGCACTGGAGAGCCCGGCCGAGGGATCCTTGCACCGCCGTCCCGCCCCCGGTCGTACCAGCACCAGCACCAGCCGCACTCCAGCGCCACGGGCGCGCCGGGAGCCACGGGCACAAGAGGGGCTCGACATGGCACCCAGCAACACCACCAGTACAGACGGCGGTTCCACCCCGGAGAGAACGCAGGACCCGGACGGCACGCCGGCGCACCGCACCGGCGTGCCGCCCCGGCCCGGAACCCATCCCGTGGACGAGTTGCTGCCCCCGGTGAAGCTGTTCTCCACCGGACTCCAGCACGTCGCCGCGATGTACGCGGGGGTCGTCGCACCCCCGCTCATCGTCGGCGCCGGCGTCGGGCTCTCCCCCGCCGAACTCGCCCTGCTCATCTCGGCCAGCCTGTTCACCGCCGGACTGGCCACCCTCCTCCAGACCCTCGGCATCTGGAAGATCGGCGCGCGGCTGCCGTTCGTGAACGGCGTCTCCTTCGCGGGGGTCGCGCCCATGATCGCCATCGCCAAGGGCTCCATCGAGAAGACGGGAGGACCGAAGGAGGCCCTCCCGGTGATCTTCGGAGCGGTGATCGTCGCGGGGCTCCTGTGCTTCCTCGCGGCACCGTACTTCTGCAAGCTCATCCGGTTCTTCCCCCCGGTCGTCCAGGGCACCGTGATCACCCTCATCGGGGTGTCCCTGCTCCCGGTGGCGGTCAACTGGGCGCGCGGCGGTTCGCCGGGCGCCCCCGGGTACGGCTCCATGCGGGCCGTCGGCCTCGCCGCGATCACCCTCGTCGCGGTGGTGCTCTGCAACCGGCTGCTGCGCGGGTTCTGGCAGCAGCTGTCCCTGCTCATCGGCCTGGCGTTCGGCACCCTGATCGCCTTCCCGCTGGGGCTCGCCGACTTCGGCGCGGTCAAGGACGCGAAGGTCTTCTCGCTCCCCTCCCCGTTCCACTTCGGCGCGCCCGTGTTCGACGCCGCCGCGATCGTCTCGATGTGCATCGTCATGGTGGTCGCGATGACCGAGTCCACCGCCGACATGCTCGCCCTCGGCAGGATCGTCGACCGCGAGGCGGACGAACCCACCCTCGCCGCCGGCCTGCGGGCCGACGGCCTGGCCACCGCGCTCAGCCCCGTCTTCAACGGCTTCGCCGCCAGCGCCTTCGCCCAGAACATCGGGCTGGTGGCGCTGACGAAGATCCGCAGCCGCTTCGTGGTCGCGGCCGGCGGAGGCATCCTGGTCCTGCTGGGGCTGTTCCCCGTGCTGGGCTCGGTCGTCTCCCTGGTGCCGCAGCCCGTCCTCGGCGGCGCCGGGATCGTGCTCTTCGGCACGGTCGCGGCCAGCGGCATCCGCACCCTCGCGGAGGCCGGCATGGAGTCCGGGTCGAACACCATCCTGGTGTCCGTCTCGCTCGGGGTCGGCATCGTCCCGATCGCCGCGCCGACGTTCTACGACTCCTTCCCGGAGGCCGCCCGGACCCTGCTGCACTCGGGGATATCGGCCGGCTGCGTGGTGGCCGTCCTGCTCAACCTGCTCTTCCACCACGTCGGGGCCGCCCGTCGCTCCAGGCCCGGCCAGGGCTCCGACGCGACGGTGCCGGCGGCTCCGACCGCTCCCGCGGTGCCGTCGGTGCCGTCGATGCCGACAGGTCCCACGGTTCCGACGGCGACGCCGTCCTGACCGGCCCCGGGAGGGGCGCGCACCACGGTGCGCACCCCTCCCGGCCCTCCCCCCTAGGAGTCACGCCATGGCAGTCCAGCCCCCGCCCACCGACCAGCGGACCGTGATCGAGAACGTCGCGATCGCCACCGTGGACGCGAACGACACCGAGTACGCCCGCGGCCACGTGGTCCTCCTCGGCAACACCATCGAGGCGGTGGGCGACGGCCCCGCCCCCGCGTGGCTGGACAACGTGGTGCGCCGGATCAACGGCGAGGGCCACCTGGCCACCCCCGGCCTGGTCAACACCCACCACCACTTCTACCAGTGGATCACCCGCGGCCTGGCCCAGGACGACATCCTGTTCGACTGGCTGGTCGCCCTCTACCCGACCTGGGCGCGGATCGACGAGCGGCTCGTGCACGCCGCCGGCCAGGGCTCCGCCGCCGCGCTGCTCAAGTCCGGCTGCACCACCGCCTCGGACCACCACTACGTCTTCCCGAAGGACGGCGGCGACATCCTCGGCGCCTCCATCGAGGCCGTCCAGGAGCTCGGCCTGCGCTTCACCGCGCTGCGCGGCTCGATGGACCGCTCGAAGAAGGACGGCGGGCTGCCGCCGGACCACGCGGTCGAGGAGCTGGACGACATCCTGACCGCCTCCGAGACCGCCGTGGACCGCTACCACGACTCCTCCTTCGGCTCGATGCTGCACATCGCCCTCGCGCCCTGCTCGCCCTTCTCCGTCTCCACCGACCTGCTCCGGCAGTCCGCCGAACTCGCCCGCCGCAAGGGCGTCCGGCTGCACACCCACGGCTCGGAGACGGCCGAGGAGGAGGCGTTCTGCAAGGAGCTGTTCGGCATGGGGCCGACCGACTACTTCGAATCGGTGGGCTGGCTCGGCGAGGACGTCTGGATGGCGCACTGCGTGCACATGAACGACTCCGACATCGCCAAGTTCGCCGAGACCGGCACCGGCGTCGCCCACTGCCCGTCCTCCAACGCCCGCCTGGCGGCCGGGATCGCGCGGGTGCCCGACATGCTCCGGGCCGGCGTCCCGGTCGGGCTCGGGGTGGACGGCACCGCCTCCAACGAGTCCGGCGAGCTGGGTACGGAGCTGCGCAACGCCCTGCTGATCAACCGGCTGCACGGCTCCCCCGCCGCGCTGACCGGGCGGCAGGCGCTGCGCCTGGGCACCATGGGCGGCGCCCGGGTGCTCGGCCGGCAGGACGAGATCGGCTCGATCGAGGTCGGCAAGCTCGCCGACCTGGCGCTGTGGAAGATCGACGGGGTCATGCACTCGTCCATCGCCGACCCGGTCGCCGCGCTCACCTTCGGCGCGCTGCCGCCGCTGTCGGTGCTGTTCGTCAACGGCAACGCGGTGGTCGAGAAGGGGCAGCTGACCACCGTCAACGAGGACCGGATCGCACGCGACTGCGCCCGCGCCGCCCGCGAGCTGGCGGCGCGTCCGGTCTAGGGCCGGTCCGGTCTGGGTCGGTCCGGTCTAGCGCCGGTTCGGTCCGGTCCGGGGCCGGTTCGACGCCCACCCCGTACTCCGGGGGCGCCCAGGGACGGTGCGCCCCCGGGCTCCGCGCACCTCGGGGCGACGGACGGACGACAGCGGCGGACAGATGACAACTTTCGTCATCTGTTATCTGTTATCTGTCAGCTGTTCTCTGTCGTCTGTTCGCCGTCACCGGTGCGCGGACCGCAGCCCCGGACCCACGGCGAGGGTCCGGGGCTGCCGGCGCACCCGGCGGCAGTCGTCAGGCCGTGCGCCCGATCGACGCCAGGTAGGCGCGCCAGCCGCCGTGGTGGGTGATCTCCCGGTGGACGCCGCGCTCCAGCTCGCCCCGGGAGAGCAGCATGGACAGGCACGCGGAGCCGTCCTCCAGCTCGATGACGCCCAGTTCCAGCTCCCGCGGCTCCCCCGGCAGGATGACGTCCCGCAGCCGCTCCAGGGGGATGTCGTACAGCTCGCCCTCGATGGCGGTGTCCGCCTCCGGGTCGGCCAGCAGTCCCGGGCAGACGTCCGTACCGCCGCTGTGGTCGATGGAGAAGAAGCGGTAGCCGGGGGCGGTCCTGGCCGGCCCGATCAGCGAGTCGGCGACCTTCGCGTGGAAGGGACCGCCGACCATTGCCTGGCCGTTGAAGAACATGCGCGCCATGGGTGAACTCCTTACGTGGACAAGACCGTTCCGTACGGCGACGAGAGGACAGGTGGGATTCGTCGCCGTACGGAACGGAGTGGTGGACCGCCGGCGCACCGCAGCCGGGCGGGCTCCGGCGGGCAGGTCGGGATCAGCCCAGCAGCGGGAGCGCGGGGAGGGTCAGGAAGTCCACGAACTCCTCGGCCAGGGCGACCTGTTCGAAGAGCCGGGCGGCCTCCGGCCAGCGGCCGGCGCCGTAGGCCTCCTCGCCCAGCTCGGCGAGGAGTTCGGCCAGCTCCGCGGCGACCAGGGAGCGGACCAGGTCGGCGGTGGCCTTCTCGCCGGTGTCGGACAGCACGACCCCGTTGTGAATCCACTGCCAGATCTGCGAGCGGGAGATCTCGGCGGTGGCGGCGTCCTCCATCATGTTGAAGATGCCGACGGCCCCGAGCCCGCGCAGCCAGGCCTCGATGTAGCGGATGCCGACCTGGACGGCGTTGTGCAGCCCCGCGCGGGTGCAGGTGCCGCCGGCTCCGGCGATGTCGAGGAGCTGGGCGGCGGTCACCGGCTCGGCCGGGCCGGGGTTGTCCTTCTGGTGGGGCCGCTCGCCGAGCACCGCGTCGAAGGAGGCCCGGGCGACCGGCACCAGGTCGGGGTGGGCGACCCAGGAGCCGTCGAAGCCGTTCCCGGCCTCGCGGTCCTTGTCCGCCTTGACCTTCTCCAGCGCGGCCGCGTTGACCTCCGGGTCGCGGCGGCTCGGGATGAACGCGGCCATGCCGCCGATCGCGTGGGCGCCGCGCCGGTGGCAGGTCCGCACCAGCAGCCGGGTGTAGGCGGCCATGAACGGCGAGGCCATGGTGACGGTGTTGCGGTCCGGCAGGATGTAGTGCTCGCCGGCGTCGCGGAAGTTCTTGACGATCGAGAACAGGTAGTCCCAGCGCCCGGCGTTGAGGCCGGCCGCGTGGTCGCGCAGCTCGTAGAGGATCTCGTCCATCTCGAACGCGGCGGTGATGGTCTCGATCAGCACGGTCGCCCGGATCGTGCCGTGCGGGATGCCGAGTTCGGCCTGGGCGTGGGTGAACACGTCGTTCCACAGCCGGGCCTCGAGGTGGCCCTCGGTCTTCGGCAGGTAGAAGTACGGGCCGGAGTTGGGGTCCTCGGCGCCCTTGGCCAGCAGCCGGGCGGCGTTGTGGAAGAAGTAGAGGCCGAAGTCGACGAACGCGCCGGCCACCGGGGTGCCGTCGACCAGCAGGTGGTTCTCGTCCAGGTGCCAGCCGCGGGGGCGGACCACGACGGTGGCGAGCTCGGCGGCGGGCTTGAGGGTGTACGCCTTGCCGGCCGCGCCGGTGAAGTCGATCCGGCCCTCGAAGGCGTCGGTCAGGTTGACCTGGCCGCCGACCACGTTCTCCCAGGTCGGGGAGGTGGCGTCCTCGAAGTCCGCGAGCCAGATCCGTGCCCCGGAGTTGAGCGCGTTGACGACCATCTTGCGGTCGGTCGGCCCGGTGATCTCGACCCGGCGGTCCTGGAGGGCGCGGGGCGCCTCGGCGACCTTCCAGTCCCCGGCCCGGATGTCGGCGGTGTCGGGGCGGAAGTCCAGCGTGCCGGTGGCGGCGATCTCGGCGCGGCGGGCCTTCCGCCCGGCCAGCAGCTCCTGTCGGCGCCCCTCGAAGGCCCGATGGAGCCCGGCGACGAAGGCGAGCGCCTCCGGAGTGAGCACCTCCTCCGCCCGGGGGACGCGAGGACCGGCGACAGTGACGACCGGAGCGGCGGGCGAGGCGCCGACGGGCCCCTGATCTGCAGCCATGAGCAGGACACTCCTAAGACGGTTGAGCCTGGCGGAGGGAGCTCCGGTGGGAACTTCCTCAGGGAACTTCCTCGATCGGTACCCGCCTGTCGGCGAGTTCGATTCTGTAAGGTGGAGACTAGTTTCCGCGATACAGAATTTCAACGGTTTGTTGAAGAGATCGCCGGGACTCTACTCCTCCCCGACAGTGAAGGAAACGCCGGTGGTTGCGACCCCCGACCCAGCATCGACGACAGGCGCCGACCGCGCGGGCGGCGGCGTGCAGTCCGTCGAACGCGCCTTCCAACTCCTGGAGGCGCTGGCCGACTCCGGCGGCGTGGCCACCCTCAGCGAGCTCTCCACCACGTCCGGCCTCCCGATGCCGACCATCCACCGGTTGGTTCGTACCCTCGTGCAGCAGGGCTATGTCCGCCAGGACACCGCGCGCCGCTACACCCTCGGCCCCCGGCTGATCCGGCTCGGCGAGACGGCCGGCCGGCTGCTCGGCAGCTGGGCCCGCCCGTACCTGGCCGAGCTCATGGAGGCCACCGGCGAGACCGCCAACCTGGCGGTGCTGGAGGGCGGCGAGGTGGTGTACGTCGGCCAGGTGCAGTCGCGCCGCTCGATGCGGATGTTCACCGAGGTCGGCCGACGGGTGCAGCCGCACTGCACCGGCGTCGGCAAGGCGCTGCTCGCCCAGCTGCCCGAGGACGAGGCCCGCGCCGTGCTCGGCCCCAACCCGCTGCCCGCGCACACCGAGTACACGGTCACCGACCCGCAGGAGCTGATGCGCCAGCTCGCCGAGGCGCGCGAGCGCGGCTACGTGGTCGACGACCAGGAGCAGGAGATCGGCGTCCGCTGCATCGCGCTCGCCGTCCCGGGCGCGCCGACGCCCACCGCGCTCTCGGTCTCCGGCCCGGAGGCCCGCATCCGGGCCCTGGAGGAGCAGGCCGGAGCCGCCTCGCTGGTGCCGGTGATGCACCAGATCGCGACCCGGCTGGGCCAGGTCCTCGCCCCCTGACGGAACGTCAACCTCCCTTGCCCGCCGACCCGGTTGGCACGGCGTGCCGCGTCATCCGTTCGGGCGGACGACGGGCGGGTTGCCGCCCGGCTCCGGCGGTGGCTCCGCCACCCTGGTGCCGACGCGGCCCGCAACGGCGCGGGCGGCCGGGACGCGAGGGCAGGGTGAGCGGGGATGGAGCAGCAGTACCGGGACGCATGGGAGGGCGCGCGGGGCGGTGGGGTCCGGGGAGGTGAGGTCCGGACCGATGGCGTACGGGCCGGTGGCGTACGGCGCGCCGCGAGGGGCCGGGGGTTCGGCGGGGCCGGGCTGGTCGCGGCCGTGGCGGCGGGGTGCGCGGTGACGGTACTGGCCACCGACCCGGTCTGGGCGCTGCGGCGGCCCGAGCCCCGGCCCGCCGTGGAGGTCGTCGCGGCCGGTGCGCCCTCGCCGTCCACCCTGCCCGCACCGGCGACGCCCACCGCCTCGACCCTGCCGGCCCCGGCCAAGCCCGGAGCCGGGTCCGGGGCCGGGTCCACCGCCGGGTCCGGGACGGCCGAGGCCGCCGCGCGACCGTCCGACTCCGATCTGGAGGTGGTCCGGATCGACCCGGACGCGGCCGCGCCCGGCGGCACCACCACCATCCACGCCTTCGTCGGCAACGGCGGCCCGGAGACCACCGCCTCCCCGTTCACGGTCGCGATCACCCTGCCGGAGGGCGTCAGCCCGGAGGGCCCGTTCTTCCCGTCCACCTGCCAGGTGGTGAGCCGCGGCCGCGTCGTGCGGTGCGTGTTCGCGCCCGGGCTGCGGGAGGGGCGCAGCGCGACCGCCCTCATCCCGGTCCGGCTCGCCCCGGACCTGCCGGAGGGCAGGCTGAGCGGCGGCTCGGTCGCGGTGCGCAGCGCGGACGACCGGTACGAGGGCAACAACCGGCAGCCGTTCGACATCACGGTGGCCGGGACGGCCACCGGTTCCTGAGCCGTGTGGGCCGCGCGGTCCCGTCGGCGGGGTCGGCCCTGCCGACGGGACCGTCCTGCCGGCGGCGGGCGGGGCGCCGCACCCGCCGTGGTGCCGACCAACGGCCCCGTGCGGCAGCCGAGTTGACCGGCTTGAGGCTCAGCTCAGCCAGGCGTTGACCTGGCTCGCCGCGTCCGGCGCCCAGGCGAGCTCCAGGTGGTTCAGGCCGCCGAGCAGCCGGGTGCCGCCGACCGTCGCGATGCCGGTGGTGTCCAGCGCGCTCGCGGTGAAGACCAGCCCGTCGCTCGGCCCGCGGCCCTCGTTGAGCACGCCCGGGATGTCGGCGGACCCGCCCGCCAACAGGTAGGTGCGCACCGCGGCCGGGATGCCGGCCTGCCGGAGCGGGGCGATCAGCGAGCCCGCGTCGATCGCCGCCTGGATGCCCTGGCCGGAGGTGCAGAAGCCCTGGCCGCCGTAGTAGGTGGTCCACCAGTCCTGCGCACTGCTGTCCACCCCGTAGGTGCCGTCCCAGCGGGCGAGCAGCTGGCGCTGGCCCGGGTAGCAGTCGTAGCCGCCGCTCGGCAGCACCCCGAGGCAGGGCTGCGCGGTGTACGTGCCGTAGCAGGTCATGGAGAGGTGCGGGGACGGCGCGTTGGCGGTGCCGCCGCAGGCGGGCCAGGTCACCAGGTCGAAGTCCCAGCCGTGCGCGTACACGTAGTCGAGCCCGCCGTGCGGCCCGCCCAGCGTGACCAGCCGGCGCACGTCGCCCGCGTACGCCCTCCCCCAGGAGGGCTTCACCGAGGACACGTACGCCCGGGCGGCGACCTCGCCCTTGCTCCAGGCCACCACGTCGACCTGGGGGACCCCGAGCCGGGCCCGGATCAGCGCGACCGCGTCGCCGACCGCCTGGGCCTGGAGCAGGTTGTCGCCGTGCTTGTGGGCGAAGCCGATCGCGAAGACCCGGTGGCCGGTGCCGGCCAGGTACTGGGCGAGCCCGGTGGACGGGCAGTTCGCGGCACCGCAGGCGCCGCTCTCCCCCGGGTTCGCCCAGGCCCGGTCGGCGTTGTCGTTGGCGCCGTGGACCAGCAGGACGGGGGTGGCCTGGGCGCCGGTGTCCCAGCCCCCGGCGGAGTAGAGCAGGAACCGGGCGGAGGAGGGCCGACCGGTGCCGAAGTACGTCCGGCGGGCGCCGTCCTGGTCGCCGCGCCCGTCGGCGGGGAACTGCTCGGCGCCGAAGCCGGGGGTGGTGTCGAGGTAGCGCTCGACCTTGGCCCAGCCGTTGCCGGGGGCGGGGAAGGTCGCTTCCAGGGTGAGGGGGGCGGCGGCCGCGGCCCGGGCCGTAGCCGCCTGCGCGGCGGTGGGGGTGCCGAGCAGGGCGGCGGCGAGGGTCAGGAGCACGGCGGCGAGGGCGGTGGGGACGCGTCTCGCGGGGCCGGGGCGTGTGGGGGTACGTCTCATGGCCGGACGCTAGGGCCGGCGCGCGGCCCTGCCCATGTGCCGGTCGCACACCCGGGCCGCCGCGTGGTGGCGGACCGTACCGTGGCCTTTGCCTGACCGAGTGCGCCCGGTCGGATAAATTGGAAGCCTGACATCATCCGCCGTGCACAAGAGCGGCGAGCCCGACCGGGTGCTCGCCACGACCTGACAGAGACGAGGACCCGCCCCACCATGACCGCGCCCCTGCCCGCCTTCGCCGGCCGCACCTACCTCTTCCGGGTCGACAACGGCGCGGCCTTCCGCAACACCTACTCGGCCGACGGCACGCGGCTGCGCTGGGAGGGCCTCGGCGAGTCCGCGGGCCAGTGGGAGGACGTGCGCCTGCACGTCGCCGAGGTCGCGCCCTCGATCTACTTCGTCAGCTGGACCGAGCAGAGCGGGATCACCGTCAGCCACGTGATGGACCTCGGCAGGCTGACCGTGCGGGCCTTCTGGACCTTCGAGGGCGAGGGCGGCCGGGTCGGCCAGCTGCACACCGGGACGCTGGAGCGGGTGGCCTGAGCGGCGGGACCGCCGCGCGGCTCCTGAATGACCGAACCCCCGGCGCCATGGCTCCGGGGGTTCGGTCGTTCAGGCTCGGTCGTTCAGGCTCGGTCGGTCAGGCCCGGCCGGTCAGGCTCATGCGGACTGGTTCGGCACCTTGAGGTGCTGGGACAGCCACTCCAGCGAGGAGGGCAGCAGGGCGCTCCAGGTCTCGAAGTTGTGGCCGCCGTTCTCCAGCATGCTGTACGAGACCTTCATCGGGCTCTGCACCCCGTCGACGAAGGCCTCGGTCTGCTGCCGGTAGTCGCCGTCGCCCTTCTTGGTGCCGGCCAGCAGCACGGACACCTTCGGCTGCGGCAGGTTCTTCAGCCGCCACAGCAGGTTGGCCTCGTCGCGGCGCTGCTTGCTGCCGCCGAAGAGGTCGCCCGTGGTCGGGTCGTCGGCGGCGTCGTAGTAGGCGGAGAGGGCGACGGCGGTCGGGAAGACGTCCGGGTGGCGCATGGCCAGCTTGAGCGCGCAGTAGCCGCCGGTCGAGTTGCCCATGAAGGCCCAGGCCTGCGGGTCGGTGGAGACCCGGTAGCTGGCCTGGATCGCCGAGGGCACGTCCTTGGTGAAGTAGGTGTCGGACTGCGGGCCGTTCGGGACGTCCTCGCACTCGGTGTCCTGGGGCAGCGCGGGCGAGGGGCGCACCAGGACCATGACGGTCGGCTGCATCCGCCCCTCCTGCAGCAGCTTGAGCGCGGCGCCCGGGTAGTTGAAGCGGGTGATCAGGTTCTCGGCGATTCCTGGGAATCCGGTGCTGACGATCACGGCGGGGAACTGCTTCTGGGCGTACTCCGGCTGGAAGTACTGCGGGGGCAGGTAGACGTAGCCCTCGGTGGACAGCCGACTGGCCGCGCCGTCTATCCGGACCTTGCGGATCTCGCCGGACTGGGCGGGCTCGCGGCCCATCGCGCCGCCGCCCTTGACCGCGGCCTGGCCCATCGTCTCCACCATCAGCCGGCCGGAGGCGTCCGCCTTGTTGTGGATGACCACCGGGCCGGTGTCGCCGGTGCCCAGCAGGTCGTCCCAACTGCTGTAGAAGGCGAAGTAGTTGTTCGCGACCAGGCCGAGCGCGGCGAGCACCGCGAGCTGGGTGGCGAGCAGTGCGCCGATCCGGCCGAGCACCGACTGCCAGGTCTTCTTCGCGAGTCTGGGCCACAGCCAGACCGTGCCGACCATCATCACGACCGCGATCAGTGCGGTCAGCGCCAGCACCTTGTGGCTCGTCAGACCCATGTCCCGCTTGCTCCCACGCCTCGAACTCCAGTCCCCTCCGCTGGGGACATCCGAGGAGGTCACCCCGGTTCCCCCGCCGGGGCGCGAGGACCAACCCTAACGCCAGCTGGGAGGAAGCTGACCGCGGCTGGGAGGTGACGGGGAGCCGGGCTGACAGATGACAACGTTCAGATAACAGATTTCGAAAGTTGTCATCTGAAATCTGTCAGCGGTCGGCTGTCCTCCGCCAGCCGGAGCGGGCGGGGTGGGCTGCGCCCGGTCTCAGCCCACCCGCTCCCAGAGCCGCAGCCCCGCCGTGAGCTCGCGCATGCAGCGCGCGCCGAGGTCCTGCGGGGAGCCCGGACCGGCGAGGAGCGCCTCGGAGGAGGCCCACTGCTCCAGGGCCACCCGGATCGCCGCGGTCGCGGCGGCGGCGGCCAGCCGGATCTCCAGCGGGTCGGTGCCGTCCGGGCAGCGCTCGGTGAGGGCGACCCGCAGCCGCGCCTCCGAGTCGGCGTGGACCCGCTGCCAGGTGGCGTTCAGCTTCGGGTCGCGCAGCAGGCCGCGGGCCCACCGCATCATCTCCGCCCGCGCCTCGTCGGCCGGGGTCAGCGACGCGACCGCCGCACGCTCCAGCGCCTCGCGCAGCGGCAGGTCGGCCGGGCTCGCCGCGAACAGCTCCACCCACTCCTGCCCGCCCGACGCGAGCAGCGGGGCGACGGCGTCCTCCTTGACGGAGAAGTACCGGTAGAAGGTGCGCAGCGAGATGCCCGCGGCGAAGGCGATCTCCTCGGCGGTGGTCGCCTCGGCTCCCCGCTCGGCGAAGAGCGCGGCGGCGGTACGGGCGATCTCCAGTCGGGTGGCCTCACGGCGGCGCTGGGTCAGGGTCGGGCGTCCGGTCACAGGGCCAGCCTACGCGGACGCATGCCAAGGTGGCACGTCACGACGATCTGGCACATCCAGCCTTTTTGGCACAACGTGCCACTCAGGCGTACCGTGGTTCCCGAGGTCGAGAGACCACGAACGAACGGAGTACCACCATGGAGCGCTTCAGCGGACGGAACGTCCTGATCACCGGCGGCGGCTCGGGCATCGGCCAGGCCACCGTGCACCGGATCCTCGCCGAGGGCGGGAAGGTCGTCGCCGTCGACGTCAACGAGGACGGCCTGAAGAAGACCCTGGACCGCGCCACCGCCGAGGGCACCGCGGACCGCCTGACCATTCAGGTCCTGGACATCTCGGACGAGGCGGCCGTCGTCGCGGGCGTCGCCGAGGCGACCACCGGCCTGGGCGGCCTGGACGTGCTGGTCAACGCGGCCGGCATCCTCCGCTCCTCGCACACCCACGAGACCAGCCTGGAGTTCTGGAACAAGCTCCTCGCGGTGAACCTGACCGGCACCTTCCTGATGACCCGCGAGGCGCTCCCCGCGCTGCTCGCGGGCGGCCGGGGCGTGGTGGTCAACTTCAGCTCCACCTCCGCGAGCTTCGCCCACCCGTACATGGCCGCGTACGCCGCGACCAAGGGCGGCATCCAGTCCTTCACCCATGCCATCGCCTCGGAGTACTCGAAGCAGGGCCTGCGCGCGGTCTGCGTCGCGCCGGGCAGCATCGACAGCGGCATGACCCACAACCCGGGCCTGCCCGCCGACGCCGACTTCAGCCTGCTGGCCAAGCTCTCCCCCGCCCTCGGCCAGGGCTTCGCCGGCCCGGAGACGGTGGCCGGCGTGATCGCCATGCTCGCCTCCGACGACGGCGCCTTCGTCACCGGTACCGAGCTGCGCATCGACGGCGGCACCCACATGTGACCGGCTGATCGCCCCCTCGGTCCGGTCGAAGGCGGGGCCTGTGCCGTCCCCCGTACGGCGCAGGCCCCGCCTTCGCGTCGCTGTCGCTGTCGCTGTCGCTATCGCTGCCGGAGCCGGGTGCGGCGGCGGTCGGTCAGGTCACCGCAGGGACTTCCCGAGCAGGAGTTCCCGGGTGACCCCGTCGGCGAGCAGGTCGCCCGGCTCCGCGAGCGGGGCGAAGCCGTGGCGGCGGTAGAGGGCGAGCGCCGCTTCGTTGCCGGGGAGCACGGCGAGGCGCAGCGTGGTCCCGCCGGTGGCGCGGGCCCAGCGCTCGACCTCCTCGACGAGCCGGTCGGCGACGCCCCGGCCGCGCGCCCGCGGGGCGACCCAGAGCGAGCGCAACTCCCGTACCCCGTCCGGCGATCCGGGCAGGCCGCCGACGAGCCCGACCGGGTCCTCGTCCAGCAGGGCCGCGACGTGGTGGGCTCCCGGGATGCCGAGCCGGTCGCGCCAGCGCTCCTCGCCGCCCCGGTGCCAGTCGGCGAGGCCGGCCTTGAAGGCCTCCGGTGCGTCGGTCAGGGCGGCGAGGCGGAGGTCCCGCCAGAGCGGCCAGTCGGCGGTCGTGAGGGTTCGGAGCGTCAGCGTCACCATGTCCGGCACCGTAGAGGGCCCGACCGGCGGCCGTCAGTCCGTTTCCCGTACCTGCGGGCCCGCGCGCCACCGGCCCCGGCGGTTCGGCGGGGTCCGACGGCCCGGCGGGCGCCCTACGGCGTGCGCCAGTCGGCGGGTGCCCTACGGCGTGCGCCAGTCGGCGGCGAAGGCGGCGGCCGGATTGGCGGTGAGGAGCAGCTCGGGCAGTTCGGGGCCGTGGCTGCGGGCGAGGCGCGGGGCGAGCTCGGTGAGCAGCCGGACCGGGCCGCCGGCCGCGCGGGCGGTCCGGGTCGTGGTGTCGGCGCCGAGCAGCAGCTGGGCGGCGTGGCCCGCCTCGACCAGGTCGGCGATGACCTCGAAGGCCTGGTGGTCGCCTGCGTGGCCGGCCCGGGAGGGGCTGTCCAGGGCGAGGTACACGCCCTCGGCGGCCAGGTGGCGGTGCAGCGCACGGTCGGGGAGCCGGGTGAGGTGGCCGAGGATGACCCGGTCGGGCCGGACGCCGTGCCGGTGGCACAGCCGGTGCACGACCCCGGGCGGGGCGCCGTCGGCTTCGAGGTGGACGGCGATCGGGGCGCCGGTGGCGTGGTGGGCCTCGGCGGCGGCGGCCATCGTCCACCGGGTGTGGCGACTGTCGGGCCCCGCGTCGGCCGCGACCTTGATCAGCCCGGCCCGGACCCCCTCGGGCGCGCCGGGCAGACCGGTGGTGAGCTCGGCGACGAAACGTTCCGCCAGGTCGGCGTACGGGCCGGGGCGGTCCTCCGCCCCGGCGCCGGTGGCGGAGAAGGAGCCCGGCGCGTAGTGGACCGCCTGGTGCGCGCCGGTGGCGGCGACGATCCGCACGCCGGTCGTACGGGAGAGCGCGGCGAGCGAGTCCGCGCCCCGGCCCAGGCCGCGCGGGGTCCACTGCACGAGGGTGCGGCCGCCGGCGGCGGCGTAGGCGCGCAGGACGTCCTCGGCGGCGGCCGGGTCGTCCAGTTCCTGGCCGGGGAGCAGCGGGCTGCGGATGAAGAGGTGGTCGTGGGCGTCGGTGACGCCGAGGGCGGCGGGGTCCAGGTCGCCGAGGACGGTGCGGACGGTGCGGCTCATGCCCCGGCCTCCTCGGTGACGGTCCCGGCGGCGCTCTCGGCGGCCTTGGTGGCCTCGGTGCTCTCGGTGCTCTCGGTGCTCTCGGCGCTCTCGGCGAAGGTCGCGGTGGCGACCCGCAGGCCGGCCAGCGCCTTGGGGAGGCCGACGTACGGGGCGAGGTGGACCATGACCTCGGTGATCTCCGCCTCCGTCAGGCCGATCCGCCGGCTGTAGCGGACGTGGTCGGCGAGCTGCGGCTCGACGCCGCCGAGGGCGGTGAGGGCGGCCAGGTTGGCGATCTGGCGGTCGCGCAGGGCGAGGCCGGGGCGCTGGTAGGTGCCGCCGAAGAGGCTGGTGACGATCCAGTCGGGGAAGCCGGGGGCGAGGGCGTCCAGGCCGCCGAGAGTGGCGGCGGCGCCCGGACCGGCCAGGTCGGCGAGCAGGGCGTGGCCGGCCGCGCGGTCGAGCGGGGCCGGGGTGAGGTCGGGGCCGGCGGGGGCGGTCGCGGGGGACATCGGGGCGGTGGGTCCTTTCACCAGTGGCGGCCGGCGGGCAGCCGGTCCAGTTCGGGGCGGGACAGGTGCAGCACCTGGTACCGGACGCCGGGCGCGCCCTCGGGGGCCGGGCCGTGCCAGAGCGCGAAGCTGAGCAGCTCCCAGCGGCTCGGGTCGACGGCCACGGCGGCGGTGTACAGGTCCGGGTGCGCGGGCAGGTCGGCGAGCGCCCGCTCGACGGCCTCGGCCGGGTCGGCGCCTTCCGGCAGCCGTACGGTCGCCCGGGTGGCGGTGCTGGGCTGCTCGGTCCCCTCCCCCGCCACTGACGACGTGCCGCGGGTCAGGCCCGCGCCGAGCCAGTGCCGGACGGCGGGGCGGCCGAAGTCGGCGCTCAGGCCGCGGAAGCCCGGGCCCCAGAGGAAGCCGTTCATGCCCTCGGCGGTGCGCCAGAGGTAGAACGGCGCGTACTGGTTGACGGGCGAGCCCTGCCGACCGCGCTCACGGACCAGGTAGGCCTTGAGGCCGAGGCCCGGGTGCGCGTCGAGCAGGTGGCCCTTGTCGGCGACGCGCTTGCGGATGACACCCATGTCGTAGTCGGCGGGGAGGGTGATCTCGTACTGCATGGCGTGCACGGCGGGGCTCCTCGGGTTCTGGCCGGTCTGACGGCGGGCGTCCTGGTTTTCGGCGGGCGCGTCGGCTCTGGTCGTACGGGTTCGGCCGCGAGGGTTCGGCGGCGCGCCCGGGGCCGTGCGGGTCAGGCCGTGCGGTGTGCCGCGAGCAGGCCGAGGGCGCCGCGGACGGCCCGGTCGAACGGCTCGGCGCTGTCGGCGGCGCGGGCCAGGACGTAGCCGCCCTGGACGACGGCGACCACGGCGGCGGCCGTGTCGGCCGGGTCGAGGCCTGGGGTGAACTCGCCGTCCGCCTGGCCCTGGGCGACCAGTTCGGCGATCCGGCCGCGCAGCCAGTCGAAGGTCTCCTCGACGGGCGCGCGCAGCTGCGGGTCGGCGACGACGTCGGGGTCCTGGGCCATCCGGCCGATCCGGCAGCCGCGCAGGACGTCGCGGTCCCGGTGCAGGTAGGCGGCGATCCGGTCGTAGGCGGTGCCGGGGGCGGCGAGGTCGGCCTCGGCGACGCCCCGCATCTGCTCGGCGCTGCGGCGCAGGGCGGCGGCCGCGAGGTCGGGCTTGCCGGTGAAGTGGTGGTACATGCTGCCCTGGCCGACCCCGGAGCGCTGCTGGATGGCCTTGGGGCTGGTGCCGACGTAGCCGCGCTCCCAGAGGAGGGCCTGGGTGCTCTCGATGAGACGGTCCTGGGTGCTCATGCGAGCCACTGTACATACCAGTAGGTACAGAAGACCAGTGCTGACTCCGCCCGGGCGCCCCGGGGCGCCCGGATCCTCCTCGCGGAACGGTTGAGGGCCGTGCGCCGCCCCCCGGCGGCCACGGCCCCTCGACCGTTCGTCATCCCCCGCACCGCCGAGCGGCATTCCGGCGCGCCTGGTGGCGCGCGTCACGTCACGGACGGTGGCCGGCGTCACGCCGCGTAGGGGGTGCACGGCGCACTGCGCGGGCGGGCGCCGGACGCGGGCGACTACGGCAGCGCGCGGCGGACCTCCGGGGCCACCTCGCTCGCGAACAGCTCCAGTTGCTCGCGCTGCGCCCCCTCGGTGAGCGCGTCCACCCCGATGCCGACCACCTCGTTGCCGAAGGCCTCGTGGTAGCGGTGGATCTTCTCGATCACCTGCTGCGGACTGCCGACCAGGGCCGAACCGCGCTCCAGCGCGTCCTCCAGCGACGTGAACGGCGAGTTGTTGTGCCGGCCGGCGGCCGAGTCGAACAGCGCGTTCCAGTACGGGCGGAAGCCCTCGACCGCGTCCTGCGAGCGCTTGGCGACGTACAGTCCGCCGAAGCTCGCGCCCACCCTGGCCCGCTCCGGGTCGTGCCCGTAGTACTCCCAGCGCTCGCGGTAGTGGTCGACCAGCGCCCGGTACTTCTCCAGCGGGTGGAAGGAGTTGGCGGAGAAGAGCGGGTCGCCGTGGCGGGCCGCGAGGTCAGTGGACCGCGTGCTGGTCGCGCTGCCGTGCCACACCGGGATCGGGTCCTGGAGCGGGCGCGGCCAGACGGTGGCGTCCCGGAGCGGCGGGCGGGTCGAGCCCTCCCAGGTCACCTTCTCCTCCCGCCAGAGCCTGCGCAGCAGAGCGTAGTTCTCGGCGAGCGCCTCCCACTGGCGCTCCTCGGGAAGGCCGAACAGCCCGAAGTGGCGCGGGTCGTTGCCCTTGCCGACGATCAACTCAAGTC
This sequence comes from Kitasatospora sp. NPDC056273, assembly GCF_042268845.1. Taxonomy (NCBI): domain Bacteria; kingdom Bacillati; phylum Actinomycetota; class Actinomycetes; order Kitasatosporales; family Streptomycetaceae; genus Kitasatospora; species Kitasatospora sp. NPDC056273. Next base: position 206,116 of record NZ_JBHJSJ010000003.1, on the reverse strand, counting down.
GGCCGCCGGAGAGTTGGTCGAGCATCGCGTAGTCCTCGGCGACCCGGACCGGGTCGAGGATGCTGAGCACCGTCACCGTGGTGAACAGCCGGATGGTGGAGGTGCGGGCGGCGATCGCGCTGAGCAGCAGGGGCGGGGCCGGGGAGAGGAACGGCTCGCCGTGCCGCTCCCCCACCCCGTAGCCGTCGTAGCCGAGCCGCTCGGCGAGGACCGCCTGGTCGATGACGTTGTGGAGCTTCTGCTCCGGGGTGCGCCGGACGCCGGTGACCGGATCGGGGGCGTTGGCGACGAGGGACGAGACGGTGAACCGCACGGCGGTCTCCTTGAACGCTCGGGAGGGGCTCGGGAGGGGCTCGGGACGGAGTCGGAGGGGCTCGAGGAGGAGCCCTCGGGAAGGGGTTCGGCGCAGACCGGGCCGGGCTTGACGGGGCCGGTGGAGCACGGGGAGCCGGTACGTGGTCCGGCGCCGCACTCCCACGGGCGGGCACCGGCGGAGCGGCTGACGGGACGGGCGGCGCGCCGCTCGGGCGGCAGGGCACGCGGGTGGCGTCAGCGGACGGTGCTGCGGTGGCGGCGACAACAACAGCGGGCTGCGGCGGCGGTCACGGTCCGGACTGCCATCTCGCCTCCCCCTCGCCTCGCACGCGCACGATCCTCCGCGAGCATAGGCACCGGCCGGGGACGGGGCAAGGGCTTGATCCGCCACGGCCGACTGGCAAGATGTCCGGCATGAGCTACCTCGCCGCGGATGACCGCTATGACTCGATGACCTATCGGAAGGCCGGCCACAGCGGCGTCCAGCTGCCCGCCGTATCGCTCGGGCTCTGGCACAACTTCGGTGACGCCCAGCCGCTGGAGGTGCAGCGGGCGGTGCTCCGCCGGGCCTTCGACCGGGGTGTCACCCACTTCGACCTGGCGAACAACTACGGCCCGCCGTACGGCAGCGCCGAGCGCAACTTCGGCTACCTGTTCGCCCAGGACTTCCGGCCGTACCGGGACGAGCTGTTCATCGCCACCAAGGCCGGCTGGGACATGTGGCCCGGCCCGTACGGCAACGGCGGCAGCCGCAAGTACCTGCTGGCCAGCCTCGACCAGTCGCTGGACCGGATGGGCCTGGACTACGTCGACGTCTTCTACTCGCACCGGTACGACCCGGACACCCCGATCGAGGAGACGATGGGGGCGCTCGACAGCGCGGTGCGCTCGGGCAAGGCGCTGTACGCCGCGATCTCCAACTACCCGGCGGAGCAGCACCGGGAGGCGGTGGCGATCCTGCGCGAGCTGGGGACGCCGGTGCTGATGAACCAGTCGGCGTACTCGATCCTCAACCGGTACGTGGAGGACCACGGTGTGCTGGACGCGGTGGGCGACACCCGGACCAGCCTCATCGCCTACTCGCCGCTGGCCCAGGGGCTGCTGACCGACCGCTACCTGACCGGAGAGGTGCCGGCGGGCTCGCGGATGTCGGTCGGGAAGTTCCTCACCGAGGAGGCGCTGACCGGGTCGAAGCTGGACCGGCTGCGGGCGCTGGCCAAGGTCGCCGAGGGGCGCGGGCAGACGCTGGCGCAGCTGGCGCTGTGCTGGGTGCTGCGGGACCCGCGGGTGGTCTCGGTGATCATCGGCGCGAGCAGCGTGGCCCAGCTGGACCAGAACCTCGACGCGCTGGCGGGCGGCCCGCTGACGGCTGAGGAGCTGGCGGAGATCGACCGGCTGAGCCGCTGAGCCGAGGCGGCGGCGGTGGAGCGGGAGGCGCCTGGCTGACAGATGACAGCTGACAGATTTCAAAATCTGTCAGCTGTCATCTGTTGTCTGTTATCTGTTACTTGTCAGCTGTCAGCCGCCGTTCGCTGCCGGCCGCTTGATGCCCAGAGCGGGCAGAACCGTTTCTGCAACCCGGTGGGCCTCCTCCAGCAGCGGGTTGCCCGACAGGATGAAGGTGTCGACACCCAGCGCCTCAAACTCCTGCAGGCGCTCGATCACCTGGGCCGTCGAACCGACCACCGCGGTGCCGGGGCCGGGGCGGAACAGGCTCATCCCCGGCCAGAGGTTGGGGTAGGCCTCCAGCTCGCGGGCCCGGGCCGGCACCTTGCCCCCGTGCTGGCGGAACTGCCGCTGCCAGCCGACCCCGTCCTCCCCCTTCGCCCCGCCCAGCTGGCGCGCGTAGGTGGCCTCGCTGGTGACGTCCAGCAGCCGGTCGGCGGCCGCCCAGGCCTCGTCCTCGGTGTCGCGGACGATCAGGTGCAGCCGCAGTCCGATCCGCAGGGTCCGGCCGTGGGCGGCGGCGCGCTCGCGGACCAGGTCCAGCTTCTCCTTGAGCAGGTGCGGCGGCTCGCCCCAGGTCAGGTAGACGTCCACGTGCTCGGCCGCCATCTCGATGCCGGCCGCCGAACTGCCGCCGAACCAGAGCGGAATGCCGCCGGGCTGCGCCGGGGCCAGCTCGCGCAGGCTCGCGCCCGCGTCCTTCAGCTCGTAGAACTCGCCCTTGTGGTCGAAGACTTCGCCCGCCGTGAGGCGCTTGACGATCGACCAGTACTCGCCGCTGAGCCGGTAGCGGTCGTCGTGCTCGACGTCCAGGCCGTACTCGCGCAGTTGCGCGGTCGAGCCGTTCACCACGTTGAAGCGCAGTCGGCCGCCGTGCAGGTGGTCGAAGCTGAGCGCCATCTTGGCCAGCAGGGTGGGCGAGACCAGCCCCGGGTGGACGGCCAGCAGCGGCTTGAAGGCCTGGGTGGTGGCGGCGGCGAGCGCGCTGCCGAGCGTCCAGACGTCGTACAGGTCGGTCGCGAGCAGGGCGCCGGTGTAGCCCAACCGCTCGACGCTGCCCGCCAGTTGCTGGAGGTAGCGGAGGTCCACCGGGCGGCGCCCGGCCGGCTCCCAGGGATAGTGGCCCTCGCGCGGGATGATGTACCAGAGGACTTCGGAGGCCATGGGTCAGACCGCCTTCGCGAGCGCGGCGGCCACCGGGGCCTCCAGACCGGGGAGGTGGGCGTCGGCGACGGTCAGCGCCCGGTCGATGAAGCCCACGCCGTGGAAGATGTCCGCGGCCTCCTGCTGCTCGGCGACGAACCCGGCCGTGGCGGGCTCCAGTCGCCAGGGCAGTGCGACCAGCGCGGACTGCCAGTCGGCGGCCGTGCCGCCCAGGTCCTCGGCGGCGATCGCGGCGGCCTCGGCCGGGTTGGCGGCCACCCAGGCGTCCGCCCGGCGCAGCGCGGTCGCGATCGCGGCGACCACCTCGGGGCGCCCGGTCGCGAAGTCCCGACGGGTGAAGAACACCGAGCGGTCGGTGATGACGTCACCGGTGCGGACCAGTTCACGGAACTCCCCGGTGCGGCGGGCCGCGGCGAGTTCGGCGCCCTGGGCGATCCAGCCGGCGATCTCGCCGTCGCGCAGCCGCCGGGCCTGGTCCTCACCGGCCGCCGGGCGCGCCGGGGTGACGTCCTCGCCGTACGAGAGCCCCTGGGCGTGCAGGGCCTTGGCGAGCAGGTGGGTCTGCCAGGAACCGACGGAGAGGACGACGGTGCCGCCCTTGAGGTCCGCGACCGTCCGCACCGGACCGGAGTCCAGCACCAGCAGGGCGCCGTGGTCCGGGCGGGGCGCCGAGACCGCCGCGTAGACCAGGTCGTGGCCGGCCGCCTGGGCGGTGATCGGCGGAGTGGAGCCGGTGCCGCCGAAGTCGATGACGCCCTCGGCGAGCAGGGCGCCGGTGCGGGTGCCGTCCGCGTAGTGGTGGAAGGCGCCGGTCTCGCCGAGCGGGGCCAGCTCCTCGTCCAGGTACGGGAGTCGGGCGAGGTAGTAGAGCGAGGGGTTGCTGGCGTGGACGCCGAGGGTGACGGTCATCTAGTCAACTCCGGTGGTGCGGGCCTGACTTGTGGGAAGGCAGGCGGGATCGGGGGAAGGTCGGGGAAAGCGGGGGGTCGCGGACGTCAGTGGACGCCGAGGTCGGCGAGCAGACGGCGGCGCAGGTCGGCGAAGGCGGGGTCGGCCGGATCGCGCGGGCTCTCGACGGTGACGGCCTCGTCCCGGGCGAGCAGGCCGTCGCGCAGGACCACGACCCGGTCGGCGAGCCGTACGGCCTCGTCCACGTCGTGGGTGACCAGCAGGACCGCCGGGCGGTGGCGGCGCACCAGGTCGCCGACGAGGTCCTGCATGCGCAGTCGGGTGAGCGCGTCCAGGGCGGCGAACGGTTCGTCCAGCAACAGGAGTTGCGGCTCGCGGACGAGTGCCCGGGCGAGCGCGACGCGCTGCGCCTCACCGCCGGAGAGGGTGGCCGGCCAGGCCTCGGCGTGCCGCTCCAGGCCGACCTCGGCGAGTGCCTTCAGCCCGGTCTCCCGGGTCGCGGCGCCGCGCGGGAGGCCGACCGTGACGTTGGCCAGCACCCGCTTGGACGGCACCAGCCGGGGCTCCTGGAACACCACGGTACGGACCGGCGGGACGAGCACGGTGCCCTCGTCGGCCTGGTCGAGCGCCCCGAGGATGCGCAGCAGCGTGGTCTTGCCGGTTCCGCTGGCGCCGAGCAGGGCGACGAACTCGCCGCGGGCGATGGAGAGGTCGACCCCGTCGAGGACCGCCCGGGTGCCGAACACCCGGCGCAGGCCGCGCAGGTGGACGGCCGGGGCCGTCCGCTCGGTCGCCGAGGGAGGAGCGGGCGAACGGGGCGAGGAGGGGGCGAGGGCGGCGGCGGTGGTCGTGTCGGCGGTCATCGGGCCGCTCCCTGGACGGCCTGGCGCCACGGCATCAGCACGCGCTCCAGGACTCGGACGATGCCGTCGGCGGCGAGGCCGAGCAGCCCGTAGATCAGGATGCAGACGGCGAGGACGTCGGTGCGCGAGTAGTTCTGCGCCTGGGCCATCAAGTACCCGATGCCCTCGGTGGAGTTGATCTCCTCGGCGGCGATCAGGGCGATCACGCTGAGCGTCATCGACAGGCGCAGTCCGGACAGCAGCGAGGGCAGCGCACCGGGCAGCACGACGGTGCGCACGATCGCCCAGCGGCCGAGGCCGAAGCTGCGCGTCGCCTCGACCAGTTTGCGGTCGGTGCTGCGGACCCCGCCCGAGGCTGACACGTACATCGGGAAGCTGGTGGCGACCCCGATCAGGGCCACCTTCGCGGTCTCCGTGATACCGAACCACACCATGAACAGCGGGACGAGGGCCAGGAACGGGACGGTCCGCAGGATCTGGATCGCGGAGTCGAGCAACTCCTCGCCGAGCCGGGTGAATCCGGTGACCACGCCGAGCACCAGGCCGGTGGTCGCGCCGAAGAACAGGCCGAGCCCGGCCCGGGTGAGGGAGACGGACAGGGCGTCGGTCAGCTGACCGTTGCCCCACAACTCCCCCACGGCCTGGGCGACCTGGGCGGGCGAGGCGAGCACGTCCTGGGTCAGCGCGCCGGTGGCGGACGCGAGCGCCCAGCCACCGAGCAGGGCGAGCGGACCGACGGTGCGCAGGGTCACGGCCAGCGCGCGGGGGCGGGGCCGGTTCCGCCGGCTCTGCGGGGCGACCAGGCCGGCATCGAGGGCGGCCCGGGTGCCCTCGGGGGTGAACTTCTCGGTCGCGGTGGTCACTTGGCACCGTCCCCGAGCCTGTTGACGTCGATCAGGTAGGGCTTGACGTCCACCAGCTGCTTGGTGACCTTCTGGTCCGCGAAGAACTGGGCGACCGTCCCGAACCGGGCGGTGTCGGCGTCGGAGATGGCGTCGGCCGGGGTCCCCTGCCTGCTGACGTTCACCGCGACGTCCTTCTCGGCGGGGGTGACGGCGGTCGGGCCGGCGTCGGTGAACACGTTGAGGTAGCCGGCCGGGTCGGCCTTCTCCTTCTCGCCGTTCTCGCGCAGGTAGGTGTAGAACGCCTTGACCACCTCGGGGTGCTTGTCGGCGAAGCCGTTGCGCACCGCCCAGACGGCGTAGTTGTCGGAGCCGACCTCCTGGCCGTTGACCAGGAAGTGCGCGCCGGCGTTGGCGATGGCGGGCGTCGAGAAGGTGTTCCAGGTCGCCCAGGCGTCCACCTGGCCGGAGTTGAAGACCCCGGAGGTCTGGTCGGCGCGCAGGTAGACCCGCTCCACCTTGTCGGCCGAGATGCCGTTCTTCGCCAGCGCCTTGAGCAGCAGGTACTCGCTGGTCCCGCCCTGGGAGACGGCGACCTTCCGGCCGACCAGGTCCTGGACGGACTTGACGGGCGAGTCGTTCTTCACCAGGATCCCCTCGCCGACGCCGTCGGGCGCGGTCTGGGCGAACAGCTTGAAGCCGGGCTTCTGGGCGAGCGCGGCGACGGCCGAGGTGATCGAGCCCTGGGCGACGTCCAGCTGGTCGGCGGAGAGGGCCTGGGCGGCGGGGGCGAAGGGGCCGGCGCTGCCGGTCCAGGCGACCTTGGCGTGGACGGCCGCCAGGGCCCGGTCCAGCGAACCGTCCTTCTTGCCGCGGGCGAGGAAGCCGTTGTTGCCGGGGTCGGGCAGGCGGAGCACCACGTCGGCCTTGCCACCGGCCCCGCCTTCGGCGGAGGCCTTGGCTCCGTCGGCGGACGAGCCGCAGGCGGCCAGGGCGGTGGAGGCGAGCAACGCGGTGGCGGCGAGGGCGAGGCGGGGGGTCTTCACGGGGGTCTCCATGTGAGTGACAGATGACAGCCGACAGCTGACAACTTTTGAAATCTGTTAGCTGAACGCTGTTACCTGAAGTCTGTGATCCGAACGCTGTCGGCGCCCGCACCCGAACCTGCGGCGCCGCTCGTGTCGGTGCCGGCAGCGACACCCGCGCCCTCACCCGCACGCCGCACACGCAGCAGCTCGCGGGCCGCACGGAGCGGCTCCGGGTCGGCCCACGCCTGGACGTCCACCGGCGCGGTGAGGAAGCCCTGCTCCCCGAGGAACCGTTCCTGCAGCGCCAGCAGCTCCAGCCGCTCCGCCGACAGGTCCAGGTGCAGGGTGCGGTGACTGCCCGGCGCATAGGCCCCGGCGACGCCCTCGGCCCCGGCACCGGTCTCGGCCCGCAGGATCCGGACCACCTCCTCCGGGTGCTCCGCCGCCCAGTCGGCGGCCTCCAGCAGCACCGCGAGGAACCGGGCGACCAGCTCGGGCTGCTCGTCCAGCAGCCGCTGGTGGACCGTGATCGGCCGCGGGGTGCCGTTGTTCACCCGGGCCCGGCGGTCCGGCGCCGCGTCCAGCTCCACGGCCACCTCCGCACCGATCCGGCGGGCCGCCTCGACGGCGAGCGCCCCCTTCACGTACACCGCGTCCACCACCCCGTCCCGCAGGGCGGCCAGCTCCGCGGACCACTGCCCGCCACCCGGGACGCCGGGGACGTCCACCAGCTCGGCGTCCGCCAGGGTGAGGCCCGCGAGCCCGAGGGCGCCGCGGAGGCCGGCCAGCGCCATCGCCCGCCAGAAGTCGATGCCGATGTCATGATGCGGCACCGCCAGCCGCAGTCCGCGCAGCTGCGCCGGTTCGGTCACGCCGCTGCCGGCCCGCACCAGCACCACCTGGCGCTCCTCGATCCAGGTGAGGCCGATCAGCCTGGTCGCCTCGCCGCGCGAACGGGCCCACAGTGCGGGGACGTTGCCGCCCTCCCGGAACAGTCCGGTCAGCGCGTGGGTGTAGTGGTGGTCCGCCGCCACCTCCGGCGGAGCGTCCTGCAAGGAGCGGACGGCGATGCCGTCGGCGGCGAACTCCCGGGCGAGCCAACCCTGGTCGGCGGCGATCCCGGTCGCGGTGGGCACCGGGCAGCGGGTGAACCAGAGGGTGTCGGGAAGCAGGGAGGCGTTCTGGATGCGACTGGACAACGGAGTTGGTCCTCTACGGGGGCTCCGACGACAGCCGGAGGAGCTCGGGATCGATTACCGCACGGAGGCACAGGAAGCCTGGTGCGCAAGGAAGTTGTACGCCACGATGCAGGGAGGGAGGCGGGTGGCGCGAGAGGCGTCGGTCAGCGACAACACGCACGGGAGGGGAGACACCGGTGGGACGTCACGGTGCTTCTCCTTCCGCAGAGTCGGGGCAGGCGCCGCCTGGACCGAGTGGCCGTCCGGCGCGATGTCAGGAGCGTTCCACGGCGGACGAGCCCGAGGCAAGTCTTTGCCACATGATGGGATCGGTTGTTCATCAACGCCATTCCATTGCAACGTCGTCGACACATTCCCGCAGCACCGGCTGCCCTACGCTGAGACCGCCTCCGGCCGCCGGGCCGGAGTTCCGAACCGAAACGCGAGGTGCCATGCCCGGGGCCGCCACCGCCGTCCAGAGTCCGCCGGCCGGTGCGCAGGCCGTCCAGCGCGCGCTCGGACTGCTGCACTGCTTCCATGACAACGGCCCCGACCTGAGCGCCTCGGACCTGGCCCGCCGGATGGGCCTGTCGGTCTCCACCGCGCACCGGCTGGCCCGCACGCTGGTCAGCGCCGGGTTCCTGGAGCAGGACGAGCAGACCGCCCGCTACCGGCTCGGTCCGGCCGTCGCCGAACTCGGCCAGCTCACCTTCCACCAGCGCGGGTTGCACCTCGCCGGGCCCGAGCTGGAGCTGCTGTCCCGGCGCACCAAGGCCACCGCCGACCTGGCGATCCGCAGCGGCGCGCACGCGGTGATCCTGGTCGGCGGATCGGTCCGCCCGGACACCGGACTGGGCCTGCGCCGCCCGCTGCACTCCACGGCGCTCGGCAAGATCCTGCTGGCCTGGCCCCGCCCGGGCGAGACGACGCCCTCGACACTCGGCCCGCTGGCCTCCTTCACCGACCGCACGATCACCGAACCGGCGGTCCTGGAGGAGGAGTTGGCGAAGGTCCGGACGGCCGGGTACGCGCTCAACGACGGCGAGTCGACCGCCGGGGTGCGGACGGTGGCCGTGCCCGTCCTGGACGGCGCCGGGCAGGCGCGGTTCGCGCTGGCGGTCCGTTCGACGCCCGCGCACCTCACCGACGACCGGCTGGACTGGTTCCTCGGCCACGCCCGCGGCTGCGCCGACGCCCTCGCCGTCCTCCTGCTCCCGCCGGACCAGCGCGGCTGACGCTCCCGGCATGCCTTCCACTCCACAGGGACGCGACGAAGCAGCGGGCCGCCCGTCCGTGTCCAGGACGAGTGGTCCGCTGCTTCGACCGGCCGACGCTCAACCGACCGGCGGCAAGAGGCCGTTGGCGACCGGCTGCCAGATCGGACGCCGGACCGGCCGTCAGATCTGCCGTCAGGCCGGAACCAGCCGTCAGACCGCGGCCGGGGTGTACTTGTAGCCGACCCGGCGGACCGTCACGATGGTGTCCCGGTAGGCCGGTCCGAGCTTGCGGCGCAGCCGGGCGACGTGCACGTCGACCGTCCGTCCGTCCCCGACGTGGCCGTAGCCCCAGACCGCGGAGACCAGGTGGTCCCGGGTGTGCACCCGCTGCGGGTGCTCGGTGAGGTGCGCCAGCAGCTCGAACTCCAGGTAGGTGAGGTCGAGCAGCCGCCCGTCGACGTAGGCGTTGCGCCGCTCGGTGTCGACGGCGATGCCGCGCCCGGCCGGGCGGACCGGACGGACCCCCGCCACGGTCTGGCCGGCGGGCCCGCCGGTCGTCGGCTGCGCCCCGTGGGCCGGGTGGGCCCCGGGGAGCGTGTGGGTTCCGGGCTGGGCGGCGGCCCCGACGCCGGCCGGAGCCCCCGGCAGGCCGACGACCTGCGCCGCCGGGCCCTCGGTCGGCACCAGCACCAGGTACCCGACCATCGCGCCGCCGTTCACGCCGCCGAACTGGATTCCGTACTGGGCGAGCAGACCCTGCGGCAGCGCGCCCTGCGGCAGGGTGGCGACGACGGCCGCCCCCTCCGGCAGCGCGGCGAGCAGCGCCTGGGGCACCTGCGGGACGGTCACTCCCGGCTGCGCGGCGGCGGGTGCCGGGCCGGTCGCCGGACGGGTCGGTCCGACATGGGCCGGGCCGACGTGGGCCGTTCCGGCGTGGGTCGGTCCGGCATAGGGCGGACGGGCCGCCACCCCGGGCCATCGGTCGGACAGCGACGCCGGGGGGACGGACGGTCCCGCGGCCCCGGCCGCGCCGGGACCGACCGGCGCGGTGGCGGGGACGGAGGAGACCGGCGGGACGGAGCGGACCGCGCGCAGGTGCGGGGTCGCGGTGGGCAGGGACAGGGTGGCCGTGGAGGAAGAAGACATGGTGTGCCGCTCATTTCGCGCGTGACGGACGGGGTGGAGTCGTCTGCGCGTCGACCGGGCGTACTGCCTGGGCTGGACCGGAACGAACCGGATCAGCGGGCGGAGGGCCGGGACGCACTGGGCGAGCCGGGACACGTCTGATCGAACAGGTGCGGCTGCCGGGACGGCCAGAACGGCTCGAGGTCGAGGCGACCCCGCCGGCTGTCCACGGCGCGGCTCCCGCACCGGTTCCACCGTCCGGTCCGTCCACCCGCGCGCATCGCGGGGGCCGACCCGGCCGTTCGGGTACGGCCGACGATGCCGGGGGTGGTGCTGGGGCAGACGATGTTCACTGGTGGTCTCTCCGCTGGGCGGGTCCGGTTGGTCGGCCGCGGGCACGCCGGACGGGCGGTCCGCTACGGCCTGGTCGACGGGTTTCGGCGGTGCGTCGGACGGTGGACCGAGAGGGCCGGGTGGGCCGTCAGCGCCGGGGACGTACCGGGAAGGTCGGGAAGGTCAGGCCGGTCAGCGACAACACGCGCTGCAGATCAGCGCGTGGTCGATGTAGCGGCGGACGGTGAGCGCCGGATCGGCGGCACCGGTCACGGCGACGCCGGGCATGGGGGCACCGGGCAGCGGGGAGCCGGGCACGGCGGTGGTGATGCGTCGTCGGCCGACGGTCATCCTGCTGCCCTCCCCCTCGTTCTCCACACGGCGGCGCACCGTTGACGGTGCCCGCCGACGATGCCTCGCCGGTTCGTCGAAGGCCGTCCGCCGGTTGCAACGCCCGTACGAACGGGGCGTTTCCGGCGCCCCCGACGGCATGGCCGGGCGGCCTTCGTCCACAGAGCCTTCCACGGCCGGGCCGGTCTAGGCAACCTTCGGCGCACTGATCGTCCACGATGCGGACGGTGGAATGAGACGGCGGGCGGAAGGGGCAGGTCGGCGCGCTGACCTGCCGACTCTTCGCACACCCGTCGTACGGCGGTCGCCCAGCCGTCCTTCACCCGTTGTCGAGCCGGAGCGCGGGCCGACCCCGGCCGGAGCTGGACCTGCTCCGACCGGACCGAGCCGGGTCCGGCCGGGGCCGAGCCGCCCTCAGGCGCCGACCGGGGCGCGGCGGTGCCGGCCGGCGGCGGCGTGCTCGACCAGCGCGACGAGCAGGTCCTTGCCGTCCTGCCGCAGCCGCGCGTCGCAGAGCACCACCGGGATGTCCGGGTCGAGGTCGAGTGCCTCGCGGACCTCGTCCGGAGAGAACCGCTCGGTGCCCTCGAAGCAGTTCACCGCGACCAGGAACGGGATGCCGCGCTGCTCGAAGAAGTCCACCGACGGGAAGCAGTCGGCCAGCCGCCGGGTGTCCGCGAGCACCAGAGCGCCGAGCGCGCCGCGGGCCAACTCGTCCCAGACGAACCAGAACCGGTCCTGCCCGGGCGTGCCGAACAGGTAGAGCGCGAGGCCCGGCCGCAGATCGATCCGGCCGAAGTCCATCGCGACGGTGGTGGTGCGCTTCGCCTCCACCCCCGAGGTGTCGTCGACCGGGCGGCCCAGCTCGCTGAGCTCCTCCTCGGTCCGCAACGGCCGGATCTCGCTGACCGATCCGACCAGCGTGGTCTTGCCCGCGCCGAAGCCGCCCGCGACCAGGATCTTCACCGCGACGGCCGGACCGCCGCGCCAGCGCGGGTCGTTGGCGTTCGCCGGGTGGGACGCGGTGCCGTCCGGATCGGGCACGGTGCCCTCCGGGCGGGGGCGGGGGTCAGAGCGCACGGAGTCCATTGATCACGTCTCGCAGCAGGCGCTCGTCCGGCAGCTCGGCGAGCGGAACGGGTCGGGTGACGCTGATCAGCTCGGCGTCGTAGAGGTCGCCGAGCAGCACCCGCACCACGCTGACCGGCAGGTCGGTGTAGGAGCCGAGCTCGGCGACGGAGAGCGGCTCGCGGCGGCACAGGGTGAGCAGCGTCTGGTGCTCCGGGTCGAGGACGTGCGCGGGCACGGCCCCCGCGACCGGCCCGGGATCGACGGCGGTGACCAGCGAGATCAGGTCGAACAGCCCCTCCTCGACCGGCCGGGTGCGGCCGCGGGTCATCGAGTAGAGCCGCACCACCGGGCCGGCCTCGTCGTCGAACCAGCGGTCGTCGACCGGGGTGCGCGGCCGGAACAGGTCGACGTCGGGCCCGTCCGGGTCGACCTCGCCGTCCTGGCCGTCCTGGCGGCCGACGGCGTTCGAACCGCCGGTGCCCGACGGACCGCCGACGCCGGAGGAACCGCCGGTGCCGGACGGCCCGGCCGTACCCACCGGCACCTGGGGGCCGTCCGGCGTCTCCGGGCCGTCCGGCTCATCCGCCTTCGGATCCGCCATCGGACCGCTCATCTCACCGGCGGGGCGGTTTCGGTGCGCGGCTCGGCGGCCATGTGCTCGCCGACCCGCTTGACCAGCAGCGCCATCTCGTACGCGATCTGGCCGATGTCCGCCTCGGCCTCGCTCAGCACGGCCAGGCAGCTGCCGTCGCCGGCGGCCGTGATGAACAGGAAGGCCTCGTCCAGCTCCACCATGGTCTGCCGGACGCCGCCGACCTTGAAGTGCCCGCCGGCGCCCTTCGCCAGGCTGTGGAACCCGGCGGCGACGGCGGCCAGGTGCTCGGCGTCCTCGCGGTCGAGGTCGCGGGAGGCGCCGGTGGCCAGGCCGTCGTTGGAGAGGATCACCGCGTGCCGCAGGGCCGCGACGCGCCCCACCAGGTCGTCCAGGAGCCAGTTGAGGTCCCCTGACGACTGCATCGACGTGGTCATGAATCAGTTCCTTCCGCTGGAGCGGGTGGTGCGTGTGGAGCGGGTGGTGCAGGTAGTGCGGATGAAGCGGGTGGTGCGGGTACGGCGGTGTCCGGGGTCCGGCGGACCGGCTGCCCGGGCGGTACCCGCCGGACGAGCGGCGCCCGGCCGGTGTCCCGCGGCGCGGGCAGCGCCGCCGGGGCGGGCGCCGGGGCGATCGCCCGCCGGGACCGGTCGGGCGGCTGCCAGGCCGGTACGGCGGTGGGCCGTCCGGTCCCCCGCACGGCACGATCGTCGGGTGTGCCGGGACGATCCGTCAACGGAGCGCCGGTCCGGTCCGTCGGCGCACCGGGGCGGCCCGGGGAGCCGACCGTACGGTCCGCCGGGGCCGTGGCCCCTCGCCCCCGGGTGAAGCCGCGCTGGAAGGAGGCGAAGGTGGCCCTGGCCTCCTCGGGGGAGCGTTCCCGGACCTCCCGGGCCTCCCCGCCGTCCTGGGTGCCTCCGGCCGATCCGTCGCCGGCCGACGCGCCTCCGGCCCCGCCGTCGGCTCCGGTACCGGCTCCGTTGCGGAACCGTTCCTTCAGCTGTTCCGTGAGCTGCTCCCTGAGCTGCGGCGCCAGGTTCGCCTGCCGGACCCGCCGGGGCAGGCCGCCCGCCGTCCGGGGAGCGGCACCCGCGGGCGGAACCGCGACCGGGTCGGTCCGCCCGACGGAGCCGCCGACTCCACTGGCCCCGGCAGCTCCGATGACCCCGGTAGCTCCGCCGGCCTCGGCAGCCGCGACGGCCGCCTCGGCCGCGGCCACCACGACGTCCTCCCGCCGGTGCCGCCCCGGCCCCGGCGCGTCCTCGGTGTCCGCCGCGGGCGCGGGGACCAGCACCGGCCCGCCCTTGCCGCGCGAGACCCGGCGCGGCAGTCCGCCCGCCGTCCGGCCCGCGTCCGGCGCGGAGGGCCGCGGCCCTCCCGTCGCCCCGCGGTGCCTGCCGTCCGCGTCACCACCGGCACCGGCGGAACCGACCGCGGACGCCGACGAGGGAGCCGACGGGCGTGCCGACGGAGCCGCCGACGGGGAAGCACCACCCGACCCGGGCACCGCGACCAGGTCCCGCTGCCCGCGCCGGCCGCCCGCCGCGGGCCGTTGCCCGGCCGTGCCCGGCTCCGGCCGCCCGTCCGGCGCCTCCGCGAGCAGCTCGCGCGGGATCAGCACCACCGCCGTCGTCCCGCCGTACGGCGACGGCCGCAGGTGCACCCGGATGCCGTGCCGGCGGGCCAGCCGGCTGACCACGAACAGGCCCAGCCGGTCGGTGTCGGCGAGGTCGAACTCCTGCTCCACGGCGAGGCGTTCGTTGATCTCGGCGAGCAGCTGCTCGCTCAGCCCGAGGCCGCGGTCGTCGATCTCCAGCGCGAAGCCGTGCGCCACCACCTCGCCCTGGACGGTGACCTGGGTGCTCGGCGGGGAGAACACGGCGGCGTTCTCGACGAGTTCGGCGACCAGGTGGGTGACGTCCGCGACGGCGCTGCCGAGCAGGCCGGTGCCGGGGAACGGCCGGACGATCACCCGGGCGTAGTCCTCGACCTCGCCGACCGCCGCCCGGACCACGTCCACCATCCGGACCGGCTTGCGCCAGGCGCGCCCGGGCGAGCCGCCGGCCAGGATGATCAGGCCCTCGGCGTGCCGTCGCATGCGGGTGGTGAGGTGGTCGACCTTGAAGAGGTCCTCCAGCTCCGCCGGGTCCTCGGTGCGGCGCTCCATGGTGTCGAGCAGGGTGAGCTGGCGGTGCAGTAGCACCTGGCTGCGCCGGGCCAGGTTGACGAACACCGCCGAGACCCCGCGCCGCAGTTCGGCCTGCTCGACGGCGGCCTCGACGGCGGCGCGTTGCACCGCGTTGAAGGCCTGGCCGACCTGGCCGATCTCGGCGTCCCCGAAGTGCAGCTCGGGGGCCTCGGTGGCCACGTCCACCGGCTCGCCGCGGCGCAGCCGCAGCATGACGGACGGCAGCCGGGTGCCGGCCAGCTCGTGGGCCGCGTTGCGCAGGCCGATCAGCTGGCGGGCGAGGCCGCGGCCGATCCGGAACGAGATCATGATCGACAGCACCACGGCGACCAGGCCGATGGCGCCGGCGATGCCACCGCGCCACAGCAGTCCCATCGAGGCGGACCGCGCGCGCTCGTCCAGCCCGGCGGAGATCCGGCTGTTGATCGAGGCGAGGTCGCCGAGCGCCCGGTCGGCGGTCACCCGCCAGGAGTCGCTGTTGAGCGCCTGGACCACCCGCTCGGGGCCGCCGGCGCCGACGAAGTCCGCCTCGGCGCGGGCCAGCGCGCCCCAGGCCTCGCCACCGCGCAGCGCGACGTAGTCGGACTGGTCGGCGGGGTCGAGTTCGGCGACGTAGACGGTGAACAGCGCCTGCTGGTTGTGCAGGGCGTCCAGCGCGACCTGGTACTGCTCGGCGGTGGGCTTGGCGACGCCGGTGCGCAGGCCCTCCATCGCCGCGTCCTCCTGCGACAGGTACTCGCGGGCGCGCACCAGCTCGATCAGGATGGTGCCCTGACGCGGGAGTTGGCCGCTCTGCCGGGCGACGTAGGCGGACCGGAAGCCGAACACCGGCTTGACCAGGTCGCTGTACTGGCCCAGCGCGAACTCCCAGTTCAGCGCGGAGCGGCCGACCTGGGCGCGGAGCGGTCCGAGCTGGTCGGCGGCGGCGACGATCTGCACGAAGCGGCCGCGCTGCGGGGCGGAGAGCTTGCCCGCGGAGGTGTCCTTCTTCTGCCGCAGCACGTCCAGGCTGCGGTCGGTGGCGGCCTTGGCCCGCTCGTAGCCGTCCCTGGCGGCCGGCGAGCGCGGGTCGGCCAGGCGCTGGACGGCGGCGCGGCGCTCGTTCTGCAGGTCCCCGGTGTACTGGTCGACCGGGCCCGCGAACTCCTTGTACGTACGGCTGATCCCGAGCTGGTTCCAGACGTCCCCGGTGGTGGCGATCGTCGCGTAGGCCCACAGCGCGGCGAGCGCGACGATGGGCACCAGGAGCAGCGCGATGATCTTCGCGCGGATCGAGCTGCTGCGCAGACGCATGGAGTCCTCGGTCGGGAAGTGCCAGGCGCGGACGGGGAGCGATGGGAACGGTAGGAACGGCGGGAGCGGTGGAGGGATGGTGTCGAGGCGCCGGTTCAGGGCCGGATCGGGGCCGAGGCGGAGCCGGGTCGGTGCTGGTACGGGGCTGGTACGGGGGGTGGCGCGGGACGGCATGGAGGGTGCCGAGGGCAAGGTCGGAGGAGGGGTTTCCGGCCACAGGTCTGCGAGACTCTACTACGCCCTCACCACTCGTTCGAGGGGCGAACCGGTCCACCGACCGGTCTCGTCCCGCACACGTCAGAAACCGGCCTCCCCCTCCCCCGCTTCGCGTCCGGAATGTCCGCCCGTGCCCGGAAATGCGGGATTGACACGAGGCCCCCGCACCCTCGGCGGTTCCTCCTCCGCACCTCCCCGGGGACGACACCACCGGAGGAGGCCGGTGCCGATCTCGTCGTGTCACCGCCACAACCCTGGGCAGTGACAGGGTGATCCGATAGTTTCGGCCCACCCCGTACTACCGGCACCGAACTGGGGAGGACTGTGCGCGAGTTCACCACCCCCGCCCCGGCCGTGCCCGAGGCCTCCGGAGGACTCGCCGACTCCCTCTACGACACCGCCGGGCGCACCCCCGACCTGGTCCAACTGTCCCGGCGGACCGAGGACGGGCAGTGGCAGGACGTCACCGCCCGGGAGTTCCGGGACCAGGTGCTCGCCCTGGCCAAGGGTCTGCTCACCCACGGCGTGCGCTACGGCGACCGGGTCGCCCTGATGTCCCGCACCCGCTACGAGTGGACGCTGTTCGACTACGCACTCTGGTCGATCGGCGCGATCACCGTGCCGGTCTACCCCACCGCCTCCCCCGAACAGGTGCGCTGGATCCTCGCCGAGACCCAGGCGGTGGCCTGCCTGGTCGAGGACGAGGACGCCGCGATGACCGTCGGCGCGGTCTGCGACGCGCTGCCCGACCTCACCGGCATCTGGCAACTGGACCGCGACTGCGTCGCCGCGATCACCGAGGACGGCCTCGGCGTGCCGGACTCCCTGGTGCACCGCCAGCGCCTCGGCGTCGCCGCCGGGAACATCGCCACGGTCGTCTACACCTCGGGCACCACCGGCCGCCCCAAGGGCTGCCTGATCACCCACGCCAACCTGGCCGCCGAGGCGGACGCCCTGCTCGCCGGCTGGGGGGACGTCCTGCGCGACACCGGCGGCGGCCGCCCCGCCACCCTGCTGTTCCTGCCGCTCGCGCACGTCTACGGGCGGGCCGTGCAGATCGCGGCGATCCGCGGCGGCTTCCGGATCGGGCACATCCCCGAGGTCTCCACCGACGCGCTGCTGCCCGCGCTGGAGACCTTCCGCCCGACCTTCCTGCACGCCGTCCCGTACGTCTTCGAGAAGATCTTCCAGCAGGCCCGGCGGGCCGCCGAGGACGCCGGGCGCGGCGAACTCTTCGAGCAGGCCCGGCAGGTGGCCGTCGACTGGGCCGCCGCCCGGGAGCAGAAGGCCTTCGGCCGCGGTCCCGGACCGGGCGCGGCCCTGCGGCTGCGCCACCTCGCGTACGAGCGGACCGTCTACCCGAGGCTGCGGGCGGTGCTCGGCGGCCGGGTGCGCAGCGTGATGTGCGGCGGCTCCACGCTCCGGCGCGAGCTGGGCCTGTTCTTCACCGGCGCCGGCCTCCAGCTGTACGAGGGCTACGGGCTGACCGAGACCACCGCCGCGATCACCGCCAACCCGGCCGGCCGGCAGAAGCTCGGCACGGTCGGACAGCCGGTGCCGGGGGCCTCGGTGGCGATCGCCGACGACGGCGAGGTGTGGGTGCGCGGCGGCTCGGTCTTCGGCGGCTACCTCAACCATCCGCGGTGCACCGCCGAGTCCCTGGTCGACGGGTGGTTCGCGACCGGCGACCTGGGCCGGCTGGACGAGGACGGCTACCTCAGCATCACCGGCCGCAAGAAGGACCTGATCGTCACCAGCAGCGGCAAGAACCTGGCCCCGGCGGCCCTGGAGGAACGGGTCGAGGCGCACCCGCTGGTCTCCCAGTGCCTGGTGGTGGGCGACGACCGCCCGTACGTGGCCGCACTGATCACGCTCGACCCGGCCGCCCTGGCGCACTGGCTGAAGACCCACGGGCGGGAGCAGGCGGACCCGTGGACGGTGCTCGCGGACGAGGAGCTGCACGTGGAGGTCCAGCGTGCGGTGGCGGCCGCGAACACGGCCGTCTCGCGGGCCGAGTCGATCCGCGCGTTCCGGCTGCTGCCACGGGAGTTCAGCCAGGAGCAGGGGCTGCTGACGCCCTCGCTCAAGCTGCGGCGGGCGGCGATCGCCGAGCACTACGCGACGGACATCGAGGAGTTGTACCTGCCCTGAACCGGGGCTGTCCGTCTGGTCCTTGACGTACCGTCTTGTCCCTTGTGCCACAGGCGTGATGACCGCGCAGCGGCGAATTGGTTCATCCGCCGTTCCCTTGACGGCCTTATTGGTCTAGTCCATTGTTGCGACGATCCAGAGTTCCACGGTCCGATTCCGCTCACGCCCTCCCCACGGGCGTACCCCCACCTGCTGGAGTCCTCACGTGTCGATGTCCACACGCCTGTCCGCGCGCCCGTCCACACGCCTGTCCGCGCTGGCCGCCTCGGTCGCCCTGCTCACCGGCCTCGCCGCACCGGCGGCCTCGGCCGACGCCGCCCCGGCCGGCGGTCCGAGCGCCCAGGCCGCACCGACCGTCAACCTCGCCACCAACCCCGGCTTCGAACTGCCCTCCCCCGACCTCGCCGACTGGGGCAGCATCCCCGGCTGGAGCTGCACCGGCGGACCGGCCGAAGCGGCCGTCACCGCCAACGCCCCGCACACCGGCGCCTCCGCGCTGACCGTCACCCCCGCGAACGCCGACTCCACCGGGGAGTGCGCGCAGACCGTCGCGGTCCAGCCCAACACCACCTACACGGCCTCCGCCTGGGTGCGCGGCAACTTCGTCTACCTGGGCGCCACCGGCACCGGCAAGGACGTCGCACCCGCCTGGACGGAGACCACCGGCGGCGGCTGGCAGCGACTGAGCACCCGGTTCACCACCGGCCCGAACGCGCGCAGCATCCGGCTGTACGTCCACGGCTGGTACCAGCAGGGCCCGTTCTCCGTGGACGACGTCCGGGTGGACGGCCCCGCGCCCGCCCCGGCCGTCGCCGCCGGCTCCGTCCCCACCAACGACAAGGTCGTCTTCTTCACCGTGGACGACGGCTGGCAGCGCACCCCCGAGGCGGAACGCTTCATCGCCGACCACCGGCTGCCGATCACCGCCTTCCCGCTGCCGATGCCGGCCGCCACCGACCCGGGCTTCTTCCGGCGGGTCACCGCCGTACCCGGCTCCTCGGTCCAGGACCACAGCGTCTCCCACACCGACCTCAGCACGCTCCCGCTGGAACGGCAGCAGGTCGAGATCTGCGACGCCCGTGACTCCATGACCCGCATCTTCGGCACCACGCCGACGTTCTTCCGCCCGCCGTACTTCACCTGGAACGCCGACACCCTGCAGGCCGCCGCCAACTGCGGCATCCGCACCGTGCTCACCGCCGACGCGGACTTCAGCTGGGGCGCCGCCAACATCTGGCACCCGGGCCTGCTGCAGCCGGGCGACGTCGTCCTGATGCACTGGACCGACACCCTCGCCTCCGACCTCCAGCGCGCCCTCGCCGCCGCCGACGCCGCCGGGCTCAAGCCGGCCGGCCTGGTCGACTACCTCCGCTGACGGGCACCCGTCCGGGCCTGACGGACGCGTCGCCGCCTCCGAGGGGGGCGGCGGCGCGTCGCCGTTCGCTCGGGCGCTCCCGCGCTCCGGCGCTCAGCCGCTCCGGCGCTCAGCCGCCGAAGACGTCTCCCGTCCATCCGGTCAGGCGCGCTTCGAAGTCGGCCGCGGAGGTGATGTCCTGGGCCGGGATCGCACCGCCCGACTCGTGCTCCCCCGCCGTGACCAGCTTCTCCTCCCAGCCGGCGGCCAGGTAGGACACGTCCGCCCAGCCCCCGCGGAAGAGCACCACCTCCAGTACCGCACCGGTCAGCGGGTCTGCCAGCCGCAGGCCGACCGAGTCCGGATCGACGACCCGGGCACGGTCCGTCTCCAGCGGCTGCGGCCACGGGGCGAGCCGATCACGCCAGGTGAGCGGACCCACCGTCAGCCGGGCCGCACGCCACCCCGGGGCCCGGGCGGCGATCCGCGCGGCGGCGTCGTCGAGGTCCACCACACGTTCCACGGCAGCTTCCGGTTCCTCTCCGGCGGCGATCGTTCTCGTTGACAGCGCGTCCGCGGCCTGGCTCTAATGGGGGCGTGCAGCGCGGCGTCGGCCACAGAGTAGTGGGCCGGCCGACAGCCGAGCGAGCACCTTTCCGAAGGGACGATGCGCGATGAGCACTCTCTCCGCTTCCCTGATCTGACGCCGGGCGGTCACCGCGCTGCCCGCGTGCGCGAACCGTGCCCCGTGACGGACGTCAACGGACGCGCGACCAGCCGTATCACCGGTTCCGGCACTCGGCACTCGGCACAGCAGGTGACCGCGACTTCCCCTTTCCTCTCTGGAGATCCACCACACACGCATGCCCATGTCCTTCAACCAGAACGTCATCGAGGAGTTCCGCGCCAACGGCGGGCGGGTCCGCGGCCCGTTCGAGGGCGGCGACCTGCTGTTGCTGACCACCACCGGGGCACGCTCCGGGCGGCCGCACACCGTGCCGCTCGGGTACGTCCGGGCGGAGGGGCTGCTCCTGGTCGTCGCCTCGGCCGCCGGGGCACCGGAACACCCCCAGTGGTACCGCAACCTCCTCGCCCACCCGGTGGTCCGGGTCGAGATCGGCGCCGAGGCCTTCGACAGCGCAGGATCCGGCGTCGAGGCCTTCGACACCGTCGCCGTGCCCGCCGAAGGCGACCGCCGGGAACGGCTGTTCGCCGCCGTCGTCCGGCAGGCTCCGGGCTACGGCGACTACCAGGCGCACACCGACCGGGAGTTGCCGGTCGTCGTCCTGGAACGACCCGAGCCGCCCTCCGACAGTCCCGCCCCGGTGGTGCGCAGCCTCGCCGACAAGCTGCTGGAGGCGCACACCTGGCTGCGCGCACAGCTGCGCCACGTACGGGAGGAAGCGCACGCCCACATCCCGGGCCGACCGGCCCCGCTCGGGCTGCAGCTGCGCCAGCACTGCCTGGCCTTCTGCGACGGGCTGACGCACCACCACACCGGCGAGGACACCGCCGTGTTCCCCGCCCTCGCGCGCAGCCACCCGGAGCTGGCCGACGTCCTGGCACGGCTCGACGAGCAGCACCGGGCCATCGGGCGGATCAAGGAGGAATTGGTGGCCCTGCTGGCCGGGATCGCGGTCACCGAGCCGGAGCGGCTCCGTACGGAGCTGGACCGGATGTCCGCCGAACTGGAGGCGCACCTCGACTTCGAGGAGGCGGAACTCCTGCCGGTCCTCGCCGGCATCCCCTTCCCGCCGACCGGACCGGCCCAGGGCAGGCCCGCGCCGAACGGATCGGTGCCGAACGGCCGCTGAAACGGCGGTGCCGCCGCCCCCTCCCGAAACGTGGGAGGGGGCGGCGGCACCGGCATGCCCCATGACGGGACGGTGCCCGTCGGAGCCCGTCCGTGACGACGGTCCGCCAAAACGGTTCGCTACTGCGGTCCGCCACGACGACCACTGCGGGCCGATCCGGCTCCTACGGCCCTTACGGCCTACCGTCCTCAGGAGGCCGAGAACACCGGCAGGTAGCCGCCGGACTGGCCGGCCGCCTTCGGGTGGTAGCTCTCGTCGACCGGCAGGGTGGCGCTGTTCAGCCAGGTGGTCAGCGAGCCGCAGATCTCGTGCTCGGTGAAGACGTTGCGGACGTCGCCGAAGGCGAAGCCGGCGTTGGCGGCCCGCTTGGCGAGGACGCCGTCCAGGGTGTCGGCGGCACTGTTGATGGCGGCGCGCGCCGTGTCGCCGATGCCGAAGATGCAGCTGCCGCCGATCTTGTAGATGTGCGGGTAGCCCATCACCACGACGTGGGCGTTGGGGGACTTCGACTTGATCGCCGAGTACACCTTGTCCAGCTGGCCGGGAAGGGTGGTGGTGGCGTAGTTCTTGGCGGTGTTGACGGCGTTGACGCAGTCGGACTCCGAACCGAGGACACAGGTCTGCATGGTGTCGGCGAAACCGGCGTCGTTGCCGCCGACCGAGATGCTGACCAGCGTGGTGCTGGCGTCCAGGGCGGAGATCTGGCTGTTGAGGATGTCACCGGTCTTGGCGCCCGAACAGGCCACGAACTTGAAGGAGGACGGCGCGTGCGCGTTCTTCCAGAGGTACGCGTACGCGTTGGTGCTGCGCTTGCAGCTGCCGCTGTCGCTCAGGTAGCTGCCGGCACCGACGCCGGAGGAGTACGAGTCCCCGAGGGCCACGTAGTTGACACCGGCGGCGTTCGCGGACGACGCGGCGAAGAGCGTCGTCATGGTGAGGCCTGCCGCTACGGCGGCGATGGACAGGGCACGGGCAGGGCGGATCATCGCATCTCCAGTGGGGTGGCGTGGCGAGGGTCACAGAAGTGATACCAGGCGGTAGCCAAACCCGGAAGCGGTCATGCCAAGGATATTGACGGGCCGTCCGACAGCCCGGAGATGAATTGCCGCCGACAATCCGGGATTTCGCCCAGGTCAGCGGGGGTACGCGGTGACGCGCGTAGCGCAGCGCGCGTAGACCGGCAACTTGCGGAAGTTCTGTGCACGGTAAGCGGGGGGCCGCCGCCCGGCTACCGCCGAGTCAGATTCGAAGCGGGTGCCGAGGGATGCAGGGGGGGCTGACGGAACACCTCAAGGCACGTCAGAAGGTGGGCGAAACAGGGCATCGGCGGAACTGGTGAAAATTCACCGGTGAGCCTGATCGGACCCGTGCGGCTGATCGGACGCGTGCGGCTGACGGTTGACGTCCGCCATGACCGCGCCTGCCGCGCCTTCCGTACGTGCCGCGCGATGTGGCAGCGCGTCAAGGCAGCGCGTCAAGGCAGCACGGCGGGACACCACGCCAGGGCGGCGCATCAGAGCACCCCGCCGGGAGGTCGCGCAGGAGTACGGCGACGCGCGTGGTCAGCCGTGCACGCCGGGGCGGCCACCACCGAGGTGCACGGCACCCGGGTAGACGGCGCCCGGGGAGACCGTGCAGCCCTCGACCGGCAGCTCCTCGATCGCCTCGTTCGCGGCCGCGGGCACGCCGAGCCAGCGCGCCGCGGTGGCGACCGCCACCCGGGCCTGGCGCAGCCCGGGCGCGCCCCAGCCGAGCAGCTCGACGGCGAGGCCCGGCGCGACCAGCAGCCGCCGGTAGTGCCGCCCCGAGGCCGGGTCGGCCACGCTCGGGCCGACCGCCCGCAGCGCCGCCGCCATCCGGACCCGCGCGCACTCGTGCCCGCCGTTCGCCGAACCGACCCGGTCGTAGAGGTAGCCGAGGTAGTACGGCCGGCCGATCACGGCCTGCGCCTCCTCGGCGGCCTCCCGGGCCAGGGCGGCCGCCGGATCACCGCCGTCCTCCGGCTCCAGCGACCCGCCGGGCAGCGAGCAGATCCCGTCCCTGGGGTTCACCAGCGTCAGCACCCGCCCGTCCGGTGCGAACAGCCACCCCCAGGACTGCTTGACCGGCAGCCCCTCCGGCACCTGCTCGCCCGGCCGCCACGGCCAGCCCGCGGTGGGACGCCGCCGCACCTTCCCGAGCAGTTCGGCGATCTCCGCGCTGTACTCGATCGGGCTCATGCTCTCGCCCCGCGGCGCTCGGCGGGGGTGCTCGCCCCTGCGCACCCCCTGGCACCGAGCTCGCTCCGCTCGCTCATCCGTCCCCCTCTCGCTGTCGGGCTTCGCCGGACCGGCGGTGCGCGGGGAGGACCTGCAGGGCGCGGTACGGAGCGGCCGGAGCGGCGGCGTGGGGCACCGCACGCTCCTGCTGTTGATCTTCTCCGAATCTTCCCCGAACAGGCGGTCGATGAACAGTCCCCAGCGCCGCATGGTGGACGCGGAGGCGGCGAACGCGGTGAACGCGGAGGCGGCGAGCCCCCCGATCACCCCAGCGGCCCACCCCCTTCCCCGACACCCCGGAAGCCGGGCAGCGGGAACCCGGGCCGAGGGTCCACCCCGGGCGGGAACGGCATCCCACGCGCGGCGTCGTCGGCCAGCTCGTCGAACACCTCGTGCGCCGTCATCGGCCGCAGCCGCCCGCCGGTCAACGCCCAGCCGAGCACCGGCGGCCGGAGCCCGGCGTCGTCGGCCGGGGAGGCCGGACCCCTGGCCGGGGCGGACCGGCCGTCGGCCTGACCGGCGGCCCGGACACCCGCCGACGGATCGCCGTGCAGCAGCAACGCCCCCTCCCCGCCCAGGGCGACGCCCGCCGCGAGCGTGACGCAGAACGCCTCGGCGTCCCGCCCGGCCGGGTGCAGCCGCCCCTCCTCCACGCAGACGTCCACCGCCGAGGTGAGCTCCTCGCCGTCCTCCGGGCCGTGGCAGCGCAGCGTCAGCAGGTGACACCCCTCCCCCGCGCCCTCGGCGAGGGCCAGGTAGACGGACGTCACGTACCGCATCACGGCCGCCATCCGGAACTGCCCGTCCGGGTCCTCGCCGACGGCGTCCAGCAGGGCCGCGCAGGCCACGGACATCCGCACCCGCGCCCGGTGGTCGTCCAGCAGCACCGGGAGCAGCTCGGCCAGCCGCTCCCCCGCGTAGACGAACGGCTCCCCCGCCAGCTCGGGATCGCCCGCGTAGGCGACCCGGGCGGCGGGCATCCGGGGATCGAGGCCGAGCGCCTCGCAGTAGTCCTCGAAGTCGCCCGCCTCCAGGACCCGCAGGTGCACCTCCAGCCCCTGCCGGTGCAGGGCCGTGAGCTGCTCCTCCGCCCGCCGCAGGTAGGCCTGGTGCCCGAGCCCGCCGAACAGCCCGTACCGCGCCAGCCCGGCGAAGTCCCCGGCGTCGACGGCCAGGGCCACCGCCACCGGCTGGGGCGGCGGCGCGCCCCGGACCCGCCCGCCGAGCCCGACCGCCCGCGCACCGTCCCCTCCCGCACGGGCCCCCGGCGGCCGGCCGCCCCCGGGCGGCGCCGCCCCGCCGGGCCCGGCGGCCGACACCCCGCCGACACCGCCGCCCGGCCTCCGCCCGGCCATCACCAGCACCCGCCGCCGCCCCCGCGACGGACGCCCCGCCGCAGCGCCCAGCGCCTCGCACACCGACTCCCGCACGACAGTCATGGGTCCTCCTTCTCGCTCGCCCGACTCCGGACCTCGTCGGCCGCCCCGACCGGGGGTGGCCGACGCCGAGGAACATACACAGAGCCACTGACAATTCACCCCAAGTAATCGAACAAGCTCAGCGCCACCCTCCCCGGCACCGCACGGCACCCGCGGCCCGCCGTCCCCCGGGACCCCCGGGACTCCCGGGGTGTGTGGTTTCCACTGGGCCGGGCGGGATTGTCAGTGCTGCGCGTTAGGGTCGGGGACCATGCGACTGCTGCATACCTCCGACTGGCATCTCGGGCGCTCGTTCCACCGGGAGAGCCTGCACGACGCCCAGCGCGCCTTCCTGGACCACCTGGTGGAAGTGGTCCGGTCCGAGGGCGTGGACGCCGTGCTGGTCGCGGGGGACGTGTACGACCGGGCGCTGCCCGGGCTGGAAGCGGTCGCGCTGTTCGACGACGTGCTGCACCGGCTGGCGGACCTCGGGGTGCCGACGGTCTTCATCAGCGGCAACCACGACTCGGCCCGCCGCCTCGGCGTCGGGGCGGGGCTGATCGGGCGGGCCGGCATCCACCTGCGGACCGACCCGGGCGACTGCGCCGAGCCCGTCCTGCTGGCGGACGTACACGGCCCGGTGGCGGTGTACGGGCTCCCCTACCTGGAGCCGACACTGGTCCGCGAGCGGTTCGGGCTGGCGAAGGGCGGGCACGCCGCGGTGCTCGGCGCCGCGATGGACCAGGTCCGGGCGGATCTCGCGGCGCGCCCGTCCGGCACCCGGGCGGTGGTGCTGGCGCACGCCTTCGTCACCGGCGGCGCGCCGAGCGACAGCGAACGGGACATCGCGGTCGGCGGCGTCGCCTCCGTACCCGCGTCGGTCTTCGACGGGGTGCACTACGCGGCGCTCGGCCACCTGCACGGCTGCCAGACGCTCGCCCCGCACCTGCGCTACAGCGGCTCCCCGCTCGCCTACTCCTTCTCCGAGGTGAAGCAGCGCAAGACCATGTGGCTGGTCGACCTGGCCGCCGACGGCTCGGTGACGGCCGAGCGCGTCCCCTGCCCCGAGCCGCGCCGGCTGGCGACGCTGCGCGGCACCCTCGACGCGCTGCTCACCGAGGAGGGGTACGCCGAGCACGAGCAGTCCTGGGTGCAGGCCACGCTCACCGACGCGGCCCGGCCGAGCGAGCCGATGGAGCGGTTGCGCCGCCGCTTCCCGCACACCCTCCAGCTGCTGTTCGACCCCGAGCGGAGCGAGGCCGAGCCCTCGCAGTCGTACGCGGCGCGGGTCAGCGGCCGCGGGGACCTGGAGATCGCGGAGGGCTTCCTGCGGCACGTCCGCCCCGGTGCCGAGCCGGAGCCGGACGAGCTCGGCTGGCTGCGCGAGGGCTTCGAGCACGTCCGGGAGACCACCGACCGGAAGGCGGACCTGCCCCGATGAGGCTGCACAAGCTCACCGTCACCGCTTTCGGCCCGTTCGCGGGCAGCGAGACGGTGGACTTCGACGCGCTCGCCGCCGGCGGGCTGTTCCTGCTGCGCGGCGCCACGGGCGCGGGCAAGACCAGCGTGCTGGACGCGGTCTGCTTCGCCCTGTACGGCGAGACGCCGGGCGCGCGCCGGGCCAACCGGCTGCGCAGCGACCACGCCGACCCGAAGCGGCTGACCTCGGTGGAGCTGGAGCTGACCCTCGGCGGGCGGCGGCTCCAGGTCACCCGGCTGCCGGAGCAGCGCCGGCCGAAGAAGGTCGGCACCGGCACCACCGTGGAGCGGGCGCAGACCCTGCTGCGCGAGTGGGTCGCCGACACGGGCGACGGCACGCCCGGCTGGCGGGGGCTCAGCAAGTCGCACCAGGAGGCCGGGGAGGAGATCCACCGGCTGGTCGGCATGAACCGGGAGCAGTTCTGCCAGGTGGTGCTGCTGCCGCAGGGCGACTTCGCCCGCTTCCTCAAGGCCGACTCGGAGGAGCGCGGCAAGCTGCTGCGGCGGCTGTTCGACACCGAGCGGTTCCAGTACGTGGAGGCCTGGCTGGCCGAGCAGCGGCGCGGCCAGGAGGCCGCCGTCCAGGCCGGCCGGCGGCGGCTGCGGGACCTCGCCAGCAAGGCCGAGCAGGCGGCCGGTCCGGACGCCGAGCCCGCCGCGGGCTGGGTGCCGGCCGAGGACGACGCCGCCGGTCTGGCCGCCGGGGTGCTGGGCTGGGCGGCGGTCCTGCGCAGCGGCGCGGCCGAGCAGCTCGCCGTCGCCGAGGCCGCGCTCGCGGGCGCCGGGGCGGCCCAGCGCGCCGCCCAGGAGCGGCGCGAGGCCGCCGAGGAGCTGGCCGGCCGCCAGCGCCGGCACCGGGAGGCAGTGGGCCTGGCCGAGCGGCTGGCCGGCTTCGAGCCCGCCGCGGCCGCGGACCGGCAGCGGCTGGCCGCCGCGCAGGAGGCCGTCGGGGTGGAGTCGGCGCTGCGGCTGCGGGAGAGCGCGGCCGAGGCCCTCGGTCGCGCCCGGCTGGCGGAGCGCCGGCACCGCGAGGCGCTGGCCGGCTCCGGTGGCGAGGGCCGGGAGCTCGCCGGGGCGGACACCACCGGGCTGGCCGAGGCCGAGCTGCGGCTGCGGGCCGAGGTGGTCCGGCTGGAGGCGGCCAGGGCGGAGGAGCGGCGCTGCGCCGAACTCACCCGCGAGCAGCGCTCCCTGACGGAGGACCGGCGAGCCGCCGAGGAGCTGGCCGAGGAGGCCGAGGACTGGCTCGCCGAGTTCGAGGACGGGCTGGCCCGTCTGGAGCAGCAGCACACCGAGGCCCGGTCGGCGACCTCCCGGGTCGAGCAACTGGACGGGCAGCGGGCCGAGTTGACCGTCCGCCTGGGCGCGGCCCGGGAGCGCGACGGCCTGCGCGCCGAGATCGCCGCGGCGGAGCCCCGGGTGGCCGCTCTGCGCACCGCCGCGCTGGACGCCCGCGAGCACAGCCTGGACCTGCGGGACCGCCGGCTCAGCGGCATGGCCGCCGAGCTGGCCGAGCAGCTGCGGGCGGGCCAGGCCTGCCGGGTCTGCGGCTCACCCGAGCACCCGGCGCCCGCCGAGGCCGCGCCCGGCAGCCGGGTCGGCGCCGAGGACGAGGAGCGGGCGCGCCGGGCGCAGGCCGCCGCCGAGCAGGTCTGGACGGAGGCCGACCAGGCGCTCACCGCGCTGCGGGTGCGCGAGGCCACCGCGTCCGGCGCGGCCGGGCCGGACGGTACGGAGGCGCTCGCGCAGGCCCTCGCCGGGCTGGAGCGCGAGCACCGCGAGGCGCGGCACGCGGCGGAGGCGCTCGGCCGGGTCGAGCAGGAGATCGCCCGGCTGTCGCAGGACCGTGCCCGCCGGGTCGACGAGCTGCACGAGGCCAAGGAGCGCGCGGCCGTCCTCTCCGACCGGCTGCTGGCGCTCGACACCGAGCAGCGGGCGCTGACCGCCCGGGTGGCGGCCGCCCGGGGCGAGGCGGCCTCGGTCGCCGACCGGGCCACGGCCCTCACCCGACTCACCGAGGCGGTCGCCGCGGCTGCGGTCGCCGCCCGGGCGTACGCGGAGGCGGCGGCCCGGCTCGGCGAGGCCGAGGAGGAGCTGGGCAAGGCCGCCACCGCGGCGGGCTTCCCGGACGCCGCGGCGGCGCTGGCGGTGCTGCTGCCGCGCGAGGAGCGCGAGCGGCTGGAGGCCCGGCTGGAGCGGCACCGCGCGGAGACCGCCGCCGTCCGCCGCGAGCTGGCGCTGCCGGAGCTGGCCGAGGCCGCGGTCCGTCCGCCGGTGGACCTGCCCGCCGTGGCGGCCGCGCTCGGCACCGCGACCGACCGGCTCGGCCGGGCGCACGCCGCCCACGCGGCCGCCCGAGAGCGCTGCGGGGCGCTGGCCGCGATCGGGCGGCAGCTGACCGGGCTCGCCGCCGAACTGGCCCCGGCGCTGGACAGGTACGGGCGGATCAACCGGCTCGCCGCGCTCGCGGCCGGCACCTCGGCCGACAACCGGCTGCGGATGCGCCTGGAGTCGTACGTCCTGGCGGCCCGGCTGGAGCAGGTCGCGGCGGCGGCCAGCGACCGGCTGGTCCGGATGTCCGGCGGGCGCTACACCCTGGTGCACAGCGACGACCGGGGCACCGGG
The DNA here is from genome assembly GCF_042268845.1 of Kitasatospora sp. NPDC056273. Taxonomy (NCBI): domain Bacteria; kingdom Bacillati; phylum Actinomycetota; class Actinomycetes; order Kitasatosporales; family Streptomycetaceae; genus Kitasatospora; species Kitasatospora sp. NPDC056273. Next base: position 176,886 of record NZ_JBHJSJ010000003.1, on the reverse strand, counting down.
ACCAAGCGCTCGGGCCTGGCCCTGCGGGTGGTCGACGCCTGGACGGGCACCGAGCGGGACACCGCGACCCTCTCCGGCGGCGAGAGCTTCTTCGCCTCGCTCTCCCTCGCCCTGGGCCTGGCCGACGTGGTCACCGACGAGGCGGGCGGCATGCCGCTGGACACCCTCTTCATCGACGAGGGCTTCGGCACCCTCGACGAGCACGCCCTGGAGGAGGTCATGGACGTCCTGGACGGACTGCGCGAGCGGGACCGCGCGGTCGGCATCGTCAGCCACGTCGCCGACCTGCGCAGCCGCATCCCCGCCCAGTTGCTGGTCCGCAAGGGGCGGCACGGCTCGACCCTGGCGCTGGCCGGGCGGGAGGACGCGTAGGGCCTGAACCTCCGGACCCGGGTTCGGAGGTTCAGCCCGAGCAGGCGATCCGCTGCGCCTGCTGCCAGGCGCACACCGGGCAGAGGGTGCTGCCCGGCTGGTCGGCGGGCAGTTCGGTCGGCTCGCCGCACAGGACGCAGTCGGCGCGCGGCCCGGCCGCCCGCGGGTCGTGCCGCAGCGCCGCCTCCGCTCCGCCGTCGGGCGCGAGTTCGCAGACGCCCGCTTCCTGGTTCGTACCGGTGTCACTCATACCGACTTCCTACTCCGCGCCGCCGCCCTGCCGCAACACGCCGCAGGTGACCGGGCCGCCGCCCGCCCCTCTCTCCCTCCGCCCCGCCTCGCCAGCAGCGAACAGATTTCAGAAAACGTTCGCTGAAAGCTGTCGGCTGAACTCTGTTCGCTGACGTTCGTTCGCTGACGTTCGTTCGCTGAAACCTGTCCGCTGGAACCTGTCCGCTGAAGCCCGCCAGAGGTACGACCCCGCCCCGCCGACGGCCCCCTCCCACCCGGCGGTTACCGTGGCCGGCATGCCCACCGACCTGCACCGACGCCTGCTCGCCGCCCGCGCCACCACCCCGTCGTACCCCGAGGTGGGTGCCACCCGGGACGGGGGCGGGCGGCTCCCGGACGGCTACGCCCACCTGCGGCGGCGGGTCCACCTGGGGCACGGGCCGGAGGTGCTGGAGCGGGCCGGGCGCTACGTGCTCGGCTGGGGCAGCCAGTTGGGCACCGGCTTCGCGGTGCACCCGGCCGGCCCGGCCCGGGAGGGCGGGACGGTGCTGCTGCGGCTGAACCTGCCGGGGAGCCGGTGGCCCCGGCTGGTGATCCCCTGCCGGGTGGTGTGGACGGTGGAGGAGCCGGACCGGATCGGCTTCGGGTACGGCACCCTCCCCGGGCACCCGGAGTGCGGCGAGGAGGCGTTCCTGGTGTCGATGGACGCAGGCGGCGAGGTGTGGTTCGAGGTCACCGCGTTCTCCCGGCTGTCCGCCTGGTACGCCAGGCTCGGCCGGCCGGTGGCCCTGCTCTGCCAGCACCTGGCGATCGAGCGCTACCTCGCCGCGGTGGCCGCGCACGTCCGCTGAGCCACTGGGTCCGCCGAGGCCACCCGCGGGACCGTCACCCGCGGGACCGCCGCCCGCCGGAGCGCCCGCCGTTCCCGCGCGTCAGCCGAGGAAGGACAGCCGGACGGTCCGGCGCGGGTTGTCCCCGTTGGTGTCGACCAGGACCACCGACTGCCAGACGCCGAGGGCCAGTTGACCGCCGAGCACCGGCAGGGTCGCGTGCGGGGCGACCAGTCCGGGCACCACGTGGTCCCGGCCGTGGCCCGGGCTGCCGTGCCGGTGGCGCCAGCGGTCGTCGGCCGGGAGCAGGTCGCGCAGGGTGGCGAGGAAGTCGTCGTCACTGCCCGAACCGGTCTCCAGTACCGCGATCCCCGCGGTGGCGTGCGGGACGAAGATGTTGAGCAGGCCGTCGCGCCCGGTGGCCCGTTCGTCGAGGAACTCGACGCAGCGGTCGGTGATGTCGAGCGCGACCTCGCGGGAGCCGGTGGTGATCTCGAAGGTGCTGCTCTGGAAGGTGGTGGTCGGGAACGAGCCGGTCTGGGTGGAGTGGTTGTTGTCCGCCATGGCGCCATCCTGTCCCAGGTCAGCGGGCCGGGCGTACTCCCTCGCCGTCTGGCCGTGCCGGGCGGGCAAACTCGCATAGGCTGAAAGGTTCAGACCACATCACCCCGGACGGCCGCGACGCTCCCCCGGGCACCGCCCGGACGCCGTCCGGACACACTGAAGACCCGGCGGACCGGACGGTCCACCGGGTCGGTTCCGACCGGGCGGCGGGGAGGGACCCGTGCCGCACCGGTCGGACTAGCCGCGCCCGCCGAAAAGGCTCCGCCGCAGCCGACGCAGCGGCGTCAGCAGCGAGATCCTGGTGTGGCGACGACGGGTCGTCGGGGCCTCGGCGCCGCGCGGCGTGAGCTCCCTTATCAACCCGAGCGCCTCGGCGGTGTCCACCGCCGGGAGTGCGGGCGCGCCGAGCACGGCCAGGTGTCGGTCGATCCGGCGGCCGGTCGTGCCGACACCGCACTGGATCGCCGGCACGCGGGGCCGAGTCCGCACTTGCATGTGTTCCATCAGTTTTTCCCACCCCTACGAGGCGCCAGGGCCGTGAGGCGAAGACTATCCGTGAAGGACGGCCTTCGCGCAACCGTCCTTGGTGTTGTGCCACCGTATCGTGCGGCGTCAACTGACGAAGCACCAGGGGCCGCCCGGCCGGTCACGACTAGGCATCAATGATGGTGCACGACCGGCCATCCGTCACCAGGGCGGGCGGGCGCGAGTGCGGCAACCCTGCGCATGACGCGCGCCCGGCGCACAGCGGCGCCCCGGCGGCACCCCGCCCACGCACCGCCGGCACCGACCGCCCGCACCGACCGCTCCCCGCCCGCGTCTCCCTATTAAGGGGACAGCCGCCACATCGACAAAGCGATCACCGACCGGCCCATCGGGCACGGCCCGCCCGGGCATGACCGCCCGAGCGCGGACCCCGATGACGCCGTGACCGACCGACTTCAGGAAGTGAACACATTCGAGGGATTGACTCCCGCCGAACCTCCAAGCAATATCGGATGCACACGCCAGTGCCCGCACCGCACTCAAGCGTGTGTTCGAGTGATGAAGAACTCCGGCTCCCGCGAGCCACTGCCCGGCCGCCTCGACGCTGCGGTGGCCAGGCTCGCGCGGTGCCCGGACCGGCGGTCGGCCGTCGAGGGTCGGCCGGATCGCCACCTGACTGCCGGTGCCGCCCCGCGAGGGGCCCGGCACCGGCGGTTCCGGGTCCGCCACGGACGGCTTGTCCGCCACGGACGGCTTTCACGGACACCCTTCCCGGACACCCCACAGCCCCCGCCACAGCCGCGCCGCCGCCACCGCCGCCCAGGCCCCCCAAGGGCCGCAGGGCCCCGGAAGGCCCGCACCGGACGTCCGCGCAGGTCGCGCCCGGTGGATCGGTACACTCGGCCAGCGTGTCCCTCCTCCTCAGCATCGTGCTCCCGGTCCACGGCGTGGAGCGGTACCTCCCGCGCTGCCTCGACTCGATCCTCGGCGACGTCCCCGCCGCCGAGACCCGTTTCGAGGTGATCGCGGTCGACGACCTCTCCCCCGACGGCTCCGGCGCGATCCTGGACGCCTACGCGGCCCGCGACAGCCGGCTGCGGGTGCTGCACCTCACCGAGAACCAGGGCCTCGGCGGCGCCCGCACCGCCGCCCTGCCGCAGGCCCGCGGCGAGTACGTCTGGTTCGTGGACAGCGACGACTGGGCGCCCGAGGGGACGGTCGGCACGCTGCTGGACGAGCTGGCGCGGGAGCGTCTCCGGGAGACCCCCGCCGACGTGCTGCTCACCGGCTTCACCCACGTCTACCCGGACGGCGGGACGGAGCCCAACCCCTGGCGCCACGTGCTGGCCGACTCCCCGCTGGTCGAGGGCTGCACCCTGGCCGAGCACCCGGCGCTGTTCCAGACCGTGATGTCGGTGTGGAACAAGCTGTTCCGCCGCGCGTTCCTGGACGGCCTCGGCGTCTCCTTCGGCCGCGGCTACTACGAGGACATCTCGGTCACCTACCCGGCGCTGCTGGCCGCCGAGCGGCTGCGCTACCTGGACCGCCCCTGCTACTTCTACCGGCGCGGCCGGGACGGTGCGATCACCGCCACCGCCTCCCCCAAGCACGCCGACGTGTTCGCCCAGTACGACGCGATCTTCGCGTTCCTGGACCGCCCGGACCGCCCCGGCCGGCCCGTCCCGGACTCGCTGCGCACCCTCGTCTTCGACCGGACCGTCCGCCAGGCCCTGAACGTCTACGACACCCCCGGGCTGGTCCCCACCGACCTGCGCAAGGACTTCTTCCAGCGGATCGCCCGGCACTTCGACCGCCACCGCCCGGCCAGCTACCGCTTCCCCGGCGGGGTGCGCGGCGTGCAGTACCGGCTGGCCGCCCGCGGCGCCCGGATCGCGTACGCCGAGCTGCGCCGCACCGGTCGACTGCCGCGCGAACTCAAGCGCGGGGCACGGGCGGTGGCGCCCGCGGTGAAGAAGGGGATGCGCAGCGGCGCCCGGTTCACCGCGTACAACGCGTTCCGCCGGCTGCCGCTGGACCAGCACCTCGCGGTCTACGCCGCCTACTGGCACCGGGGTTACGCGTGCAGCCCGGCGGCGATCTACGAGAAGGCGAAGGAACTCGCCCCGCGGGTGCGGGGCGTGTGGGTGGTGGAGAACCGCGCCCAGGCCGCCACGCTGCCGCCCGGGGTGCCGTACGTGATCGTCAACACCCCCGCCTACCTCAGGGCGATGGCGACCGCCAAGTACTTCGTCAACAACGTCAACTTCCCCCGCACCATGACGAAGCGGGCGGGCACGGTGCACGTCCAGACCCAGCACGGCACCCCGCTCAAGGCGATGGGCATGGACCTGCGCGACCATCCGGCGGCGGCCGAGGGGATGGACTTCGACCTGCTCCAGGAGGCCGTCGACCGCTGGGACTTCCTGGTCTCCCCCAACCCGCACACCAGCGGGCACTTCGCCCGCGCCTTCCCCGGCCGGTACGAGATGCTGGACACCGGCTACCCGCGCAACGACCGGCTGGCGAACGCCACTTCGGACGAGGTCCGGGCGATGCGCGAGCTGCTCGGGCTGCGGCCGGACACCCGGGCGGTGCTGTACGCGCCGACCCACCGCGGCAGCAAGGGCGGCTACGTGCCGCTGCTGGACGTGGCGGAGCTGGCCCGGCGGCTGGGCCCGGACTTCACGCTGCTGGTGCGCACCCACTACTTCCACGCGGACGGCCCGGGCGACCTGACGGCGGCCGGTGCGGAGTCGGCGCGGATCGTGGACGTCTCGGCGCACCCGACCGTCGAGGACCTCTACCTCGCGGCGGACGTGCTGGTGACGGACTACTCGTCGATGATGTTCGACTACGCGGTGCTGGACCGGCCGGTGGTGGTCTTCGCCCCGGACTGGGAGGAGTACCAGCGGGAACGCGGCGTCTACTTCGACCTGTTCGCGGAGCCGCCGGGCGCGGTCACGGTGGACGCGGACGGGCTGGCGCGGGCGCTACTGGCGGGCGACCCCGAGCCGGCGGCGCGGGCCGACTTCCGGGCGAAGTTCTGCGTCTGGGACGACGGCGGGGCCGCGGAGCGGGTGGTGCGCCGGGTGTTCCCGGTGGAGAAGGAGAAGTAGGAGGAGCGGCGCGGGAGCGTCCGCGGGACCTCCGGACGGGGCCGGCGCCGCCGGTACGGCGACCGGCCCCGTCGGCACGGGCTCAGCGCCGGCGGGCGGCCAGGAACTCCTCGAAGGTCAGGACGCCGTCGTGGTTGGTGTCCATGCTGTGGATCAGCGCCTCGGCCATCGAGATGGTGACGTCGTGGTCGCCCATCTCGTTGGCGGCCAGAGCGTACTCGGCCGGGGTGATCTTGCCGTCGCCGTCCTTGTCGAAGCGGTCGAAAAAGGCCTTGATCGCCTCGGTGGTCTCCATGGTGCCCTCCTGGGTACTGCGGGGTGTCGCTCGGTTCGGACGGCCGTACCCTACCCGGCCGTGGTGTTCGCCACGGTCGCCGGGAGTGGACGCGCGCCGGGGTCGGTGTCGTAGTCTGCGGATCTGATTGCAGGCCCGGGCTCCTCCCGGGCGATCGTTCGTCCAGGGAGGGAATCGTGCTCGACCTCGCCACCAAGTTGGTGCTGAAACCGGTCTCGCGGGGGATCTGGCGGCCGGTCATCGAGGGAATCGGGAACGTGCCGCGCAAGGGCGGGGTGATCCTGGCCAGCAACCACCTGTCCTTCATCGACAGCGTGGTGATCCCACTGACCGCCCCGCGCCGGGTCCACTTCCTCGCCAAGGCCGAGTACTTCACCGGCAGCGGGCTCAAGGGCCGGCTCTCCAAGGGCTTCTTCGAGGCCATCGGCGCCGTGCCGGTCGAGCGCGGCACCTACCGTTCCGCTCAGGCCTCGCTGGAGTCGGCGCTGGAGATCCTGGAGGACGGCAAGGCCTTCGGCATCTACCCCGAGGGCACCCGCTCCCTGGACGGCCGGCTCTACCGGGGCAAGACGGGCGTCGCCTGGCTCGCGCTGACCGCGGGCGTGCCGGTGGTGCCGGTTGCGCTGGAGGGTCCGGAGCAGATCCTGCCGGTGGGCAAGCGGCTGCCGCGGCTGAAGAAGGTGACGGTCCGCTTCGGCGAGCCGCTGCACTTCGACGAGCTGCACGGGCAGGCCCGCTCGCTGAAGGCCCGTCGGCAGGTGACCGACGAGGTGATGGCGGCCATCCAGCGGCTCTCCGGCCAGGAGGTCGCGGAGAGCTACAACGAGGTCCCGAAGGCGGCCTGACCGCCGGCCCGTCCCGGACGCACGCGCTCGCACGCCGGCCCGTCCCGCGCACCCGAGCGCGGCGTCCGCCCCGTCGGCCCGACTCGACACGAACCCGGGCGCGCCCGCCCCGTCACACGTGCCCGAGTGCGGCCGGTTCGGGCTGCCGGGCGGCCTCCGGCACCTCCCGGCGCAGCAGCGCCGCGTACCGTCCGTCCAGCGCCACCAGCTCCTCGTGGGTGCCGAGTTCGACCACCTCGCCGTGGTCCAGGACGGCGATCTGGTCGGCGGCGCGGACGGTGGAGAGCCGGTGCGCGATGGTGATGGTGGTGCGGCCGGCGGCCAGGGTGTCCACGGCCTGCTGGACGGCGTGCTCGGTGCGGTTGTCGAGCGCGCTGGTGGCCTCGTCGAGGATGAGCACCGGCGGGTTGCGCAGGATCGTCCGGGCGAGTGCGAGGCGCTGCTTCTCGCCGCCGGAGAAGCGGTAGCCACGCTCGCCGACCAGGGTGTCGTAGCCGTCCGGGAGGGCGGCGATGGTGTCGTGGACCTGTGCGGCCCGGGCGGCCTCGACCAGTTCGGCGTCGCTGGCGCCGGGCTTGGCGAAGCGCAGGTTCTCGGCGACCGAGGCGTGGAAGAGGTAGGTCTCCTGGGAGACCACGCCGACCGCGCGGGCCAGGGTGTCGAAGGACAGTTCGCGCACGTCCACGCCGTCCAGGGTGACGCTTCCGCCGGTGACGTCGTACAGCCGCGGGACGAGGTAGCTGAGGGTGGTCTTGCCCGAGCCGGTCTCGCCGACCACGGCCAGCGAGCTCCCGGCCGGGACGATGAGGTCGACGCCGGCCAGGGTGGGGCGCTCCTGCGCCGGGTCGTAGCGGAAGTCGACGTCCTTGAAGCGGACCTCGCCGCGGATGTCGGTCAGGGTGACCGGGTCGGCCGGCTCGTCGATCTCCACCGGCAGGTCGAGGTACTCGAAGATGCGCTGGAAGAGGGCGAGCGAGGTCTGCACGTCCACGCCGGTGGAGAGCAGGCTGACGGTGGGCCGGAAGAGGCCCTGCTGGAGGGTGACGAAGGCGACCAGGGTGCCGACCGAGACGATCGGCGCACCGGCGGCGGAGGTCAGCCCGGCCGCCCAGTAGATCAGCGCGGGCATCGCGGCCATCACGATCTGGATGGTGTTCATCCGCCAGCGCCCGGCCATGCTGGCCCGCACCTCCAGGTCGGCGAGCTGGTCGGACTGCCCGGTGAACTCCCGGGCGAGCGAGCCGGAGCGGCCCATGGTGCGGCCGAGCAGGATGCCGCTGACCGAGAGCGACTCCTGGACCGCCGAGCTCATCGCGGCCAGCTGCTTCTGCCGCTCGGTGGTGATCTTCTTGCGCTCCTGCCCGACCCTGCGGCTGATCCAGACGAACAGCGGGAGCAGCAGCAGCGAGACGACGGTCAGCCGCCAGTCGAGGGCGACCATGGCGACGACGGAGGCGACCACGGCGGTCAGGTTGGAGACCAGGCTGGTCGCGGTGGAGGTCACCGTGGACTGCATGCCGCCGATGTCGTTGGCGATCCGGGACTGCACCTCGCCGGTGCGGGTGCGGGTGAAGAAGGCCAGCGACTGCCGCTGGAGGTGGCCGTAGACGGCGGTGCGCAGGTCGTGCATCACGCGCTGGCCGACGGTGGTGGAGATCAGCGTCTGGAGCACGTTGAAGATGCTGTTCACCACGGCGGTCAGGATCATCCCGAGCGCGAGCAGGCTGAGCAGCCCGGTGCGGCCCTGCGGGATGGCGGTGTCCAGGACGGCCCTGAGCAGGAAGGGCGAGACGACCGAGACCACGGCCGAGGCGGCGACCAGCAGCCCGACGACGGCCAGGCGGGCCCGGTACGGGCGGAAGAGCGCGAGGATGCGGCGCCACTCGGCCGGTGGGCGGGGTTCGCCCTCGGCGCGCTCGGGCGGGGTCCAGTCGATGGCGGTGGGCCTCAAGGACGGGCCTCCCTGGGTGGGGCGGTCGGGTGCGGGGCAATATAGCGAGGATAGCTCATAGTTAGATAAGCTAATAGTGACTGTTGCCCTATTCCTCGTCCGTACAGGCTCCGCGGAGCGCCCGTACGATCCCCGCGGAGCGCGCGTACGGGCCCCGCAGAGCCGCCCGACCGCCCCGACCGCCCCGGGCCTCAGTTGGTCCGGTAGGTGCGCGCCGCCTTCGAGGAGACCCCGCCGAGCTTGCCGGAGGGCAGCATCCGGGCGATGGCCACCGCGACCTTGTACCGCTTGCCCGGCACGGACACGGCCCGGCCGCGCGCCAGGTCGCGCATCGCCTCGTCCACCACCCGCTCGGCGGACAGCCAGGACCAGGACGGGATGTTCCCGGTGCCCATGCCGGCCCGCTGGTGGAACTCGGTCCGGGTGAAGCCCGGGCAGAGCGCCATCATCCGCACGCCCGTACCGCCGAGGTCGCGCAGCACGCCCTGGGTGAAACTGACCACCCAGGCCTTGCTCGCGCCGTACGTGCCGCGCGGCAGGAAGGCCGCCACCGAGGCCACATTGACGATCGCACCGCGGCCGCGCTCCCGCATTCCGGGCAGGGCGGCCGTGGTCAGCCGCAGGATCGCCTCGATGTGCACCTTCAGCATGGCCAGCTCGTCCTGGAGCGGGACGGTCCCGAAGGCGCCCTTGTTGCCGAAGCCCGCGTTGTTGACCAGGAGGTCCACCGGGCGGGCGGGGTCGGCGAGTCGGGCCTCGACGGCGCCGATGCCCTCGTCGGTCGCGAGGTCGGCGGTCAGCACCTCCGTCTCGATGCCGTACCTGCCGTGCAGGTCGGCGGCGGCGCGCTCCAGGCGCTCGGTGTCCCGGGCCACCAGGACGAGCTGGTAGCCGCTGCGGGCGAGCCGTCGCGCAAAGGCGGCTCCGATGCCGGCGGTCGCGCCGGTGATCAAGGCTGTGGTCATGCCCCAGACCGTACCGACTCGCCGCTTCCGGACCCACACCGAGGGCGATTTCCCAGCTCAGAGAGTTGCGGATGCAGCCCCCGGGAGGTGCTCGTACTGTCGAACGGGGGCATCGTCCGACCGGGCGGTGAAATCCAGACGAGGAGGCACTTCTGATGCTTACTCAGTTCCGGACCGAAACGGCTACGACGTCGCACAGCGCGACACTCGAAGCCGAGACACTCGCGAGCCTGATGGTGGAGGACGAGGCCGTCGTGTCCGACGCGCCCACGTACCTGCCCGAGGCCGCCGGCGCGGTGCTGCTCGCCGCGCTGCTGCTCCTCTCGCCGAAGGGCCCCAAGGAGAAGCCGACCCGGTAGGGCGACTTCCCCCCTGTCGGGCCTCGCGCCCGTGACCGACCCTCCTGAAGGGGGACCAGATCACCATGCCAACCGCCGAGACCCCTCTCCGTGACGAGTACGCCGCGGCGGTCGAGCGGGTGGCGGACCGGACCCTCGCCGTCCTCCGGGACGGCGAGGGCACGGCCGCACTCGCGGACCCCGACACCGTGGTGCCCCGCCCGCTGCTGGCCGCAGTCCGGGTGCTCGGCGCGGACCTCTTCGCACCGCAACTGCTCACCGGCGCGCAGCCCGACGACACCACCGCCGCGCTGCTGGCCGAGGCACGAACGGCCTTCCCCGCACCCACACCCTCCTCCGCGGAGGCCGCGCTGGTGATCGGATGGCAGGACTGGGCGGCCGGAGGACTGCTCGCCCGCACGCCGTACGGGGCGGCCGTACAGACCCCCGCGCCACTGTCCGACCCGGAGGCCGTCGGCTGGCAGGCGTGGTCGAAGCGGATGGCCCAACTGTCCTCCCTGGCACTGCCGACGCTGGACGGCCCGGTTCACGACGCCGCCCGCGCGAACACCCTGCACCTCGCCCGCGGCGCCGTCCGCAGCATGCTCCGGCGCGACCCCACCACTGCCGTACGGCTCGCCCGGTGGCTCTCCTGGGCCCGGGCCGACGGCCGGCCGCTCCGACTGGAGATCGAACCCGTCCTGGACCGGATCCGCCTGGCCGGCGACGGGACGTCCCGCTCCGTGCTCGAACTCACCATCGCCCAGCGCATGTTGGAAGGAGCGCCGAAATGACCGAAACCTCGGTGCTCGCCACCGCCCAACAGCTCGGCTCCCGGTCACTGGCCTGGCTGCACGCCGGCTACCAGCGCGGCTACAGCCGGCTGGAGGAAAGCACCATCGTCGACCTGGCCGACCCGGAGGATGTCTACAAGCCGCTCTGCGAAGCCGCGTTGGCCTCCTCCCTGGTCCTGCGCGACGGCGTCACCGGCCCGCACGACGCCCGCCTCGCGCGGGAACTCCTCGAAGCCGCCTGGGCCCAGCTGGGAGAGGGCGACCTGCTGCTCGAACGACAGCTGCGGCACGTCACCCTCGTCGACCCGCTGGAGACGTACGGCCACTTCGCCCGGTCCGGCTACCGCCACGCCGCCATGGAGGAGTTGCTCACCTCGATCGGCCGGCTCCGCGCCGTGCACGCCGTCGAGATCCAGGGCAGCCGCCACCTCGCCCTCGCCAACGCCCGGCGGATCTCCGGCCTCGAACCGCAGCCGGACTGGCCCCGGCTGGCCCGGAACACCTGGCTCGGCGCCCTCCCCGAGCCGTGGACCGTCGCCTGGGTGATCGCCTACCAGGTCACCCACACCGTCTTCCACCTCACCGACTGGGGCGCCCGGCCCGAGTGCCTGCCCGAGCCGATGCGCGACTACCTGCGCGACTGGCTGCCGGTCTGGCTCGACATCTGGCTGGAGATCGAGCAGTGGGACCTCGCCGGCGAACTGCTCATCGTGGACTCGTGCATCGGCGAACCGGTCACCGGCCGGACCGGTTGGGAGGCGCTGGCAGCGGCCCAGCAGGCGGACGGGATGATCAAGTGCGAGGGCTCCGCACCCGACAACGAGGACCCGGAGGAGGACTTCCGCCAGCACTGCCACACCGCGGTGGTCGGGGTGGTGGCCGCCAACGTCGCGCTCTCCCGGGCCCTCGGCGGCACGCCGGTGGCCCCTTGAACGGGTTGGACGCCGCGGTCACGGCGGTGGTGCGGGCGGCCGAGCCCTACGCCACCGCCGTGACCGTCGCCCTGGCCCGCGGCGACCTGGCGGAGGTGCGCTGCTTCGGGCGGGTCCACCGCGGACCGGCCGCCGCGCCCTGCACCCCCGACACCGTCTTCGAACTCGGCTCCGTCAGCAAGACGTTCACCGCACTGCTGCTCGCGGAGATGGTCGCCCGCGGTGAACTCGCCCTGGACGACCCGGTCGAGAGCAGGCTGCCGCGCCGCTGGCGCGCCGCGAAGGTCCACTCACCGGAACCCATCCGGCTGCTGCACCTGGCCACCCACACCTCGGGCCTGCCCGGGCTGCCCCCGGGACTGCTCGCGAAGGCCGTCCCGGCCTGGTTCAGCAACCCGTACCAGACGTACGGCGACGATCAGTTGAGGGACGCACTGGCCCGAACGACCGTACGTGGACAGCCCGGTAGCAGGTACGGGTACTCCAACTACGGAGTCGGACTGCTCGGCCGGGTGCTCGCCGAGACGGGCGGGCTGCCGTACGGGGAACTGCTCGTCGACCGGGTCTGCGGACCGCTGGGGCTGCGGTCCACGACCTGCGCCCCGGACCCGCCGGGCCGGGCCACCGGCTACCGGCGCGGACAGGCGCTCCCGCCCTGGCACATCCCCGGGCTGCCCGGAGCCGGCGCGGTGCGGTCCGACGGGACCGATCTGCTGCGCTACCTCCTTGCACACCTGGACGGCGGGCCGGCGGCGGGCCCGGGCAATGGGCTGAAGGCCGCCCTGCGGGACGTCCGGCGGCTGCGGCTGCGGTTGCCGCACTCGACCGACCGGATCGGCCTGGTCTGGATGCACCGCCGCTCGGGCGACCGGGACCTGTTCTTCCACAGCGGGGGCACCCGGGGGTTCACCGCCTTCGTGGGCTTCTCGCCGGAACGTTCGGCGGCCGTCGCGGCGGTGGCCAACACCGCTCCGGCGCTGAACGGACGGTTCGTCCAGGCGGGGTACGAGGCACTGCGGGTCGCCAGCCGGCTCTAGCCGGCGAGGAGACGCCCTAAACCGCCACGGCCTTGGCGCGGTCGGCGGCGATGTGCACGGCGAGGCCCGCGAGGACGGTGCCCATCACGTAGCGCTGGATCCGCAGCCAGCCGGGGCGGCGGTTGAGGAAGGCCGCGATGCCGCCCGCGCTCACCGCGATCAGGCCGTTGACGGTGATCGCTATCGCGATCTGGGTCAGGCCCAGCAGCAGGCTCTGCAGGGCGACGTGACCGCGTTCCGGGGCCACGAACTGGGGCAGCAGCGAGATGTACATGATGGCGATCTTGGGGTTGAGCAGGCAGGTCAGGAAGCCCATCGCGAACAGCCGGCGCGGCGGGTCCGGCGGCAGCTGCTGCGGGGCGAAGACCGCCGTGCCGCCCGGCTTGACCGCCTTCCAGGCCAGCCAGAGCAGGTACCCGGCACCGGCCAGCTTGATCGCGGTGTAGAGGGCGGGCACCACCGAGAACACCGCGGCCACCCCCGCCGTCACCGCGACCAGGTAGACCAGGAAGCCGGCCGCGACCCCGGTCAGCGAGATCAGCCCGGCGCGGCGGCCCTGCGCGATCGAGCGCGAGACCAGGTAGATCATGTTCGGCCCGGGCGACAGCACCATGCCCAGGGCCACGGCGGCGATCCCGAGCAGGGCCCGGCCGTCCACGGCGGATGTCAACGCGTCCATGCGAGGAGGCTAGGACGGCTCATCGGGTCAATGCAATGATGACTTTGCCCTCGGTGCAATCCGGCGCCCGAGGCCCTGGAGGAGCGAACGCCGATGGACGACTACCGCCTGATCGCCGACCGGATCGCCGCCGAGATCGCGGACGGACGACTGCGGCCCGGCCAGCAGCTGCCCACCCAACGGGCGTTCGCCCGTGGCCGGGGCATCGCCAACTCGACGGCGGGGCGCGTCTACCGGGAACTGGCCCGGCGCGGACTGACCGTCGGGGAGGTCGGGCGCGGGACCTTCGTCCGGGCCGGGCGCGCACCGGACGGCAGCCGGGTGGCACTCGCGGAGCCGGCCGCCGCCCCCGTGGACCTGGAGCTCAACTACCCCGCCGTCGCCGGGCAGGCCGAACTGCTCGCGGGCGCACTGGCGCCGCTGCTGCGGCCGGACGCGCTGGGCGAGGCGCTGCGGCCGGTCGGCGCGGCCGGGACGGGCGCGGCACGGCGGGCGTTCGCCGGACTGGTGTCGGCCGGCTCCTGGGAGGTCGCGGCGGAGGACCTGCTGTTCGCCGGCAACGGGCGGCAGGCCATCGCCGGGGCCCTGTCCGCGCTGGTGCCGCCCGGACAGCGGCTGGGCGTGGAGGAGCTGACCTATCCGGTGGTCAAGGCGGCGGCGGAGCGGCTGGGCATCGTGCTGGTGCCGCTGGCCGTGGACGAGTACGGGCTGCTGCCGGACGCCGTGGCGGCCGCCCACCGGGCCGGACCGCTGCGCGCGGTGTACCTCCAGCCGCGCCTGCAGAACCCGCTCGGCGCGAGCCTGCCGCAGGAGCGGGTGGTGGCGCTCGTGGCGCTGCTGCGGCGGCTCGACCTGCCGGTGGTCGAGGACGCCGTCTGGTCCTTCCTGCGGCCGGAGTCGGTGCCGCTGGCCGCGCTCGCACCGGAGCGCACCGTCCTCGTGGACAGCCTCTCCAAGCGGCTCGCCCCGGGGCTGACCACCGGGTTCGCGGTCGTCCCGGCGGCGCTGCGCGAACGGGTGGCGGGCGCCCTGCGCTCGGGCGGGTGGACGCCGGGCGGCTTCGCGCTGGAGGCGGCGGTGCGCTGGATCGGGGACGGCACACTGGCCTCGGTGGAGGCGGCGAAGCGGGCCGACGCGACGGCCCGGCAGCTGCTGGCGCGCGAGGTGCTGGCGGGGCAGCGACTGCGGTCCGACCCGTGCTCGTACTACCTGTGGTGGGAACTGCCGACCGGCCGACGGGCGGAGACCTTCGTCGCGGAGGCGGCGCGGGCCGGGATCTCGGTCACGCCCGCGGCGGCCTTCGCCGTCGATCCCCGGCGCTCGCCCTCCGCCGTCCGGGTCGGGCTCGCCTCGCCGCCGCTGCCGGTGCTGGCGCGGGCGCTGGAGACGCTGGCGGGGATCGCGGCGGGGGCGGGTGACGGCGAACGACGAACAGCTGACAGCTGACAGCTGACAGATTTCGAAATCTGTCAGCTGTCAGCTGTTATCCGTCGCCTGTCATCCGTCAGCTGTCGACTGTCCGCCGTCGGTCGTCCGCCGCGCCCCCGGCGCCGACGGCGCGCAGGCGAGTGGCGGCGGTGGCGGCGAGCTGGGGGGCGAGCCGGGCCACGTCCCGGGAGCCGACCACCGCGATCAGGCTCGGCAGCAGCCAGCGGACCGGCTGCATCCCGCGCAGCCAGGCCTGGGCGTAGACGTGGGCGGACCGGCGGGCGATCCCGGCGACGATCCGGTCCACCGCGGGCTCCAGCGGATACGTCTTGTTCGCCGGCCACGGCAGCCGGGAGCGCATCTGCTTCAGCACGGCGTCCTCGTCGGCCCCGCGCACCATGTCCGTGTCGGTCCAACTCAGGTACCCGACACCGACCTTGACCCCCTGGTAGGCCACCTCGGCGCGGATCGAGTGGGCGAAGGCCTCCACCCCGGACTTGCTGGCGCAGTACGCGCTCATCAGCGGCGCGGGGGTCAGCGCGGCGAGCGAGGCGATCTGGAGCAGGTACCCGCGGCTCTCGGCGAGCGCAGGCAGGAAGGCCCTGGCGGTGGCCACGCTGCCGAGCAGGTTGACCTCGATGACCCGGCTGAACGCCCGGTGGTCACTGTCGGCCAGCGGCCCGCCGAGGGCGATCCCGGCATTGGCGACGACGGTGTCGACCCGCCCGTAGTGCTCCTTGATCCGCCGGGCGGTGTCCTCCAGCGCGTCGAGGTCGGTGACGTCCACCTCCCAGCTGGTCGCGGACGGGCCGCACTGCGCGGCGACGGCCTTCAGCTCCTCCGGCTCCAGTCCCAGCAGGGCCACCTTGGCCCCGCGCCGGGCGAGCTTGCGTGCCAGCGACGCGCCGACGCCGCGCGCGGCCCCGGTGACGACGACGACCTGCTCGGACAACGGCGGGATGGCGTTCATGCGACAGCGGTCCTCTCGTCGGTGGAAGCGGAAGCGGAAGCGGGAAGGGAAGCGGGAACGGCGCCGGCGGGCGCGGCCGTCAGGTACCCGGAGGCCATCCGGTGGATCTCCGCGGCGACCTCCGCCGGGCGCTCCAGCGGCGACATGTGCCCGACCCCGGGCAGCAGCAACAGCCCCTGCGCGTCCTGGAGTTCGGCGACCATCCGGTGAGCGTGCACCGGCGGGGTCAGCCGGTCGTCGGTGCCGACCACCACCGCCGTGGGCGCGGCGATCCGGGCGAGCCCGGCGTGGACGTCCAGCCGGTCCAGCACCGCGGCCCAGTTGGCGCGGACGGCGGTCGGGCAGGCGTGCACGATTCGGGCCGTCGCCTCGACCTGGCCGGCGGGCGAACCGGCGCCCATGGTCGCGTACTTGAGCGCCGCCCGGCTGACCGGCGAGACCGGTCCGAGCGGCATCCGGGAGCGCAGCAGCTGCCGGTGCAGGAAGCGTCGCAGGCCCCGGGCGCGTACGGCCGGTGGCAGGACGGTGAGTTCGGCCACCAGGTCACCCGGCCCGGTGGAGATCAGGACGGCCGCGGCGGTGCGCTCGGCGACCTCGGGGCGGCCACCGGCGGCCATGATCGTCATCCCACCCATGCTGTGCCCGGCGAGCACGGCCCGCTCGCCCGCCGGCACGGTCCGCGCGAGCACGGCGGACAGGTCCTCGGCCAGCGCCCTGGTCGAGTAGCGGGCCCGGCTCGGCGGGATCTCGCTGCGCCCGTGGCCGCGCTGGTCGTAGGCCACCACCCGGTAGCGGTCGGCCAGCAGGCGGATCACCGGGGCCCAGAAGGCGGTCGAGCAGGTCCAGCCGTGGGCGAGCACCACGGTGGGCGCGTCGAGCCGGCCGTGCACCTCGACGTGCAGCCGGATGCCGTCCGCCGACCGTACGCTCAACTCCTCCACGGGGACGGGAGGTTCGTACTCCTCGGGCAGCTGGACGCCGTTCACGCGGAGACCTCCTGGACGGTGCGGGCGGCCGCCGGTGCGGCGCGCATGATCAGCTCGTACTCGCCCAGGTCGACCCTGCGGGTGGCCCGGCGGAACGAGGTGGTGGAGCCGGGCCAGAGCACGGTGTTCCTACCGCTCGGGTCGAGGTACCAGCTGAGGCAGCCGCCGGTGGTCCAGACGGTGCGGTCCATCCGGTGCTGGAGTTCGAGGTTCCACTGCCGCTGGGCGCGCGCGGTGGGCTGCATCGCGGCGGCTCCGATCGAGCCGAGCGTGGTCAACGCGTCGATCATGTAGTTCAGTTGGGACTCGATCATCAGGATCATCGAGCTGTTGCCGAGGCCGGTGTTGGGCCCGATGACGAAGAAGAGGTTCGGGAAGCCGTGCACGGTCGAGCCGCGCAGCGCCTCCATGCCGTCCTTCCACTCCTCCGCCAGGCTGGTCCCGTTGGCACCGAACACCCGGGCGCCGATGGGCATGTCGGTGACGTGGAAGCCGGTGCCGAAGACGATGGCGTCCACCTCGTGCTCGCTGCCGTCGGCCGCGACCAGCGTGGAGCCGCGCAGTTCGCGCAGGCCGGAGGAGACGACCTCGGTGTTGGCCGCGGCGAGCGCCGGGTAGTAGGTGTTGCTGAGCAGGATGCGCTTGCAGCCGATCCGGTAGTCCGGGGTGAGCCTGGCCCGCAGCGCCGGGTCGGGGACGCCCTGGGCGATGTGGCGTTCGGCGAGCTGCTGGACCAGGCGCAGCAGTCCGGGGCGGCGCACGAACGCGTCCACCTGGAGCTCGCGGAGGGCGAACAGGGTGCCGCGGCGGATCTTTGCGGTGACCGGCAGGCGGCCGTGCAGCCACTTCTCCAGCTGGCTGATCTCGCGGTCGCGGCGCGGCAGCACCCAGGCCGGGGTGCGCTGGAAGACCGTCAGCCTGCCGACCTTGGGCTGGATCGACGGGATGATCTGCGCGGCGGAGGCGCCGGTGCCGACCATCGCGACGCGCTTGCCGGTCAGGTCGAAGTCGTGGTCCCAGCGGGAGGAGTGGAACACCTTGCCGGGGAAGTCGCCCAGCCCGGGCAGGTCGGGGATCTGCGGGTCGGCGAGCGGTCCGGCGGCGGAGACGATGGCGTCGGCCGTCCACTGGCCGGCCGAGGTGGTGATCCGCCAGCGGGTCTGCTCGCTCTCCCAACGGGCTTCCAACACCTCGGTGTTGAAGCGCAGGTGGGGGCGGAGGCCGAAGACGGTGGCGACCTTCTCCAGGTAGGCGCGGATGTCCGGCTGGCCGGAGAAGCTGCGCGGCCAGTCGGGGTTGGGCGCGAAGGAGAAGGAGTAGAGGTGCGAGGGCACGTCGCAGGCGCAGCCGGGGTAGCTGTTGTCGCGCCAGGTGCCGCCGACCGAGTCCGCCCGCTCCAGGACCACGAAGTCGGTGATCCCGGCACGGCGCAGTCGGACCGCGGCGCCGAGTCCGCCGAAGCCGGAGCCGATCACCGCCACCCGGACGTGCGGGACGGACTCCTGCGCCGCGGTGGTGTCGGTCGCTGCGGACGCGCCGGAGCGGGGGCGCTTGCTGCTGGATGCCATGCGGCAACCTCCTGAGGGTGGGACGGTGATCGTCGCGCTCTCCCGGCGAGCGTGCCCCGGAACCTCCTGGGGCCCGTCTCCGGATCCTCCCGGGGCCCGCCTCCGGAACCCCGCCAATCGCGCCAGTAATCACTGGCATGGTTGGCAGGGTAGCCCTTGCTGACACCGGATGGAAGAAGCGCGACCGCTCCGGTTCGGGGAGCCTTCCGAGCCGACGGACCTATGCTGATCGCCGTGGACAAGGTCAGAGCTGCTGCGGGCGACAGAAAACGCGAGTACCGGGTAGAGGAACTGGCCGAGGCCGCCGGCATCACCACCCGCACCCTGCGCTTCTACCGCGAGCGCAAACTGCTTCAGCCGCCCCGCAAGGAGGGCCGCATCGCCTGGTACGGCGAGGAGCACCTGGCCCGGCTGCGGATGATCGGCGAACTGCTCGAACGCGGCCACACCCTGGGCGGCATCGCCGAGCTGATCGGCGCCGGCGAGAGCGGGCGGGACGTCGCCGAGCTGATCGGGCTGGAGGCGGCGATCGTCGCGCCGTGGTCCGACGAGACCCCGGTGCGCCTGGACTGGGACGAGCTCAAGACCGCCTTCGGCGACCAGCTGACCGAGGAGAACACCGCCGAGTCGATCGCCCAGGGCTACATCACCGTCGAGGAGGACGGCATCACCCACGTCAGCCGCCGGCTGATGGACGCCACCACCGAGCTGGTGGCGGAGGGGGTGCCGCTCTCGGCGGTACTGGACGCCAGTCGGCGCACCCGGGAGCACGTGGACGCCATCGCCGAGATCTTCATCGAGGTGGTCGGCGAGCACCTGCTCAGCGCGCTGGCCGCCGACACCCCGCTGCCGCCCGGCGAGGCGGCCCGGCTCACCGAGCGCATCCTGCGGGTTCGGCCGCTGGCGCGCACGGTCGCGGACGCCCAGTTCGCCCTCGCCATGGACCGACGGGTGCACGTCGAGTACCTCGAACTCCTGCGCCAGCGACGGGAGAACGGTTCCGAGGCGTAACCGGGCCGCTGCGCGGGCAGGGATTCCCGCGCCCTGCCCGTACGTTGGAGGTGCCGCCGATGGCCCGACCGCTCAGCCGCCGCGCCGCTCTCGGCCTCGCCGCCGGGCTCGCCCCGTGGCTCGCGCTCGCCGCGTGCGGGTCCGACTCCCCGGCGCCGGGCGGTGGTTCGTCCGGTGATGGTTCGTCGGGCTCCGGTTCGGCCGGCTCCGGTTCGTCCGGTGGTGGTTCGGCCGGCTCCGGCGGCACCCGGACGGTCCGGCACGCGCGCGGCGAGAGCACCGTGCCGGCCCGGGCGAGCCGGGTGGTGGCCCTGGACACCGACGCGCTGGACTCGGTGGTCACCCTCGGCCTCAGCCCGGTCGGCGCCACCACCGTCACCGCGGGCGCCCCGTTCCCCGCCTACCTGCCCGCCGAGCGGCTGTCCGGGACGAAGCCCGTCGGGGCCATCGGCCAGCCCAGCCTGGAGACGATCGCGGCACTGCGGCCGGACCTCATCCTGAGCAACCAGGTCCGCGACGACAAGCGGTACGACGAACTGTCGAAGATCGCGCCGACGGTGCTCTCCAAGACCACCGGGCCGACCTGGAAGGAGAACGTCCGGCTGCACGCCGAGGCGCTGGGCCGGCAGGCCGAGGCCGACGCGGCGGACACGGCGTACCGGGCGAAGCTGCGGGACCTGGTCACCGCGCTCGGCGGACCGGCCAGGGCGGCGGCCACCCGGGTCGAGATGGCCCGCTTCCTGGCGGGTGCGCCGACCAGGCTCTACCTGAACGACACCTTCGTCGGCTCGCTGTTCAAGGATCTGGGGCTCGGGCGGCCCGCCAACCAGGACAAGCCCGGTTTCTCGATGGAGATCAGCCCCGAACAGGTGGACCAGGCCGCGGCCGACGTCATCTTCTACGCGGTGTACGGGGACGCGGCCAAGTCCGACCAGGGGAAGATCACCGAGGGGGCGCTCTGGAAGAACCTGGACGCCGTACGCAACGGGCGGGTGTTCCGGGTGGACGACAGCCTGTGGATGCTCGGAATCGGCTACACCGGGGCCGGGCTGATCCTGGACGAGATCCGCAAGGACATGGCCCCGGCGGGCGGGTGACGGACGACGGGTGACAGCGAACAGCCGAAAGCTAACAGATAACAGATTTCAGATAACAGATAACAGATGATGAAATCTGTCATCTGACATCCGTCACCCGTCATCCGCCGCCCGCCACGGCGCGCGTCACCCCTGCCCGTACCGGCCCGGCCGCAGTCGCCCGGTGAAGGCGAGGAAGGCCACGAACCCGCCGAGGACGACCCAGCCGGGCCAGCCCGCCAGCGACATCGTGAGCGGGTCCAGCTCGGCGTCCGGGTCCGCGAACTCCCGGACCATCGACACGCTCATGCTGCTCGTGAATGCGTGCGCCAGCACCGCCGGGACCACCGACCCCGAGCGCAGCCTCAGCCAGGTGAAGACCGGCAGGACGAGCACACAGCTGACCGTCAGCGCGGGCACCGCCAGGTACCAGGGCCGTCCCGGGTACTGGCCGCCCATCAGCAGCGTCGGCAGGTGCCAGAGCGCGAAGGCCGTCCCCGCGAGCAGGTAGGCCCGGACCAACACCGCCCTGCCACCGACGCCCTCACCCCCGCCCGCTCGCCGGCCGAGCAGCAGCAGCCGGGGGAAGAGGAAGCCCTGCCAGCCGACCTCCTCGCCGAAGAACAGCGGCAGCGAGAGCACCATCCCGATCAGGCCCTGGACCGCCCACGTTCCGATCCGCCCCGCGTCCAGCGAGCCGAAGCCGGCGAACGGGTAGCTGCCCGCCAGCGCGCCGAGTGCCAGCGTCGCGGCCGTCAGCCCGCCGAGCACCCCGAGCGGCAGCAGGCAGGCCCGGACCGCGCGGGCCCGGGTCCGCGGCCAGCGCAGTGCCAGCGCCTCCCGTACCCCGCCGCCCCGCTCGACGAGGCGGACCACCAGCAGCGCCGCCAGCGCCGGGGCCAGCATGGCGGCCGCGATGCAGATCTGCTCCAGCGCGCCGACCCCCTCCCGGGCGTCGGTGCGCTGGTAGCCCTCGGCGAGCAGCGGGGTCATCGCCGCCCACATCCCGGCGTAGGCGAGCACCAGGTAGACCAGCAGGCCGCGCCGTCGGACGGCACTCGGCGGGGTTCGTGTCAGCAGCGTCATGCCGAGGACGCTACGGATCCGGAGGTTCGCCCCGGAACCAAGTGCACTGCCGTTCCCGGGGGTTGTCCACTACCGCCGCGATGGTCGAGTTTTCTGGGTGTACGGGGGCCCGCCGGGGGTGCTACCAGGGCCCCGCGCCCTGCTGTCCACCCTCGCGTGCGCCACGAATCGCCACGGAAGCTGCACGGGAAGGAAAATTGACGTATCGTCAGGCGTCACACAGCGGGGGCGACGGTGGTCCGCTCACCGTCGCCCCCGCCGTACTCCCCCGCCGGCCGGCACCCACGGCCCGGCGGGGCCCTCCACACCTCCCCGGGCCCGGGCCTGATGGGTTCAGGCCCGGGCCCGGTTCAGCTCCGGGCTGGACTCATGCCCGAAGTCTTCCCGGAGCCTGGTCAGTTGACGTTGACGGCCGTCCAGGTGGCGGCGACCGCGTTGTACTCCGCGCTGCCCGACCCGTACAGGTCCGCCGCCGCGCTGAGGGTGCCCGCACGGGCGCCCGCGTAGTCGGTGGTGGAGGTGAAGTACGTGGTCAGCGCGCGGTACCAGATCTGCGCGGCCTTGTCCCGGCCGATGCCCGCGAGCGTGGAGTTGTCGTACGTCGGGCTGTTGTAGCTGAACCCGTTGATCGTCTTCGCGCCGCTGCCCTCGGACAGCAGGTAGAAGAAGTGGTTCGCCACCCCGGACGAGTAGTGCACGTCCAGGTTGCCGACGTTCGCGTCCCAGTAGTCCGCCGAGCCGCCGTCCTTGCTCGGCTGGTCCATGTACCGCAGCGGCGTACCGTTGCCGTTGAGGTTGATCAGCTCGCCGATCCAGTAGTTCGGCGGGTTGGAGGGCAGGTTGGCGTACCACTCGACCATCGTGCCCATGATGTCCGAGGTCGCCTCGTTGAGGCCGCCGGACTCGCCCGCGTAGTTGAGGTTCGCGGTGGCCGCGGTCACGCCGTGGCTCATCTCGTGGCCGGCCACGTCGATCTCGGTGAGCGGTGCGGTGTTGTTGCTGCCGTCGCCGTACGACATGCAGAAGCAGCTGTCGTCCCAGAAGGCGTTGACGTAGTTGGAGCCGTAGTGCACCCGGCTCAGGGCGCCGACGCCGTCGTTGCGGATTCCGTTGCGGCCGAAGGTGCTCTTGTAGAAGTCCCAGGTGGTGGCGGCACCGAACTGGGCGTCCACGGCGGCGGATTCGCGGTTGTTGACGGTGCCGTCGCCGAAGCTGTTGCTGGTGTTGGCGAACAGCGAGCCGGTGCCGTCGGTGCCGTTGTTGAGGTCGCTGGTGGACTGGCCGCCGCGACCGGCGTCCTTCAGCTGGTAGTTCGAGCCGCTCTGGGTGGTGGCCAGCGGGACCTGGCCGACGAAGATGCCGTTGCCGGTGCCGGCCGCGGTCTCGATCGTCTCGTGGGTGGCGAGGACCCGGCCGTCGGCCGCGTCGGTGACCAGGATCTGGCGGCTCGGGGTGCCGTCGGCGCGCCGGCCCTCGACCGTGGTGCGGTACGCCAGGCGCGGGTTGCCGTCGGTGGCCCAGACCACCAGCTCGGCCTTGCCGGCCTGGTGGACCTCGGTGAGCGGCGACTCGTCGGCGTCGGCGCGCGCCCCGATGGTGGCCTTGACCCCTGCGGTGACCTGCGTGGCGGCCTGGTCGGCGGCGATCTTCGGGGTCGTGTTCGGCAGCGCGATCCGGGCGGCGACCGCCTTGTCGACCGACTTCACCGAGCCGTCGGCCTTCTGGTGGACGACCAGGTCGCCACCGATCACCGGCAGGCCGGCGTAGGTGCGCTCGAAGCGCAGGTGGCGGGTGCCGTCCTTGTCCACCGCGGCGTCCTTGGCGACCAGCTGCTCCTTGTCGCCGAGCTTGAGCGCCTTGGCCAGCGGGCCGGCCTGACCGGCCGCCAGCTTGAGCGCGGTCGCGTGCTGCTGGGCGGCCTGGGCCTGCAGCGAGGGGGTGGGAGCGGCCTGGGCGGCGGTGCTCACCTGGATCACACCGGTCAACAGGGCCGTGGCCGAGAGTACGGCGACGGCCGCGAGCTTACGCTTCACGTACGAGTCCTTCCGGGAATCCGCGTCTGGGCGCGGTCGCACCGCGTCCCGGGGGGCCGGGTCGGCACCTGTGGGGCGGGACGGGCACTGACGTGCGGGAACCCCGTGCAGTCGAGCGGTTCGCCACCGATGGGTGGGGGTGGGGCTACCGCTGGGGGGTGACCAGAAGCATGACAATCCAGCAGGTGAATTGACAGGTCTTGCTCAGCAATTGGCCAGGTCCCGCCATCGGGTAAAGAACCTCCAATCAGCAGACGAACCCGGGCAATTCACCACATCCCGCCAAGGGCTCCGACCCGAACGACGCCCGGTCGCCTGCACCTACGGGAATCCACCCGCCGCCCGCCGCACGCCGACCCGACGAGCGGGCCCGGCCGGCGGTCGATCGACTTTTACATGTGTGTAGAAGACTCCATACGGTTCCTTGACACGCCGGTGGCGAGGTCCCGCCACCCGGACCACCTTGAACACCGGGAGGTCGTCTGCTAGTCAGCCGACCGGCACCGTCACCGCCCGGACCGCAGGACCACCTCCCTGCGCGCGAGTTGGGGGACGGCAGCAGAGGGAAGCGACGGCACGGCTGCGCTGGAGCCCACGGCTCCTCTTTCACGGGGCGGTGGTGGTGGTCACCGGCAGCCTCACAGGCCGCTCGCGCACCCCGCGCCGCGAATTCTCATGCCTCGGGCGGGCCCCTACTGCAGCCGCCACTCCTGGGCGGCGTTGCCGGGGGTGCAGGAGACCATGGTGACGGCGCTGCCGGGGCCGTTGTTGGTCATGCAGGACTGGTTCTGGTAGTCGCCCAGCGTGTACGAGCCGGCCGAACTGCCGGTGCGCATCGTCCAGTTGGTGAGGATGCTGAAGCCGTTGCTCAGCACGACCTTCCCGTCCATCGTCTGGACCAGCTGCGGGCCGCCGTTGTTGCAGGCGTTGAACAGGATCCACATGCCGGGGTTGGTCGAGCGCACCCAGCCGTACTGCGCGTGACCGCCGACGACGATCGGGTTGTCGCCGTTCAGGTTGTCGTCGCGCATCCCGATCGCGCGGCCGTCCTTCGCGCTGACGATGGTGCTCCAGCTGGTGCCGCCGCAGGACGCGGGCCGGGGCGGGCTCTGCGGGACGCTGGTGGTCCCGCCGTTGGCGCTCTGGGCCGGAGGCTGAGGGTTCTGGTTGGCGGGCGGGTTGGGCGGGTTGCCGCCACCGGGCTGGCTCCCCTGACCGGCCGACGACGCCCCGCCGGCGGCCGCGCCCGTACCACCGGTCCGGGCGCCGCCCGAACCGGCCGAGGCGCCCGAACCGCCGCTGCCGCCCTGACCACCGGCGGCCGGCACCGGGGGGACCGGGACCTGCGGCTGGTTCTGGGCGGCGCCGGGCGCCGGCTGGTCGGGGCCCGGGGTGGCCGCCGGGGTGTCGGTCGGCGCCGGGGTGGTCGGCGCGGTGGTGGTCGCGGGTGCCGAGGTGGCGGTGCCCGGGGTCACGGGGGCGGTGACCACCACGGTCGGCTGGGCGCCGGGCGACTGGGCCGCGTCGGTGCCGCCGGCCCCGCGGTCGACCAGCAGGACGGTCGCCGTGCCCATCGAGATGACCACGGGGATGACGACGGGCACCAGCAGGGTGCGCCGGGACCGCCGCCGACCGGGTTCGGTCTGCGCCTGCGGCTCCACCTTCGCCACCTCGTCCGGTGCCGGGGCGCCACCCGCGGCGGGCACCACCACCGCCCCGCCCTTGACCAGCGCCACGGCCGCGCCGCCCTGGGCCGGCCCCGCCGCACCGTCCTTCGCGGGCTCCGCGGCACCGCCCTCGGCCGCCGGGCCCGCACCGGGCCGGAGCGGGAGGGTCCCGCTGTCGGCCGCGCCGGCCTTCCCCGGCGTCTGCCCGCCGCCGGCGAAGCCCTCCCCCGCGTGCGCCGCCCGGACCGCCCTCGCCATCTCCGCCGCGTCCGCGTACCGCTCCTCGGGCTTCTTGGCGAGCGCCCTGGCGACCAGTGCCCGTACCGGCGCCGGAAAGGTGTCCGGCAGTTCCGGCACCGGCTGGTTGACGTGCTTGAGCGCGATCTGGAGCGGCCCGTCACCGGAGTACGGCGGCTCGCCGACCAGCAGTTCGTAGCAGACCACGCCGATCGAGTACAGGTCGGTGGCCGGTCCGAGGTTCACGCCCTCGGCCTGCTCCGGGGACATGTAGAGCGCGGTGCCGATGATCGCGAACGGGGCGGTGAGCTTGGTGCTGGCGAGCGCCCGGGCGATGCCGAAGTCGGTGATGGCCACCCGGCCGTCCGAACGCACCATCAGGTTGGACGGCTTGATGTCCCGGTGGACGATCTCCCGCTGGTGCGCGGCGTGCAGCGCGTCCAGGGCTCCGGCCACCAGGTCGAGGGTGCGCTCGACGTCCATCGGTCCGGTGTCCTTGAGGACCCGGTCCAGCGGACGGCCGTCGATCAGCTCCATGACGATGTAGGCGCAGCGCTCCTCGCCGTCCCCGCCGCTCTCGCCGTAGTCGTGGACGCCCACCACACCGGGGTGGTCGACCGCGGCGACCAGCTGGGCCTCGCGGCGGAAGCGCTGGGCGGAGGTGTCGTCCTCCAGCAGCTCCGAGCGCAGGATCTTGACCGCGACCCTTCGCGCCAGCACGGTGTCCTCGGCCTTCCAGACCGAGCCCATGGCACCGCCGCCGATCTTCTCGACCAGCTCGTACCGCCCGCCGAGCACGGTGCCCGCGCCGCTCATACCCCTGCTCCCCCGTGTCATGACCCCACCCCCGCGGGTCGTCGGCACACAGTGTGCCAGAGGGTGTCGTGGACTCAGTCGTGCAGGTCCGAAAAGGAATTGGGCGCGAGTTGTCAGTCCTTGAGGAAATATCGAGCACGGTCCGCGACTTCCCGGACGGCCGAGACGACCGCGTGGGGCCGGTCGGCCTGGATGGCGTGACCGGCGCCGAGCACCGTGCCGTGCGTCCCCCGGACGGCGCTCCTCGCGACGCCCGCCTGGAGGGCGGTCCAGCGGACGCGCATCGCCCTGGGCAGCCCCCGGGTCGCGC
Organism: Kitasatospora sp. NPDC056273; assembly: GCF_042268845.1. Taxonomy (NCBI): domain Bacteria; kingdom Bacillati; phylum Actinomycetota; class Actinomycetes; order Kitasatosporales; family Streptomycetaceae; genus Kitasatospora; species Kitasatospora sp. NPDC056273. The sequence continues at coordinate 150,263 of NZ_JBHJSJ010000003.1, read as the reverse complement.
TCAGGACGGCCAGCGGCGCCTCGGTCGACGGAGCCCCGGCGCGGCGACGACGGAGCTCGGGGACGGCGGCGGCGGTCAGCCCCAGTTCGGCGAGGAGGGCACGCCGCTGGTGCCGGTGCGCGATCACGGCCGCCTCGGCCCGGGCGAGCGGCTCCTCCGGTTCGGGCGAGGTCGGCGACAGCGCCGTCCGGTACAGCCAGAGCCGGTACAGCCGGAGCCGGTTCAGCACGGCCTCGGCGACCTGGATGGACCGCGGCTGGAACTCCTCGTGCGCCGGGTCCACGAGCACCTGCCCGGCCACCAGCTCCGGCCGCTGCCAGGCGAGGAGTTGGGACAGCTGGCCGCCCCAGCTGTGCCCGACCAGGAGGGCCGGGCCCGCGTCCAGGTGCCGCACGAGGGCGGCCAGGTCGGCGAGCTGGCCGTTCAGCGTCGGGGCGGTGGACCGCTCGGGCTCGCTGGCCCCCAGCCCGGCCCGGTCGTACGCCACGACCCTCCCGTACCGGGCGAGTTCGGGCAGGACGGCCGACCAGGTGAGCACCGACGTCCCGGCGCCCGCGATCAGGACCACCGGCACGGCGCCGCCCCGGCCGGCCTCCACCCAGCGCAACGCCCGTCCGTCCCGGTCCAGTTCGCCGGTGCGCACGCCGCCGGGCAGGTGCTCGCCGAGCGCCCGGGCGACGGCCTCCTGGACGCTCCGCGGACCCGGCCCGGCGGGCTTTCCCCGCGTGCCCTGACTGGTGTTCATGTGCCGTCCCCCTGGATCCCTCGTTCGGCCCCGTTCCCCCGGGCCTGGTTCCGACCGGCCTGCGAGCGGCCTCGGGCAGTCCTCAGACCTGTCCGGTACCGGTCTCAGGCAATCATCAGACCGGCCCCGGACAGTTCTCCGACGGCCCCTCAGGCAGGCAGGGCCCGCTTCAGCAGCCCGAGCAGCGCCTCCCAGTGCCGCTCGGCCGCCACCGCGTCGTAGCGGTTGGTGTCGGCCTGGGTGTAGCCGTGCGGGGCACCGGCGTAGACCTCCGCCCGGTACCGGACGCCGGCGGCGGTGAGGGCCGCGGCGAGCCGGTCGATCTGCTCGGGCGGCAGCGACGGGTCCTCGTCCGCGTGGCCGAAGTACAGCTCCGCGGTGATCCGGTCGGCGCCCAGGTGCGGGCTGTCCGGGCTGTCGGTGGCGAGCCTGCCGCCGTGGAACCCGGCCGCGACGGCGATCCGGTCCGGGTGGCTGGCGGCCGCGCGCAGCGCCAGCATGGCCCCGAAGCAGTAGCCGGTCAGGCCGACCGGGCCGTCCTGGACCAGCGGGGACTCGGCGAGCCAGCGCAGGTACGCGTCCGCGTCGCGGGAGTTCGCGTCCGGGGTGAGCGTTTCGATCAGCGGGAAGATCCGGCCGAAGAGTTCGTCGGCCTGCTCTAGGTCGATGCGCTCCGGCAGGTCGAAGACCGGCGCGCGGCCGGCGCGGTAGAAGAGGTTGGGGGCGAGTACGGCGTACCCGGCCGCGGCCAGCCGGTCGGCCATGCCCTCCACGTGCGGCCGGAGGCCGAAGGCGTCCGTGAAGAGGATGACGCCCGGGTGGGCCCGGCCGTCGTCGGGGTGGGCGAGGTAGGCGTCGGCGGTGCCGTCCGCCGTCGGGATGTCCACGAGGGTTCCGCGCACGAGCATGGTGAGGGTGCTCCTTCCGATTCGTCCGGCAGCGTATCCGGTGGACCCGCCGCCCGCCCGTGCGCTTTACGCCACAGTGCGGCCGCGTCGAACCCGCGTCGAACCCGCGACGTACCCGCGGCGCGCCCACGTGTGCGCCCGGGGGAACGCCGTGGCCCCGTGAGCGCGTTGAGCGGGCATGGGGTGGATCGTGGGTGTGGCGGCGACGGTCGCGGCGGTGCTGGGGCTGGTGCTGCTGGCGGTATGGCAGGTCCAGGACGAGTCCTCGTCGCGGCCGCGGCGGCGCGGGCCCGGGGTGGGAACGGGTGCCGGCGGGCTGGAGGAGCTGCACGCGCTGTTCAGCCCGGGCAAGCAGGTGCAGGTCGAGCAGAAGCGGGAGCAGCTCGTGCTCCGGGACGACGAACAGGCCGGAGCTCCGCCGCACTTCGGCGTGGACCTGGACCGGGGCGTGGCGGTGCTGCCCGGCGGGGCCGGAGGACGTACGCCCGGCCCCGCGGAGCGCGAGGGGATCGGAACGGGTACGGCCGGCCGGGCGCCCCGGGAGCCTGAGGCTCAGGCCCCCCAGGTGCGGGAGCAGAGCACCAGCCGGTAGCCGTCCGGGTCGGCTATCGTCACGCCGTGCTCGTCCCAGTACGGGTTGTGGGACGCGACCCGGGTGCCGCCGGCCTCCTCCAGCCGGGCGACCAGTGCCTCGTCCACCGGGGCGCCGAGGTAGACGACGAACAGGTCGTCCAGCGTCGGGGTGGGCTCCAGCGGCCGCTCCGGGTCGTGCGTCAGCTCGAAGTGCCAACTGCCGCCGGGCGGACCGACCATCAGCAGGTCGTGCTCGCCGGACACCCGCTCGGTGCTGCGCCACTGCACGGCGAGGCCGAGGGCGTCGACGTAGAAGCGCTCGGCCGCCGCGATGTCGCGCGAGGGGCGGGCGATCCGGACCCGCGCGGTGGAATCGATCATGTCGGCGACCATAGCCGATGTCACTGACAGCGAACCAGGCTGCGCGGCCCGGCTGTGGACGGACCGTCAGAGCCGCCGCAGTCGCTCCTCGTCGGAGGTCCTCGGGCAGGTCAGACAGGCGGTGGCCGCGGGCCCGACCGCGTAGTAGAGGCAGCAGGCGAGCCGGGTGCGGGTGTGGTGGGCGCGCCCGTCGGGGGTGTGCAGGCGGCGGAAGTCGGCGCCGCCGGGGAGCGGCAGGGTGCCGCCGGGCAGGACGGCCTCGGCGGCGGCGACGGCGGCGTCCTCCTCGGCGACCGCGACGGCGGCTCCCTCCCCTGCGTCGGCGACGGCGGCGCCCTCCTCGCCGAGCATCCGCCCCAGGTACCAGAGGGCGGAGGCCAGATCGTCCGTCACCATGCCCCAGAGCGCCCGGTCGCGGCGCCGGGTGGGACCGGCGAACGCGGCGAGCACCGGTCCGAGGTGCGCGACCACGGCGGCCCGCAGCTCGGCGCGCAGTTCGTCGTCGCCGGGGAGGGTGACGTACCCGCGCGGGCGCAGGGCGAGCGCGCCGGTGGGGGCGTGCAGCCAGAGGTCGGCCGGGTCGACGATCGGGACCCGGCGGGCGAGGTGCCAGGGGCCGGCGATCAGCAGGCAGGCCGACCAGACGTAGTGGTGGAGCAGCCGGGAGGCGGTGACGTGCGGTCGCGGGGCGCGGCCGTGCTCGTCGGCGATGCGGGCCTCCGCACCCGCCAGGACGGCGGCCAGCGCCCGTTCGTCAGTGGCGAGTTCGGCTCCGGAGTGCCAGCCGTCGGCGGCGCCCGGGGCGGGCTCGGCGGCGTCGAGCAGGCGCAGCTCCAGCACCGGGCAGAGCCCCCGCAGCCGCCGGTAGTCGGCGACCAGCGCGGAGGACGCGCAGGGTGCTACGGGCAGGGGTGTTCCGGGAACCATGGGCACTCCCGAGATCGATTCCGCATGATCGATTAAGGTGAGGCTCACCTTACAACGCATCACCGCACTCGATGACCATGCCCAACTCCACCGGTCGGCTCACCGGTCCCGCCGGTCGAAGTGGCCCGAAGGCCGCGGGCGTGGACGCGCCGAAGTGGCCGTCGACGGCCGGGGGCGAACAGCTGACAGATTTCGAAATCTGTCAGCTGTTATCTGTCAGCCATCAACCGTAGGCCGTCAGCCGTTCCACCGCCCCGGACCGCCGCCGCCCCCTTCCTCCGCTCGTGGGAGAGTGGTAGGCAGCGAAGGGAGCGCGAACGTGCTGATGGACAAGGTGGCGGAGATACTCGCCGAGGCGTCGGCCGAGGTGGTGGAGCCGCGCTTCCGGGCGCTGGCCGCCGGCGAGGTGATGGAGAAGGCCCCCGGCGAGATCGTCACGGTCGCCGACCGCGAGGCCGAGGCGATCATCGCCCGTCGACTGCACGAGCTGCTGCCCGTCCCCGTGGTCGGCGAGGAGGCGGTCTCCGCCGACCCGTCGCTCGCCCTGGCCCTCCACGACGAGCCGGCCGCCTGGCTGGTCGACCCGGTGGACGGCACCGCCAACTTCGTCGCCGGCAGACCCGAGTACGCCGTGATGTGCTCCCTGGTCCGCTCCGGCCGGACCGTCGCCTCCTGGATCTGGCAGCCCGCCACCGCCACCGCCTACTGCGCCGAGCTGGGCTCCGGCGCCTGGCGCGACGGCGTGCGCCTGACCCGACCCCCGGCACCGAAGGACGTCGCGAAGCTGCGCGGCTCGGTGAAGAGCCGCTACCTCGACGCCGCACACCGCCGCCGGCTCCAAGACAACATCGCGGCCTTCGGCGAGATCTCCCCCGGTCGGCACGCCGCCGGGATCGAGTACCCGGACGTCGTCGACGGCCGCTTCGACTTCCTCCTCTACTGGCGCACCCTCCCCTGGGACCACGCCCCGGGCTCCCTCCTGGTCACCGAGGCCGGCGGCGTCTCCGCCCGCCCGGACGGCACCCCGTACCGCCCGGAGGCCCCCGGCTGCGAGGACGGCCTCCTGGTCGCCGCCGACCCCGAGACCTGGGAGCTCACCCGGTCGATCCTCCTCGCCGGCTGACGCCGGGCCCGCCCGCCCGGAGCCCCCACGAAACCCCCGTCGGCCCTACCCCGCCCGCTCGCCCGCGACCTTGCGGCCGGCGCCCACCACCTCCCGCACCAGCGCGCCGACCTCCCCCACCGTGGTGTGGGGGTTCAGCAGCGTGAGCTTCAACCGGACCCGGCCCGGACCGTCGCCCGGGAGTTCGGTGCGGCCGACCACCGCCCGGCCGGTGCGCAGCAGCAGGCGCCGCAGCCGGCCGTTCACCTCGTCCAGCGCGGCCTCGTCCGTCACACCGGGGGGCCGGTAGCGGAAAAGGACGGCGGTCAGCACCGGCTCGGCGTAGAGCTCGAGCGCCGGGTCCGCGCGCACGGCGTCGGCCGCGGCGAGCGCGAGGTCGTGGCAGGAGTCGACCAGGCGGCCGAGTCCGTCGCGGCCGAGGGTGCGCAGGGTGACGGCGAGCTTGAAGGCGTCGGCCCGGCGGGTGGTGCGCAGCGAGCGGCCGAGCAGGCTGGGGTAGCCGGCCTGCTCGTCGTCGACCGGGTTGAGGTACTCGGCGCGGCGGGCGAGCGAAACGTAGGTCTCGGCGCGGCGCACCAGGAAGACCCCGGCCGCGGCCGGCTGCCAGCCGAGCTTGTGCCAGTCGAGGGAGACCGAGTCGGCGCGGGCGATGCCGTCGAGCAGCGGGGCGAGCCGGTCGGAGAGCAGCGCCCCGCCGCCGTACGCGGCGTCCACGTGCAGCCAGGCGCCGTAGCGTCCGGCGAGGTCGGCGGCGGCGGAGAGCGGGTCGACGGCTCCGGTGTCGGTGGTGCCCGCGGTGGCGACCACAGCGATCGGGGTCCGTCCGGCCCAGCTGGCCTCGGCCATCGCCCGTTCCAGTTCGTCCTCCCGCATCCGCAGCCCGCGGTCGACCGCGACGGGGATGACGGCCCGCTCGCCGAGGCCGAGCAGGGCGGCGGCGCGCTGGACGGAGAAGTGCGCGGCCTCGGAGGCGAGGATGCAGGGCCGGACGCCGGCCGGGATGCCGTCCAGCTCCACGATGCCGTCGAGCTTCTGGTCGCGCGCCAGCATGAGCCCCATGAGGTTGGACTCGGTGCCGCCGGAGGTGAGGACGCCGGCGGCGCGCTGCGGGTCGTAGCCGACGAGCCCGGCGATCTCAGCGAGCAGCGTGCTCTCCAGGGCGGTGGCGGCGGGGGCCTGGTCCCAGGAGTCCTGGGAGGGGTTGAGGGCGCTGACCGCGAGGTCCGCCGCGGCGGCGACGGCCAGCGGCGGGCAGTGCAGGTGCGCGGCGCAGGCCGGGTCCGCGGGGTCGGCGGCGCCGTAGGCGAGCAGTTGGGTGAGCCGGGCGAGCGCGCCGGGTCCGTCGTCGGTGGCCAGGGCCTCGTCGACGAGTGCGGCGATCTCGGCCGGGCTGCCCGCCGGCACCGGTCCGGAGCGCATGGCGGCGCCCGTCTCCAGGGAGTCGAGGACGGTGGCCAGCAGCGGTCCGAGCGCGCCAGGACCGGCCGCGCCGCCCGCCAGGGCGTCGGTGGCGGCGCCGTCCCGGGGGAGCCCGACGGGGCCGGATCCGGGCCCGCTCACCGGTTGCCCCGCACCGTCGGCGCGCCCGCCGAACCACTCGCCGAACCACCCGTCGGCCCGCCCGTGGACGCCGCCGCGATCGCCTCCGCCAGCCGCTCCAGCACCGCCGCCACCTGCTCGTCGGTGATGGTGAGCGGCGGGAGCAGTCGCAGCACCGCGTCGTGGCGCCCGCCGAGCTCGACGATCAGCCCCCGCGCCAGGCACGCCTCCCGGACCCGCACCCCGAGCGCCGGGTCGGCCGGCCGGGCGCCGCACGCGTCGGGCTCGGCCGCCGGGTCGACCAGTTCGACCCCGAGCATCAGCCCCCGGCCGCGCACGTCGCCGATCACCGGCAGTTCGGCCGCGAGTTCGCGCAGCCGGGCCGCCATCCGCTCGCCGACGACGGCGGCCCGCTCGACCAGCCCGTTCGCCGCGACGTGGCGCAGCGTCGCGGCCCCGGCGGCCATGGCGAGGGTGTTGCCGCGGAAGGTGCCGGTGTGGGCGCCGGGCCGCCAGCCGTCGTAGTCCTCGCGGTAGACGACGACGGCGAGCGGCAGGCTGCCGCCGATGGCCTTGGAGAGGACCATCGCGTCCGGGACGATGCCGCTGTGCTCGATCGCCCACATCGCGCCGGTGCGGCCGACTCCGGTCTGCACCTCGTCGACGATCAGCGGGATGCCGCGCTCGGCGGTGATCCGGCGCATCGCGCGCAGCCAGCCGTCGGGCGCGGGGACGACCCCGCCCTCGCCCTGGACGGCTTCCAGGATCATCGCGGCGGGCGCGACCACACCGCCCGAGGGGTCGTCCAGCAGCCGCTCCACGTAGGTCGCGGCGAGGTCCGCGCCCGCCTCGCCGCCGACCCCGAACGGGCAGCGGTATCCGTACGGGTAGGGCAGCCGGGCGACCTCGCCGCCGCTCGGCAGCGGCTCCTTGACCGCGACGTTGCCGGTGAGCGCGAGGGCGCCGGCGGTCATGCCGTGGTAGGCGCCGGTGAAGGCGAGCGCGCCGGAGCGGCCGGTGGCGGTCTGCATCAGCTTGAGCGCGGCCTCGACGGCGTCCGTCCCGGCCGGTCCGCAGAAGTGCACCCGGGCGCGGGCGGCGAACTCGGCGGGCAGGCTCTCGAAGAGCGCGCTGGTGAAGTCGTCCTTCTCGGCGGTGGCGAGGTCGAGCAGGTGCAGCGGGGCGCCGCTGTCGAGGGTGCGGCGGATCGCCTCCAGCACCACCGGGTGGTTGTGGCCGAGGGCGAGCGTGCCGGCGCCGGAGAGGCAGTCCAGGTAGCGCCGCCCGTCGGCGCCCTCGACGGTCATGCCGTGGGCGCGGACCGGGACGATCGGGAAGGAGCGGGCGTAGGTTCTGGCTGCGGACTCGCGGACGCGCTGACGGCGCAGGATGGCTTCACCGGCGGCCGGGGCTCCGGAGGCGGCCTGGACGGGTACGGCAGCGAGCGACACGAGAAACCCCCAGGGGAAGTTAGGTAAGCCTAACTTTACTGCTCTTGACCTGGCGGAATGCCCTCGGGGTCCCAGAACCACCCGAGTGAGTGAACCTCCCCCGGTTCCTCCAACGAGCGCCGCGCGGAAAGGTCACGGCCCGGCCCGCACCGGCCGAACCCGACGGTCGGGCCCCGCCCCGCAGGTCCGGTGCCTCAGGCCCGGCTCCTCGGGCCCCGCCCCTCAGGCCCGGTGCCGCCACCGGTAGCAGAGCTCCGGCCGCCCGACGCTCCCGTACTGCGGCTCCCGCACCGCGCACCCGGTCTCCACCAGGTGCTCCAGGTAGCGCCGCGCGGTGATCCGGGAGACCCCGGCCGCCGCGCCCGCGGCCGCCGCCGACAACCCGGTGGCCGCCTCACGCAGGACCGAGGCGACGGTGTCCAGGGTGGGCGCGCTCAGCCCCTTGGGCAGGGTGCTGCGCTCCGGCGTGCGGAGCAGGGCGAACGCCTGGTCGACCTCCTCCTGCCCGGTCGCCTCCCCGCTGCGCCCGAGGCTGTCGCGGTAGCGGGCATAGCGCTCCAGCCGGTCGTGCAGGGCGGCCGCGCTGAACGGCTTCAGCAGGTACTGCACGACGCCCGCGGAGACCGCCTGCCGGACCATCGCGAGGTCGCGGGCCGAGGTCACCGCGATGACGTCGGTGCTGTGGCCGGCCGCGCGCAGCGTACGGCAGAGCTGGAGCCCGTGGCCGTCCGGCAGGTAGAGGTCGAGCAGGGTGAGGTCGACGGGCGTCCCGGCGGCGCGGGCCCGGTCCAGGAAGCGCAGCGCGTCGGCGCAGCTGTGGACCGTCCCGGCGGCGTGGAAGCCGGGCTCCCGCCGGACGTAGAGGGTGTGCGCGGCGGCGGCCACCGGGTCGTCCTCGACCACCAGGACGGAGATCCCCGCCCCGGCGGCGGCTGTGTGGGCGGTGCCGTTCACGCCAGGGCCCCTTCCCGCTCCCGACCGCTCGACCCGCCGGGCCGGTCGGTGGACTCCCCCGGCTCGCCACCGGGCCCTCCCGGCCCTCCCGGCCCGCCCGGCCCGCCCGGCCGTCCGGCCAGCGGCAGCCGCACCGTGAGCACCGCGCCGCGCTCCCGTCCGACCTCGACGGTGCCGCCGTTGCGCCGGGCGGTCTGGGCGACCAGCGCCAGCCCGAGCCCGTGCCCGTGCCCGTCCTGCTTGGTGCTCCAGCCCCGCCGGAAGACGTCCTCGACCGCGCCCGGGTCGATCCCCGCGCCGGTGTCGGCGACCCGCAGCAGCAGGCAGGCGCCGGGCACCCCGGCGCCGCCACCGCCATCCCCGTCATCGCCGCCGTCGCGACCTTCGCCGTCGCCGCCGGTGCAGTCCCGACCGCCGCAGTCCCGACCGCCGGCGATCCGCGCCGTGACGGTGACCTCCGGCGGGACGGGGCTCTCGGCCGCGCCGGCGATGGCGGCGTCCACGGCGTTGTCGATCAGGTTGCCGAGGACGGTGATCAGGTCCCGCGCGGAGAGGCCGGGCGGCAGCACCCCGTCGTCGATCCGGCTGTCCTCGGTGAGCGTCAACTCCACGCCCCGTTCGGCGGCTTGGGCGGCCTTGCCGAGCAGCAGCGCGGCCAGCACCGGCTCGCCCACCGCCGCGACCACCCGGTCGGTGAGCTGCTGGGCGAGTTCGAGCTCCGCGGTGGCGAACTCCACCGCCTGTTCGTGGCGGCCGAGTTCGATCAGCGAGACCACCGCGTGCAACCGGTTGGCGGCTTCGTGAGCCTGCGCGCCGAGCGCCTCGGTGAAGCACCGCACCGAGTCCAACTCCCCGCTGAGCGCCTGGAGTTCGGTGTGGTCCCGAAGGGTCACCACCCGACCGAGGCCGGGGCCGGTGCCGATGGTGGAGGTGTTCAGCACCACGACGCGCTCGGCGGTCAGGTGCACCTCGTCCCGGACGGGCTCCTCCCCCAGCACGGCCGCCACCAGCGCCTCCGGCAGGCCCAGTTCCACCACCGGTCGACCATCCAGGTCGCCGGTCAGACCGAGCAGTTCACGGGCGGCGTCGTTGCACAGCACCACCCGGTGCGAGCGGTCCAGCAGGACCAGTCCCTCGCGCACCGCGTGCAGGGTCGCCTGGTGGTACTCGTAGAGGTGGCTCAGCTGGTCCGGCCCCATCCCATGGGTGTGCCGCCGCAGCCGGGAGTTGGCGAGATAGGTGCCGACGCCGCCGACCGCGAGCGCGGCGACCGCCACCCCCACCAGGGCGAGCAGCGGACCGCTCAGCTGCGCGGAGATCGACTCCACCGTGAGGCCCGCGCTGACCAGCGCGACCACCCGGTGCCGCTCGTCCCACACCGGGGCGACCACCCGCACGGACGGGCCGAGCGTGCCGGTGTACGTCTCGCTGCGGGTCTGCCCGGCGAGCGCCCAGTCGATGTGCCCGAGGTAGGTCCGGCCGATCTGCTCGGGCAGCGGGTGGGTCCAGCGCACGCCGTCGGTGTCCATGACGGTGATGAAGGAGACCCCGGTGTCGGCCCGCACCTGCTCGACGTACGGCTGGAGCGCCGCGGTCGGGTCGGGGGCGCCGACGGCGGCCCGGACGGACGGCGAGTCGGCGACGGCGTGCGCGACCGCGGTGACCTGGCGACGGGCGGCGTCCTCGGCGCGGTCGGCGGTGAAGAGGTACGCGAGCACCGCGCCACCGGCGACCACGGTGGCGACGATCACCACCTGGACGACGAACAGCTGCCCGGCCAGGCTGCGGACCAGCCGCCGGGGACCGCGGCCCGTCGGCCGGTGCGAACGGCGGCGCGGGGCGGTGGGGGCGGTGCGCTCGGACATGCCTGCCAGTGTGCACCACGCCTCCGGGCGCCCCCGAGGGCCGTCCGGCCCGCACCGTTCGCGGGCCGGGCCGTTCGCGGGCCGCACCGTTCACGGGCCGGGCCTCCGGGCCGGACAGCCGGGTCGGACATCCGGGCCGCCCGCGCCGTTCATGAACTCTATGAACGCAAACGTGACCTCCGTCACCTCGGAGCCCATAGTCAGAGCGGCCCATCCCCCCGGGGCCACCAGGACTGCACGGCAAGGGAGCCGCAGATGTCGATCACTGGAGCCGCCGCGGCGGCGGGACCCAGACGCAAGGACCGGACCCACTACCTCTACATCGCCGTGATCGCCGCGGTGGTCGCGGGTGTGGTGGTCGGCCTGGCCGCCCCCGGTTTCGCCGTGGAGCTGAAGCCGATCGGCACGGGCTTCGTCAACCTGATCAAGATGATGATCAGCCCGGTGATCTTCTGCACCATCGTCCTGGGCATCGGCTCGGTGACCAAGGCCGCGAAGGTCGGCAAGGTCGGCGGCCTCGCCCTCGGCTACTTCCTCGCCATGTCGACCGTCGCGCTGGCCATCGGCATGGTCGTCGGCAACCTGCTGGAGCCCGGCGGCGGCCTGCACCTGACCGCCGCGCTCGCCAAGTCCGGCCACGCCCAGGCGGCCGCCGGCGGCGCCCAGTCGACCGCCGACTTCCTGCTCGGGATGATCCCCGAGACGCTGTTCTCCGCCCTGACCCAGGGCAAGGTGCTCCAGACCCTGCTGGTCGCCCTGCTCACCGGCTTCGCCCTCCAGGCGATGGGCCCGGCCGGCGCGCCGGTGCTGCGCGGGATCGAGCACGTGCAGCGGCTGGTCTTCCGGGTCATGTCGATGATCATGTGGGTCGCGCCGGTCGGCGCCTTCGGCGCGATGGCCGCCGTGGTCGGCGCCACCGGCACCGCCGCGCTGAAGAGCCTGGCCGTCATCATGATCGGCTTCTACGTCACCTGCGTGCTCTTCGTCGTCGTGGTGCTGGGCACGCTGCTGCGCCTGGTCGCCGGGGTCAACGTGTTCGCGCTGCTGAAGTACCTCGGCCGCGAGTTCCTGCTGATCCTCTCCACCTCCTCCTCCGAGAGCGCGCTGCCCCGCCTGATCGCCAAGATGGAGCACCTGGGCGTCAGCCGCCCGGTCGTCGGCATCACCGTGCCGACCGGCTACAGCTTCAACCTCGACGGCACCGCCATCTACCTGACCATGTCGTCGATCTTCATCTCCGAGGCGATGGACAAGCCGATGTCGCTCGGCGAACAGCTCTCGCTGCTGGTCTTCATGGTGATCGCGAGCAAGGGCGCGGCCGGGGTCACCGGCGCCGGCCTGGCCACCCTCGCGGGCGGACTCCAGTCGCACAAGCCCGCGCTGGTGGACGGGGTCGGCCTGATCGTCGGCATCGACCGCTTCATGTCGGAGGCCCGCGCGCTCACCAACTTCGCGGGCAACGCCGTCGCGACCGTGCTGATCGGGCACTGGACCGGCGAGATCGACGCCGAGCGCGCCCGGCGGGTGCTGGCCGGCGAGCTGCCGTTCGACGAGCTGACGCTGGTCGACTCGCACGGTGCGGCCTCCGGTCCCGCCGCCGCGTCGGACGGCTCCACGGCCGACGCCCCCGAGGCCACTCCCGGGACCGCTCCCGAGACCGCCCCCGAGGCTGTCCCCACCCGGGGCACCGCCACCAAGGGCGCGACCACGGCCGGGGTCTGACCCCGGCAGCGACCCCCGTACTCCCCCGGTCCGGCGCCCCCACCAACCCCCGGAAACGGCGCCGGACCGGGGGTCCTCGTTTTCCCGTCCGGCCGACGTTCCCGGTCGGGCCCGAACAGGTACCCGGCCCGCTCGTCACAGGTCCTGCGAGCCGCTGACCACCCAGGACACCCCGCCGACCGGGTCCTCCAGCACGACGTGCAGATGGTGCAGCCCGGCCGACGGCTCCTGCCAGGTGAAACAGCGCATCCGGTCCACCAGCGCGTTCACCTCGCCCCGGTCCACCCCGCCTGCCCCGTCCGGACCGTCCGGACCATCCAGGCCGTCCAGGCCGTCCGCCCCGGCCATCGCGGCCAGTGCCCGCCACACCCCCAGCCTCCCGTGCGCGCAGCCCCGCGCCCGCTCCAGGGCGGCGGACCGCACCAGCGCCGGGTAGACGAGCGCGAACGGCAGGTACCCGCCGACCACCCGCCGGTCGCGGGCCAGCAGGGCGGCCGCCGCCGGGGCCTGGCCGCGGACGCAGGCCGTCTCCGCCCACGGCGCGAGCGCGCCCAGCCCCTCCAGGGCCCGGGTGACCGGCGGCCCGTCCGGCCGTCCGGCCGACCGCGCCACCGGGGGCAGCTCCACCTCGCCCAGGCCCTCCCGGCTGGCCGGCAGGGTCAGCAGCGCACTGCGCGCGCCCCCGCCGGGCAGGTACTCGCGTACCCGGGCCGCCTCGTCCCAGCCCGCCGCCTCCCACGGCTCCAGGCGCAGCGGCACGCCCTCCGGGTCGGGCTCGGCCCCGTACGAGAGGTCCTCGCCGAGCAGCGCCCGGGTGTGCGCGACCAGCCGTCGCACCGGGACCGGACCAAGCAGCGGGGCCAGCCGCAGCCAGGAGTGCCGGGTCGCCAGCACCTCCCAGAGCGGGCCGGCGTCGTGGTCGGCCACTCCGGCAGACGTCCCCGCGCCGCCGTCCCAGTCGAACAGGCGGACGGCCAGCTCGGGCGGCGCCGCATAGGCGATCAGGTGGCCGAGCGGCGCGGTCAGCACGGCCGCGGCCTCCTCGCCCGCCTCCGCCACGGCGGCCGCGCGGCCCTGCCGGTAGGCGGCGAGCAGCTCGGGCCAGCGGCCGTCCTCGGCCAGTGCGCGCAGGCGGCCGTGCTGGTGGATGATCACGATTCGCAGGGTACGGGCCGGGGCGGCGCATCAGCTGACTTGCCGTCAGCTCGGTGCGTCGGGGCGGCGCTCGTACGCCCGCCGCCCCGCGCACCGCCACACCCTCAGCTCCGCTCGTGCTCCCGCTCGCGCTCCTGTTCGCACCCCCGCTCCTGCTCCCGTTCGCCCCCCGCCTCCCGCTCGCGTTCGCGTTCCCGCTGGAGGACGGCGCGCAGTCGGCCGTGGGCGCGGCGCCGGGTGACGGCCAGCGTGCTGCGGTGCAGCCCGAGCAGTTCGGCGGCCTCGTCGACGCTGTAGCCGTCGAGGTCCACCAGCGCCACCGCGCGGGCCTGCTTGACGGTCAGGAAGCCCAGCAGGCGGACCACCTCCCAGCGCGCCTGCAACTCGGCCATCCCGCCGGACCGGGGGTCGAACTCCCCCCGGTCCCGCTCGACGGCGTCGCCCACCTCCGGCACCTCGGGCATCGACACCCGCCGGCGCTCCCGGCGCCACTGGTCGCGCAGGATGTTCACCATCGTGGTGAACGCGTAGGCGTACGGCTGCGGATGACCGAGGAAGCGCTCCGGCCGGCGGGCGATCCGCAGGTACGCCTCGTGGACGACGTCCCCGGCGCCGACCGGACCGCCGGCGAGGGAGGCCGCCGCCTGCTGGAGTCTGGGCAGGAGATCCGTGAACACCCGGTTGAATTCGGCCGATTGACCGCTACTCCCACTCGGACCGAAGCCCTCTTCCCGTCCGCCGCCCGCATTTCGACCGCTGCAATCCACCATGCCGCTCTCCCCGGAAATCGGCACCCCGAGCACCCGGTCCGCCCTGGCCACAGGGGTCTTGAGCCGACCGAATGACTTGTGACACAGGTCACATCATAGTTCGTCGTCTCACTGTGCGCAGTCATTCGTGTGCACCATGTCACCAACCGCACAGGAAGCGGGACTTCACGTCCGCGCGGACACCCCGGCGACCGGGGACGGCTCCGCCCGACGAGAACCCCTGAGCAAGGAGAACCACCGTGCGAGGTTGCATCGCCAGGAAGATCGCCACGTTCGGGCTGGCCGCCACGGCCGCCCTCGGCGTGCTCGGGACCACCGCCCTGCCGGCCGCCGCGGCGACGGTCCGGACCCAGGCCCTCACCCCCGAGACCGACACGGACTGGAACACCGTCGAGACCGCGACCTACCGCTGCGTCATCACCGCCGACTACGGCTGGCGCTGGGAGGGGACCTGCAACGTCTACTCCGGACGACTGCGCACCATCACCTACTGTGCCGACGGCTCGTCGAGCACCGGCCTGTGGATCGGCGCGCGGCCGCAGGCCTGGGCGGTCTGGGGCAACTGCCCCGGGTCGAGCTGGACCCGGATCGTGTTCCAGTGGCACAGCTGAACCGCCGGACCCGGAACCGCTGAGAGTCGACGGGTGACAGGTGACAGCTGACAGATTTCGAAATCTGTCAGCTGTCATCTGTTAGTTGTGAGTTGTCAGCTGTCATCCGCACGCCGTCCGCCCGCCGACACCTCCCGCCGCCGCCTCAGCCCACCGGAGAGACGTCCGCGAGCAGCCGGGCGGCGTGCACCCGGCCCGCGTGCTCGACCAGGTTGATCAGCACCTCCTTGCCCGAGGCCCGGTGGCGCGCATCGCACAACAGCACCGGCGTACCCGCGTCCAGGTCCAGCGCGCGGGCGACCTCCTCCGACCTGAACTCCCGTGTCCCGGCGAAACGGTTCACCGCGACCACGAAGGGGATGCCCCGGTGCTCGAAGAAGTCGACGGCCGGGAAGCAGTCGGTCAGCCGGCGGGTGTCGGCGAGCACCACCGCACCGAGCGCCCCCTGGGCCAGCTCGTCCCAGAGGAACCAGAACCGGTCCTGCCCCGGGGTGCCGAACAGGTAGACCGCCAGCCCCTCGCGGATGGTGATCCGACCGAAGTCCATCGCCACCGTGGTCGTCGACTTCCGCTCCACGCCGTCGAGGTCGTCCACCTCCCGCCCGGCCTCGGTCAGCCGCTCCTCGGTGCGCAGCGGCCGGATCTCGCTGACCGCGCCGACCAGCGTCGTCTTGCCGACCCCGAAGCCGCCCGCCACCAGGATCTTGAGCGCCAGCACGGCATCGTCGGGATCATCGGCATCGAACGGGTCCGACCCGCCGTACGGACCGGACCGGCCGTACGGATCGGACGGATCGGACGGATCGGACGGGTCGGACGATACCGACGGATCAGGCAGGTCGGACGGGTGGTCAGAGTGCACGGAGTCCACGGATGACCTCCTGGAGGATGCGCTCGTCGGGGAGCAGGGCGGGCGGGACGGGACGGCGGACCCGGATGAGCCCGGCCGCCAGCAGGTCGCCGAGCAGCACCCGCACGACGCCCACCGGCAGGTCGAGCTCGGCGGCCAGCTCGGCCACGGACAGCGGGGTGCCCCGGCACAGCGCGAGGATGCGCGCCTGTTCCGGGCCGACCGGCGGCTCGGGCGCGTCCGGTACGAGCGCCGGGTCGGGGAGTTCGGCGACCACCACGGCGATCAGGTCGAAGCGCTGCTCCCCGGCCCCGGTGCGCCCCCTGGTCATCGCGTACGGGCGGACCAGCGGCCCGGCGTCGTCGTCGTACCAGCGGGCCCGGTGGGCGGCCGCGAGCGGATTGCGGGGGTGACCGTCGGGTTCGGCCCTCGGGTGCTCGGGATGTCGCCCCCGGGACGGGTGGGGCACCGGACTCACCGGCCGCCCACCGTCCGCGGCGGGGTGCTCAGGTGCTCCCCGACCCGGCGGACCAGCCTGGCCATCTCGTAGGCGACCAGGCCGAGGTCGGCCCGGGCCGTGGTGAACACGGCGAGGCAGGTGCCCTCCCCGGCCGCCGCGACCAGCAGGTAGCCGCCCTCCAACTCGACCATGGTCTGGCGGACTTCGCCGGCGCCGAAGTGCCGGCCGGCGCCCTTGGCCAGGCTGTGGAAGCCGGAGGCGACGGCCGCCAGATGCTCCCCGTCCTCCCGCGCCAGACCGGCCGAGGTGCCCATGGCCAGTCCGTCGGCGGAGAGCATCACGGCGAAGCGGAGCTCGGGGGCGCGCTGGACCAGCTCGTCGAGGAGCCAGTTCAGCTCCCCCGCGCGGTGGGTGGTGGCGATCACGGACGCTCTCCTTCGGGTCGGGACGGGGGTTGGGGGTGGCGCGCCCGCGGCGGCCGCGGAGCGTCGGCGGGCTGCCCGTCCCGCCGACCCTCCGGGTGCAGACCGCGCGCCCATCCGTTCTGGAAGGCCGACATCGTCGCCCGCGCCTCCTCCGGGCTGCGGCCCGCGGCGCCGAGGCCGTCGCCGGACCCGGGGCCGGCCGAGGCCACGGCTGCGGTGGCGGCGGCCGTACGACGACTGTGCGCGGTCGGACGGGCCGGGCCCTCGCGCAGCTGCGGTGCGAGGCTCGCCTGGCGGGTCCGTCGCGGCAACTCCTCGGGGCCCGAGTCGGCTTGGGGGCCGTCCGGACGGGGGCCGTCCGATCGATGGCCGTCCGGTCGTTGACCATCTGGACGGGGACCGCGCAAGCCAGGTCCAGCTACCGGATCCGAACGGCGTTCCGTACGGTACGGCTCCGCGCTGTACGGCTGCGGCGGCCCGGACTGCGGACGGGCGGCCGCACCCGCGCCCCCGTCCGCAGCCGGACCGGCCACCCGGGCACCGGAGGCCCGGTAGGGGGTACGGCGCACCGGCCCGGGGTCACTGCCCCGGGCACCGAACGGCAGCAGCGCCCCACCCTCCGGCGGCGGCCCACCCGCCGCCGGAAGCCCGTCACTTGCCCCGCCCTGCGAGTACTCCCGGCGCCCCGGGTCACCGCTCAGGGCGCCGCCCGGGACACCGCTGGGACCCCCCGTCGGCTCCCCCGCGTGACCGTGCACCGGCGTGACCTCCCGCTCCGGGCCGCCGTGCTGTGCCCGCTCGGCGAACACCGGCTCCGTCGGTCCCGCCCCGACCGCCACGCCGCCCGGCGCCGCCGCGCGCGGCAGGGGCGGCACCGGCTCGAAGCCGTACCGCGCCTCCTCCGCCCCCACCTCCGCCTCCACTTCGGCCGTATCGTCGGCCGTCTCGTCGGCCAGCAGCGTGGTCGGCAGCAGGACCACCGCCGTGGTGCCGCCGTACGCGGAGGTCACCAGCGAGACCTTGACGTCCTGCCGCCGGGCGAGCCGGCTGACCACGAACAGGCCGAGCCGGTCGCTGTCGAAGAGGTCGCTCTGCTCGGCGGCGGCGATCCGGCGGTTGGCCGAGGCCAGCACCTCCGGCCCCATGCCGAGGCCGCGGTCCTCGATCTCCAACGCGAAGCCGTTGCCGACCCGTTCGCCCCGGATGTGCACCCGGGTGTGCGGCGGGGAGAACCCGGTGGCGTTCTCGACGAGTTCGGCCACCAGGTGGGTGAGGTCGGCGACGGCGTGGCCGACCACCGCGGCCCGTGGCAGCGGGTGGACCTCGACCCGGGCGTACTCCTCGACCTCCGAGACGGCCGCGCGCACCACGTCCACCAGCGGGACGGGCCGACGCCAACCCCGCCCGGGAGCGGCCCCGGAGAGGATGATCAGGCCCTCGGCGTGGCGGCGCATCCGGGTGGTGAGGTGGTCCAAGCGGAACAGGTCGGCCAGCTCGGACGGGTCGTCGGTGCGGCGCTCCATAGCGTCCAGCAGGGTGAGTTGGCGGTGCACCAGGACCTGGCTTCGGCGCGCGAGGTTGACGAACACACCGGAGACCCCGGAGAGCACCTCGGCCCGCTCGACCGCCGCCGTGACGGCCGCCCGCTGGACGGTGCCCAGCGCCCGCTGCACCTGGCCGATCTCGTCGCCCCGCCCCACCGGCCGGGGCGCCTCGGCCTCGATGTCCACCTCCTCCCCCGCACGCAACTTCCGCATGGTCGCCGGGAGTTTGCGCCCGGCCAGCTCAAGTGCCGAGTTGCGCAGGCCGATCAGATCGGTGACCAGCCCGCGCCCGATCTGCACCGAGATCACCAACGAGGCCACCACGCCGACCAGTCCGAGCAGCACTGCCATCCCCGCCGGGGTGAACAGGCCCAGGGCGTACGGGTCCTGGCGCTCGGCGGCGAGCCGTCCGGCCTGGTCCTCGACGGTCCGCAGGCCGCCGGCCACATTGCCCGCGACCATCGCCCACCGGTCGGCCGGCACCGCCGCGACCGCCGTCCGGCCGTCGGCGGCCGTCCGCACCCTGTCCTCGTACCCGGCCAGCTCGCGGTGGTCCTGGCCACCGGTGACGGCGAGCAGCGCCGCCCGGTCGGCGGGGCGCAGCTCGGCGGCGGCGCCCCGCTCGAACTCGCGCCGGGCGAAGGCCGCGCCGGCGAACTCCCGCAGCTGGTCGTCGCCGAGCCCGCCGGACAGCTGGGCGGCGCGCAGCAGGGCGTCCTCCCGGGCGAGCAGTTCCCGGGACCGGGCCAGCTCCAGCAGCACCCGCGCGTCGGCGGCCACCTGGCGGTCCTGGAGCGGCGCGACGGCACCGGCGGCGGCGAGCGCCCGGTCCACCGCCTCGCCGTACGCGGCGTACGCCTCGGGCCAGCCGACGCTCCTGGCCAGGACCCGGTCGCGCAGGACGGGCAGGGCGGCGAGGGAGCCGCCGAGCGCGTCCAGCCGGGCGGCCGCGTCCCCGCCCAGGCCCTGGGCGTCGGCACGGTTGTAGCCCCGGTCGGGGCGGCGGGGGTCTGGGAACAGCGGAGTGAGCGCCCGGTCGGTGGCCGCCGCCGCCTCGCGCAGGGCGCTCTCCCGGACGGCGCTGGGGGCGGCCACCGGGGCGGCCAGCAGCTGACCGACGGCCGTGCGTTCGGCTTGCAGCCCGGCGACCGTCTCCGCGACCGGCGTGAGCAGCGTGCGCTGGGCGTCGCGCTGGCGCATCAGGCCCCAGACGCCCTGGGCGGTGGTAACGGTGGCGAACCCCCACAGGGCGATGACGGAGACGACCGGGACCATCAGCAGGGCGATGATCCGGGCGCGGACGGTCCGGGGGCGCAGGCCGCGCAGCCACGGGCCGGGCCGCGGTGGACGGGCGGGCGGCCCGGCATGGGCACCCCGACGGGCACCGGGGGCGGTACCGCGGTCTTCTCGCATGGGTGAGGAGCCTTTCGGGCAGGGAGAGGCTGGAGGACGGAGGCAGGTGGGCGGGGGCAGGCGGGCGGGGGCTGGAGGGCGGGGGCTGGAGGGGGGCGCGGCTCAGGCGGCGCGGCCGTGCCGTTCGCCGCCGCGCCCCTCGCCGCCGCGCCGCCCGGCCTCGGCCGGGGCGAGCTCCTGCCGGGCGGGCTCGGGGTACGGGGGCCCGGGGTACGGGGGCCCGGCAGGCAGATCCTCGGTGGCCAACTCGCCGGCCTCCCGGTAGCCGGCCCGCTCCTGGGCGGTCGGCGAGAGCGCGACGAAGGCCGAGGCGAGGAAGAGGAACGAGCCGAGACCGACGGCGAGTGGGAAGACGAACTCCATCGGGCTGACCCCGCCGAGGCCGGTCCGGGTCGGCTCCAACCGGACGTGGACGGCGGCCATGCCGGTGTAGTGCATGCAGCTGACGGCGAGACCCATGGCCATCGCGGCGGCCGCGGCCGCGTACACGTTGCGGATGGTGACGGCGGCCCAGAGCGCGGCGGTGGCGGCGCCGACCGCGACCAGCACGGACAGCGCGACCGTCCCGGCGTCGTAGTGCAGCCCGCCGTGCATCCGGAGGGCGGCCATGCCCAGGTAGTGCATCGCGGCGACGCCGAGGCCGGTGGTGACGCCGCCGGACAGCAGGGAGAGGCCGCGGTGCCGGCCGTAGCAGACCACGGTCAGGCCGAGGCCGGTGACCAGCACCGCGACCACGAGGCTGAGGACGGTCAGCGGCACGTTGTAGCGCAGCTCGGTGCCGTCGACGGTGAAGCCGAACATGGCGACGAAGTGCATGGTCCAGATCCCGGAGCCGATCGCGGCGGCGGCCGTGACCAGCCAGTTCCGCCGGGCCGGGCCGCTCGCGGCCAGGCCGCGCAGCGTGCAGCGCAGCCCGAGGGCCGCGCCGGCGCAGGCCATCAGGTACGAGAGGGCGGGGGTCAGCCAGCCGAAGCTGAGGTGGTTGATGGTGCCCATGGGACCTCCGGTCGACCGGTCGGGCCCGGAGGCGGTACGCGGTGCGCCCGGGCTCCCCGGGCCGGGCGGACTGCATACGAAGGCATATGCCAACCGCATGTGCGCTTCCGGCCTGGGGTGCGTGGGACGCTATCGAGGGGCCGGAATCGGTCAGACAAAGATCTGAAAAGCTGCCCGCGAGGCCCGGGTGATGTGTTCGAATGCTCCGGTCGTCTGCCCAGCGAACAACAGACAGATGACAACAGACAGATAACAGAGTTTGAAATCTGTCATCTGTCCGCTGTCTGTTGTTCGCTGTTCGTTGTT
This sequence comes from Kitasatospora sp. NPDC056273, assembly GCF_042268845.1. Taxonomy (NCBI): domain Bacteria; kingdom Bacillati; phylum Actinomycetota; class Actinomycetes; order Kitasatosporales; family Streptomycetaceae; genus Kitasatospora; species Kitasatospora sp. NPDC056273. Next base: position 129,545 of record NZ_JBHJSJ010000003.1, on the reverse strand, counting down.
CGCTGAACCCCGTCAGCCGTCAGCCGTCAGCTGTCAGCCGTCACCCGGATCCGCATCGGGCTCGCCGCCCGCAGCGTGATCCCCTGGGCGAGCGCCACCCTCCGGTCCACCGCCTCCACCTCGAAGTCCCGCAGCAGCACCCCCAGCGCCAGCACCGCCTCCAGCATCGAGAAGTGCTGCCCGATGCAGGCCCGCGGCCCGCCCCCGAACGGGAACCAGGCGTAGCGGTGCCGGGCCCGCTCCGCCTCCGGCAGGAACCGGTCCGGGTCGAAGCGCTCCGGATCCTCCCAGTGGTCCGGGTGCCGGTGGGTGACCAGCGGTGCGACGACGACCTGTGCCCCCGCCGGGATCACGTACCCGTCGATGACGGTCTCCTCGACCGCCCGCCGCCCGCCCAGGGCCGCCGACGGATAGAGCCGCATCGCCTCCTTCAGCACCCGGGTGATGTACGGGAGCGCGTCCAGGTCCGCCGCCGTCGGCGCGCGCCCGGCCAGGACGGTCCGCGCCTCCTCGCGGGCGAGCCGCCGCTGCTCGGGGTGCTTGGCCAGCAGGTGCAGCGCGAAGGCCAGCGCGGTGGCCGTGGTCTCGTGCCCGGCGAGCAGGAACACCAGGACCTGGTCCCGGAGTTCGGCCGGGTCCAGCCGCTCGCCGTGGTCGTCGCGGGCCCGGCCGAGCAGGGTGAGCAGGTCGTCCGCGCCCTCGTCTCCGCCGCCCCGCGCGGCCCGTTCGGCGATGATCCGGTCGCAGACCCCGTACAGCGCCCGCTGGGCCTCGGCACCGCGCCGGTTGGCCGGCGTCGGCCAGGTGCGCGGGAGGCGGACCGGGGCGTAGCCGCGCTCCTTCACGTACTCGCCGAGCACCGGGAAGCTGCGGTGGACCACCGCTATCGCCTCCTCCACGTCGGCGCCGAAGAGGATGCGCGCGACCGCCCGCAGCGCGAACCGGGACGTCTCGTCCGCCGCGTCCACCACCCCGCCGGGCACCGCCCGCCACCGCTCGGCGAGCGACTGCGCCTCCTGCGCGAGCGCGTCCGCGTAGCCGTCCACCCGGCGCCGGGTGAACAGCGGCTGCACCATCCGGCGTTGGCGCTGGTACTCGGCGTCCTGGCTGGTCAGCAGCCCGTTGCCGACGCTGCTCCGGAGCTCGTCGTAGAACGGGTCCTCCTTGCGGAAGTTGGCCGCCTCGCCCGCCAGCACCTGGCGGACGCCCTCCGGCGAGAACACCCCGTAGAAGTCGGCCCGCAGCCCGGGCGGCCCGGCCTGGAAGCGCACCACGTCGCCGTGGTCGCGGCGGGCCGCGAGGTAGCTGCGCAGCGGGCGGCGGGTGAGGTCGAACAGCGATCCGACCAGCGGGTTCCCGGCCGGCACGGGTATCGCGGAGGTGGGGGCGGGCACGAGGCCGGGGTCGGGAACGGGGAGGACTTCGGTGGCCATCGGCACTCCTTCTGTACGGGGACTCGCCCGCCGCCTCTACCGACGGGCGGTCAGCACCGAGAGGAGCCGCACCCGGACCGGTCGGCCGGGCCGACCTGCCCGGCCACCGGATCCGGGCCCGTCTCACTCGTACTCGGTGCCCCCCTTGCGGGTCAGGTAAGCCTCGCCGACCACCTTGGCGATCGCCCGCCCGCCGAGCACCGGGCTCCAGCGCTCGGTGACCGGCCGCACCACCACGCCCTCGCGCAGGTGCAGTTCACGCCCGGAGACGGTCTCCCGGCCCCGCGCGAACCCCAGCACGGTCTCCGGATCGAACGGTCCGCGCCACAGCTCGGGCACCAACGGCAGTTCCCCGTCCAGCAGTTCGGCTGCCGAAAGCCAGTTCAGCTGCCCGTCCACAAGGGCCGACACGTCGAACGCGGCGTATCCGGGCCGCTCGGTGCGCGCCGAGGCGCCGTAGCCCAGGTCCTGCACGCCCTCGCCGAAGACCTCGCCGAAGATGCCGACCCGCCCGGCCCCGAGGCGCTCCGCCAGCCGGGCCGCCACCGCCGGGATGTCGTACGCGCGCACCGCCCGCCAGTAGAGGTTGCGCGCGTCCTCGGCCAGCGCCAGCCCCTGCGCACCGATGCCCTTGGACGACACCCGCACCTCGCCGGTGGCGGCGGTGTACGTGACCAGGCAGCAGCTGCCGTGCAGCTTCTCGGTCAGCACGACCGGCTCGCCCGGCGCGAAGGCCTCGGGGTAGCGCTTGAGGTTCTCGATGTCCACCCAGGGCAGCAGGTCCGGCGCGCTGACCACGTCACCGCTCATCGACATCGGCACCGGCGGCTGCCACTTGACGACCCCGAGCACCTCGGCGAAGTCCTCACCGCGCTCGGCCGCGGCGGCCAGGTCGGTGCCGGCGAGCGCGGCGGGCCGGCAGACGACACCCTGAGAGAGCTCGCCGCGCAGCCGTACCGCCTTCACCCGGTTCGCCCGCGCGCCGGCCAGCTTGCCGGTCAGGCCCAGCTCCTCGATCAACTCATCCGGGAGGACGGACTGTTCGGGGATGTAGACGGCGTGGTCCCCGGTCCGGTACGCGCCTTTCGCGACCACCGCCCGGTAGAGGCCGACCTGGGCGAGCTCCAGGGCATCGGCGTTCGGGTGCTCCAGGATGACCAGCTTCTCGGCGGTGACGCGCAGCGTGGACATGGACGGACTCCTCCCCTTGGTTCGGCCCCGGCCGTGTGTCCGACCGGCCCGGCCGTCTGTACGGACGGCGACCACTCTCGCCGTTCGACCACCCACGGCGCGACGCAATTACCGCGCGCCCCTCGCCAGCGCCCCCACCGGCCCACCGTCCCCACCAGCCTGACCGCCTCACCGCCCTCACCGCGCCCCGCGAGTCCCGGTTGAGCCATCCCACAGCAGCCCCGAGACCCCTGCGGCCCCCAGCTGTGCGAACCGACAGGGGATTTATCGCTCGCATTTGCGGCACTATGATCGCCGTAATGGCCGCACCTGCGGCTCGTCCCTCGCGCCCCTCCCGGCGCGCACCCTGGAGGGGAAGCACCGATGAGCACCCGTACGCCCACCGCCCGCAGGCTCGCCGTCGCCACCGCCGCGGTCCTCGTCCTCGGGCTCGGAGTCAGCGCCTGCGGCAGCGACGGCGGCAAGTCCTCCGGTTCCTCGGCCTCTTCGAGCACCTCCGCGAACGCCTCCGCCGCGGGCAGCAGCGTCCCGAAGGCCTCCGGCACCATCACCGTCTTCGCCGCCGCCTCGCTCAAGGAGACCTTCACCGAGCTCGGCAAGAAGTTCGAGGCCGCCAACCCGGGCGCCAAGGTCACCTTCAACTTCGGCGGCAGCTCCAGCCTCGCCACCAGCATCAACTCCGGTGCCCCGGCGGACGTGTTCGCCGCCGCCAGCCCGGCCACCATGAAGACCGTGACGGACGCGGGCGGTGCCAGCGGGCAGCCGACGACCTTCGTCCGGAACACCCTCACCATCGCCGTCCCCAAGGGCAACCCCAAGCACATCGCGGGCCTCAAGGACCTCACCGCCTCCGGCGTGAAGGTCGCGCTGTGCGCGAAGGAGGTGCCGTGCGGCGCCGCCGCCCAGACCGCGCTCAAGGCGGCGGGCGTCGACCTCACCCCGGTCACCCTGGAGCAGGACGTCAAGGGCGCGCTCACCAAGGTCGAACTCGGCGAGGTCGACGCGTCCCTGGTGTACCGGACCGATGTGCAGGCCGATGCTGCGAAGATCGACGGCGTGGACTTCCCCGAGGCCGACAAGGCCGTGAACGACTACCCGATCGCCGCGCTCGCCAAGGCGCCGAACAAGGACGGCGCCGCGGCCTTCGTCGCGTACGTCCAGTCGCCCGAGGCCAAGCAGGTGCTGACCGCGGCGGGCTTCCAGGCACCGTGAGCGAGCGCACCACCGGCCCCGGGGACGGCTCCGGACGCGACTCCGGTCGGAACCGCACCGTCGGCGGCGGCGCGGCGGAAGCCGAGAAGGCCCTGCCGCGCCGCGACCCACGAAAGCGCGACCCACGAAGTCGCGCCCCGCGAAACCGACGCCCGCGGACGCACCGCGCCCCGGTCGCCCTGCTGCTCCCGGCGCTGCTCGGGTTGGCGTTCCTGGTCCTGCCGCTGGTCGGCCTGCTGATCCGGGCGCCCTGGAGCGACCTGTCCGAGCAGCTCACCAGCACCGCCGTCTGGGACGCGCTGCGCCTGTCGCTGATCAGCGCGACCGCGGCCACCGCCGTGTCGCTGGTCCTGGGCGTCCCGCTGGCCTGGCTGCTCGCCCGCACCGAGCTGCCGGGCCGGCGGGTGATCCGGGCGCTGGTCACCCTGCCGCTGGTGCTGCCGCCGGTGGTCGGCGGTGTGGCGCTGCTGCTGGTGCTCGGGCGGCGCGGCATCGTCGGCTCCTGGCTGGACTCGGCCTTCGGCATCACGCTGCCGTTCACCACCACCGGGGTCGTGATCGCCGAGGCGTTCGTGGCGATGCCGTTCCTGGTGATCAGCGTCGAGGGCGCGCTGCGGGCCGCCGACCCCCGCTACGAGGAGGCCGCCGCGACCCTGGGCGCCTCGCGACTGACCGCGTTCCGGCGGGTCACCCTGCCGCTGATCGCGCCGGGGATCGCCGCCGGGGCCGTCCTGGCCTGGGCCCGGGCGCTCGGCGAGTTCGGTGCGACGATCACCTTCGCGGGCAACTTCCCGGGCCGCACCCAGACCATGCCGCTGGCCGTCTACCTGGCCATGGAGTCGGACCCGCAGGCGGCGATCGCGCTGTCGCTGGTGCTGCTGGTGGTCTCCGTCGCCGTCCTGGTCGGCCTGCGCGACCGCTGGCTGTCGACGCCGTGACCCCGCCCGCCCGCGCCGTCCCGACCGCACGCGCCATCCCGACCGCACGCGCCCTCCCCTCCCCACCTCCCATCCCGGACACGCTGAACGCAGCAGACGCACTGGACACCTGGACGCCGCCCCGATGAGCACCGAAAGCCGCCCCGGCCCCGCCCTGGACGCCCGCCTGCGGGTCGAGCGCGCCGCGTTCGCCCTCGACCTCGCGCTGACCGCCGCCCCCGGCGAGGTGGTGGCACTGCTCGGCCCCAACGGCGCCGGGAAGTCCACCGCCCTGCGCGCCCTCGCCGGGCTGCTCCCGCTCACCGGCGGCCACCTGCGCCTGGACGGCCGCCTCCTGGAGGACCCGGCGCAGCGCGTGCACACCCCGGCCGAGGAGCGGCCGGTCGGCGTGGTGTTCCAGGACTACCTGCTGTTCCCCCACCTGAGCGCGCTCGACAACGTCGCCTTCGGCCCGCGCTGCCAGGGCCGCCCCAAGCGGGAGGCGCGGGCCGAGGCGGCCGACTGGCTGGAGCGGATGGGCCTGGCCGACCACGCCACGGTCCGCCCCGGCCGGCTCTCCGGCGGCCAGGCCCAGCGGGTGGCGCTCGCCCGAGCCCTCGCCGTACGCCCCCGGCTGCTCCTGCTGGACGAGCCGCTGGCCGCCCTGGACGCCCGCACCCGGCTCGACGTACGCGCCCAACTGCGGCGCCATCTGGCGGAGTTCGAGGCGGTGGCGGTGCTGGTGACGCACGACCCGCTGGACGCCATGGTGCTGGCCGACCGACTGGTGGTGATCGAGGACGGGCACGAGGTGCAGTCCGGCAGCCCGGCGGAGGTCGCCCGGCGCCCGCGCACCGACTACATCGCCCGGCTGGTCGGACTGAACCTGTACCAGGGCCGGGCCGAGGGCTCCCGGGTCACGCTCCCGGACGGCACGGTGCTGGCCACCACCGAGGAGCTGGACGGTCCGGCCTTCGTCGCCTTCCCGCCCTCCGCCGTGACGCTGTACCGGGAGCGTCCGCGGACCAGCGCGCGCAACCTCTGGCAGGCCGAGGTCACCGGGCTCGACCTGCACGGTGACCAGGTCCGCGTCGAACTCGCCGGCGACCTGCCGATGGCCGCCGACCTGACCCCGGCCGCCGTCGCGGAGCTGGAGCTGGCGCCCGGCGTCGCGGTCTGGGCCTCGGTCAAGGCCGCCCAGACCCACGCCTACCCGGCCTGAGCGGCTCTTTTTGACGCATCGTCAGCTCGCGTCACTCTGAGGGCTCGACGAACCCCGACTCGTACGCCGCGATCACCGCCTGGGTGCGGTCCCGCGCCCCGAGCTTCGCCAGCACGCTGCTGACGTGCGTCTTCACCGTCTGCACGCCGAGGAACAGCCGCTCGGCGATCTCCCCGTTGCTCAGGCCCCGCGCGACCAGCCGCAGCACCTCCGCCTCGCGCCCGGTCAGCGCCGCCCGCTCCATGACCGCCCGGGCGGTCGGGTTGCCGTGCCCGGCCGCCAGCCGGCGGATCGCGGCCGGGAACAGCAGCGACTCGCCCGCCGCCACCAGCCGTACCGCGTGGGCGATCTCGGCCGGGCGGGTGCGCTTGAGCAGGAAGCCGTCGGCGCCCGCGCGCAACGCCTGGTAGACGTAGTCGTCGTTCTCGAAGGTGGTCACGACCAGGATCCTCGGCGGACGCTCCTCCGGTGCGCCGGGGCGCAGCAGCTCGCGGGTGGCCGCCAGGCCGTCCAGCACGGGCATCCGGACGTCCATCAGCACCACGTGCGGGCGCAGCGCGCGGGCCAGCGCGACCGCTTCCGCGCCGTCGGCCGCCTCGCCGACCACCCGCAGGTCCCCCTGCGCCTCCAGGACGGCCCGCAGGCCGGCCCGGACCAGTTCCTCGTCGTCGGCGAGCAGGATGTCCGTCATCCCCGCGGCTCCTCCGGCCGGGCCTCGCATCACAGGATCGTTCGTCACGAGCCCAAGCGTAGGGGCAGCCGGACGGTCAGCACCCACTCCCCTCCGCCCTCCTGCGACACCCCCGCCGCCGCCTCCCCGCCGAGCAGCGTGGCGCGCTCGCGGATGCCGCGCAGCCCCTTGCCGCCCTTGCGCGTCGCGCCCCGGCCCGCACCGCCCGCCGGAGGCCGTGCCGAGCCGGCCGGACCGGCAGGCCCGGCCGCGCCGACCGCCGAACGCCCGGCGCCGGGCAGTCGGTTGGCGCAGCGCAGCTCCAACTGCCCTTCCCGTACGGCGATCCGGATGTCGACCGGTTCGCCGGGCGCGTACTTGAGCGCGTTGGTGACACCCTCCTGGACGATCCGGTACGACTCGCGGGAGAGCACCCCTGGCAGTGTGCCGGGCGGCACCTCCATCCGTGCCTCCACCGGGCTGCCAGCCGCCCGGGCGGTGTCGAACAGCGCGGGCAGCTGGTCGATCCCGGGCTGTTCGGTGGCCACGCCGTTCGCCCCGGCCGGGGTCTCGCGCAGCAGCACGAGGGTGCGTTCGAGGTCCTCCATGGCCTGGCGGCCGGTCTCCTCGATGACTTCGAGCGCCTTGGCGACGAAGGCCGGGTCCCCGACCTCGCGCGCCGCGCCCGCCTGAAGGACCGTCACCGTCAGTGCGTGGCCGATCGAATCGTGCAGCTCCCGGGCCAACCGGTTGCGTTCCAGCAGGCGTTCGGCCCGCAGCTCCGCCTCCGCCAGCCGCTCGGTCGGAGACGGGCCCAGCAGCCGTACGGCCATGGCGAGTTGGAGGCGCCCGGCGAGGACCAGGAACCAGCCGAAACCGAGTACCAGCAGCGGGGCGAACGGGAGGTACCAGAGCACGTCCGGACCGGTCAGCCGGTCGTAGCACGCGACGGAGCCGAAGGAGAGCACGAACCCGGCCACCGAGCCGAGCGCGACCCGGCCGATCAGCCAACCCGCCGTCCGCCGCCGGTCGGCCCAGGTGCGGGAGGGCTCGGCGGCGATGTCCTCCTCACGGTCGGGCACCAGCAGCAGCCGCGCCTGCACCCCCTCCGCCCGCCGAGCCGCCGGGATGAGCGCGAGCGCCGCGAGTAGCACGCAGTCCACCAGTACGCTCGCCGTGAGGATCTCGCCGAGGCCCTTCCGGTACGTCCCCGGATAGATCATCAGCACCACGCCCGCGAAGATCCACCCCACCAACAGGTGCAGCAGCCGCGCGTACGTGACGCCGGCCGCCAGCGGCGCGACGAGCCTGGCCACCGCACTTCCCGGCGCGGATCCTCCGGACACCGCGCTCGCGCTCCTCAGCGCTGCGATCTTGGACATTGCGCCATCCTGCCAGGTCGCCCCCCGTCCCCGGATCCCGCGCCGGTCGCCCGCACCCTCCCTCCTGGGAGGGAGGCGGCTCCCCGCCCCGGCGGGATCCGCCGCACCGGCCCGCTCCGGTCCAATGGAGCCACCGACCGGGGCAGCGACAGCGGGCACCGGCGGAGACCACCGACGACGAGACGAGGGGAGCGGGCCGTGATCGAGATCCAGGGCCTGACCAAGGAGTACGACGGCCGGCGCGTCGTCGACGACCTGACCTTCGAGGTCCGACCCGGCGTGGTGACCGGCTTCCTCGGCCCGAACGGCGCCGGCAAGAGCACCACCATGCGCCTGGTCCTCGGCCTCGACCGGCCGACCGCCGGACACGCCCTGGTCGACGGCCGCCCGTACGCCGAACTCCCCGCCCCGCTGCGGACGGTGGGCGCACTGCTGGACGCCCAGGCGATGCACGGCGGCCGGACCGCGCACGGCCACCTGCGCTGGCTCACCGCGAGCAACGGGCTGCCGGCCCGCCGGGTCGACGAGGTTCTCGGCCAGGTCGGCCTGGCGGACGCGGCAGGACGGCGGATCCGGGGCTTCTCGCTCGGCATGCGCCAACGCCTCGGGGTGGCCGCCGCCCTGCTCGGCGACCCGCCGGTGCTGCTGCTGGACGAACCCGTCAACGGCCTGGACCCGGAAGGCATCCGCTGGATCCGCACCCTGCTGCGCGACCTGGCCGCCGAGGGCCGGGCGGTGCTGGTCTCCTCCCACCTGATGACCGAAATGGCGCTCACCGCCGACCACTTGGTGGTGATCGGGCGCGGCCGACTGCTCGCCGACGCCGCCACCTCCGAGTTCATCGACCGCCACGGCCGGACCCGGATCAGGGTCCGCGCCGTCGCCCCCGCCAAGCTCGCCGCCCTGCTCGGCGGCCCCGGCCACGACCACGGCCTCGACGCCACCGAAGTCGACGGCGGCGCCTGGGAGGTGAGCGGCGCCGAACCCGAGCGGATCGCCGCGCTCGCCGCCGCCAACGGGGTGGTGCTGTACGAGATCGCCGTCCAACAGGACTCGCTGGAGGAGGCGTTCATGCGGATGACCGCCGACAGCGTCGAGTACCGCGCGGAGGCCTCCGCATGAGCACACCGGTTGCCGGCTCCGCGCACGTCCTGCACGTCCTGCGCGCCGAACGGATCAAGCTCACCACCCTCCGCTCGCTCTGGATCACCCCGCTGCTCGCCCTGCTGCTGACCGCCGGGGTCACCACCGCCATCGGCGCGGCCATCGGCGGCAAGGACCACAGCATCACCGACGACCCGAGCGTCGGGGTCTTCTACGGGCTCAACTTCGGCCAGGCGGCCCTGGCCTGCTTCGGCATCCTGCTGATCGGGCAGGAGTTCAACACCCGCATGATCAACGTGTCGCTCACCGCCGTCCCGCGCCGCAACCGGCTGTACGGCGCCAAGTTGGCGCTCGGCGCGCTCGTCGGCCTCGCCGTCGGCGCCGTCGGCACGGCGGGTGCCTTCGCCGGCTACGCGGCCACTGCCCCGGGTGTCTGGGACGGGCCGGCCCTCCTGCGCAGCGCCGTCGCCGGCGTGCTCTACCAGGCGCTGCTGGTGGTGCTCTGCCTCGGAGCGACCGCGCTGCTGGGCAACCTCACCGCCGCCATGGGACTGCTGGTGCCGACCGTCTTCCTGCTCTCGCCACTGCTCGGCGGAGTGCCCGGGATCCGCCGGGTCGTCCAGTTCCTGCCCGACCGGGCCGGCCAGTACGCCCTGCGGTACGCCGACGACCCGCAGGTCGCGTACGGGCACTGGACCGGGCTGCTGATCATGGCGCTCTGGACGGCGCTGGCGGCGTACGGCGGCCTGCGCGCGCTGCGCCGCATCGGCGCCAAGTGACCTCGGACGAACGGGAAACGAGAGAAAACCATGAGCACGCTCGCCGGCGCCCTGCGCGCCGAACGCGTCAAGTTCACCACCCTGCCCTCGCAGTGGGCGGCCCCGCTGGTCGCCCTGGCACTGACCGTCGGCGTCACGGCCGCCGTCAGCGCCGCCTACGGGGCGAAGGACCACACGCCCGCCCCGGACCCGGCCAACGGGATCTTCTACGGGCTGCTCTTCGGCCACGTCGCGGTGGCCTGCCTCGGCATCCTGCTGATCGGGCAGGAGTTCAACACCCGCATGATCGGCACCTCGCTCACCGCCGTCCCCCGGCGCGGCCGACTGTACGGCGCCAAGCTCGCGCTCGGCGCCGGGCTGGGCCTGCTGCTCGGCCTGGCCTCGACGGCCGGCTCCTTCCTGGCCGTCGGCACCACCGTCGGCCTGGACCTCTCCACCCCGGGCCTGGCCCGCAGCTTCCTGGCCGGCGTGCTGTACCACCCGATGATGGTGCTGCTCTGCCTCGGACTGACCGCGATGCTGGGCAACTTCAGCGCCGCGCTCGGCCTACTGACCCCGATGGTGTTCCTGGGCACCACCTGGCTGGCCGCCATCCCCGGCGTCCGGGAACTCGGCCAGTTCCTGCCCGACCGGGCCGGCCTCTACGCGACGCGCACCCAGACCGAGCCAGGAATCCACTACGGCCACTGGACCGGGCTGCTGATCATGGCGCTCTGGACGGCCCTGGCGGCCTACGGCGGACTCCGGGCGATGCGGCGGTACCAGCACAGCTGACGGACGACAGCCGACAGCAAACGGCGAACAGATGACAGATTTCGAAATCTGTCATCTGTTCGCTGTCGCCTGTTAGCTGTTAGCCGTCGGCTGTCCACTGTCGCCTGTCAGCCCGTCACCGCAGCGCCGGGTGCTCCGCGATCACCGTGCAGCTGCCCGGCGCGATCTCGGTGAAGCCCGCGTCCTGGACCACCGGCAGCCCGCTGCGGACGAGCTCCTCCCACGCCTCCGGTGAGGCGGTCCGGACCGCGAGCGCGAAGCCGGCCTCGGCCCACTCCTTGCGCTGCGCCTCGTCCAGCCGCCACCACGCGAGCTGGGCGGCGTGCCCGGTCTGCGCCATCGTCTTGCCCGCGCTCATCTCCAGCTCGGGGTTGAGCCACAGCACCGGCAGCCCCGGCTCGGGCGCGCCGACCTCGGTCGTCTCCTCGAGGTCCGTCCCGGACACCTGGAGCTTGGCGAGTTCCTTCGGCCAGCCGTCCAGCGGGACCGGCGGGAACACCCGCACCTCGGCCTCCCGCCCGTGCACCGTGACGCCCGGCAGCTCGCCGGCCCGGCGCCACTCCCCGCCCCGGGCCCGCCGGACCACCTTGCGGATCCGGGCGTCCTCCCAGGCCTCGACCCGCTCCGCCCACTCGCCACCCGCCTCGGTCACCCGAGGGTCGGCGAGCAGGGTGAGCACCGCCCGCGCCGAGGTCTCCAGCGCGTCCGTCCGGCCCGGCGGAGTGGCCCGCTCCAGCCGGACGACCAGCGGCAGCACGTACTGCGGCCGCTCGTCGCGGTCCTCGCGCGACGGGGCGTCGCCGGGGTCGGCCACCGGAGCGGGGGCCGGGGTGAGGGGAGTCGGGGCGTCGGAAGGAGAAGTCACCCGTCCAGGATGCCAGCCCCGCCCCGACCGACTCGGCCCGCCCCGTCCGCCCCGGTGGTCACCCCGGCACTCGCGTCGGCACTCCCGCCGGTACTCGACCCGTCAGCGCCGGTAGCCGCGCTGCGGGTCCCGCTCCTCCGCGTCCTCGTACATCAGGAACCAGCCCTCCGGGTGGGTGGCCGCGAGCAGCATCTCGGTGCGCTGCTCCGCCGCCAGCTCCGGATCGCCCTCATCCGGCCCGTAGACCCCGAACAGCTCGTCCTGGCAGCCGTCCCAGTCGTAGTCGTACAGGTCGGCCGGGAGGTCGCCCATCATGTCCGCCACCGACTCGGGTTGCGCACCGAGCAGCGCCCGGGCGTCCACCAGGGCCATCCGCAGCGCGATGTCCTCGGCCAGGCAGCGCGGCAGCGGCCACTCGCCGAGCGCGAGGTCGTCGGCGAGGTCGTCGAAGGCCCGGGCCATCGCGCGGCGCCAGCCCCGGTGCATCCGCCAGGTGCGTTCGGGAAGCCGGGCGAAGACCGTCCAGTCCACGTCATCGCTGTCGGCGACCGCCTCGTCCCCGTGCTCGTCGAGGTCGTCGTACGCGGCGTCGGCCAGGCCGATCAGCTGGGCGTGGAGCAGGCAGGCCGTGCGCGGGGTGAGCGTCCAGTCCGCGCCCGCGCCGCCCTCCTCCTCATCGCCCTCCAGCGGGAACAGGTCGGCGAAGTCCGGTGTGAAGTCCTCCGTGACGCTGATCTCCAGCGTGCCGCCGATCGCCTCCACCCCGGGGATGGCGGCCACCAGCCGGTCCGGATGCAGCAGCGCGCCGAGCGCCGCGTTGGCGTCCTCGGCGACCTCGCGCAGCAGTTCGCGGCGCTGCCCGGCCGGGTCGACGCCCCCGAAGTCCAGCTCCTCGACGGCCCTGATCGCGGCCGCGCGCAGGGCCGGCCAGTCGGTGATCCGCAGGCCCAGCACCACCGTCGCCTCGATCTCCTGCGCGCCGGAGTCCTCCGCCGCGCCCGGCCCCTGTGGATGATCACTTCGCTCGCCCATGGGGCTAACGGTACGGCCTTTCGGTCGCCCGATCACCGGTCCGGACCAGCTTCCGGGAGCCTTCTCGGCCACCGCCCGGCCCCGCCGCTGTCACTCGGACGCAGGAGTTTGGCAGGATGAGCCGCATGGCTGACATCAACGAGTACGGCGGCGGGCAGGGCCCGAACGCCGACGTCCTGGTCGTGACCACCAACGACATCCCCGGTTACCGGGTCGACCACGTGATCGGCGAGGTCTTCGGGCTGACCGTCCGCAGCCGCCACGTCGGCAGCCAGATCGGTGCCGGTCTGAAGTCACTGGTCGGCGGCGAGCTGCGCGGTCTGACGAAGACCCTGGTCGAGAGCCGCAACGAGGCGATGCAGCGGCTGATCGAGCAGACCAAGGCGCGCGGCGGCAACGCCGTCCTGATGATGCGCTTCGACGTCACGGAGGCGGCCGCCGTGGGTACCGAGGTCTGCGCCTACGGCACCGCCGCGGTCATCTCCCCGGTCTCCTGACGTTCCTCTCGTGACATTCCTCTCCTGACCGGGGAACACCCGCCGACCCCCCGATGTTTCTCGGGCGTGACTGTTTACGGTGCAACGAACAGCGTTCCGGAACGGGTGGACGTCCTGGTGGTGGGCGCCGGACAGGCAGGTCTGTCTGCCGCCTACCACCTGCACCGCCGCGGCTTCGCCCGTCACCGGACGGGCGTCGACGGCGGCTTCGTCGTCCTCGACGCCAACGCCGTCCCCGGCGGTGCCTGGGCGTACCGCTCGCCGTCCCTGCGGATGGCCACCGTGCACGGCGTCCACGACCTCCCGGACGCCGAACTCCCGCCGCCGGACCCGGACGCCCCCGCGCGCGAGGTGGTGCCGGAGTACTTCGCGGCGTACGAGGCGCAGCACGCGCTCCCGGTCGTACGCCCGGTCGCGGTGCGCGCCGTACGCGCCGAGTCCGAGCGCCCGGACTCCCGGCTGCTGGTCGAGACCGACCGCGGCACCTGGTCCACCCGCGCGCTGATCAACGCCACCGGCACCTGGACCCGCCCGTTCCTCCCGCACTACCCGGGCCGCTTCGCGGGCCGCCAGCTGCACTACGCCGAGTACCGCGGCCCCGAGGAGTTCACGGGCAAGCGGGTGCTGGTGGTGGGCGGCGGCGCCTCGGCGGTCCAGGTGCTGTCGGAGGTCGCCGCGGTCGGCGAGACGGTGTGGGTCACCCGCTCCGAGCCCGTCTACCACGACGCGCCGTTCACCCCCGAGTACGGGCGCGCGGTGGTCGCCAGGGTCGAGGAGCGGGTCCGGCAGGGGCTTCCGCCGCGCAGTGTGGTGAGCGTGACCGGGCTCGGCCCGTCCGTCGCCTACCGGCGCGCCGAGGAGCTGGGCGCGCTGCACCGCCGACCGATGTTCGACCGCCTGACCGAGCACGGGGTCGCCTGGGGCGACGAGGAGCTGACCGTGGACGCGATCGTCTGGGCGACCGGCTTCCGGCCCGAGGTCGGGCACCTCGCTCCGCTCGGGCTTCGCTCCCCCGGCGGCGGCATCGCGCTCACCGGCACCCGGGCCACCGCCGACCCCCGCGTCCACCTGGTCGGCTACGGCCCGTCCGCCAGCACCGTCGGCGCCAACCGGGCCGGGCGGGCGGCCGTCAACGACCTCGTCAAGCTGCTCGGGGACCCGGCGCCCGGGCGGCCGACGATCGCCGGCCCGACGGTCGCGAGCCCGACTATCTCTGGCCCGAGGGTCGGGAGCCCGACGCCCGGTGACCCGGTCATGGAGCCCGCCACCATCTGAGGCCCGGCGATCGTGGTCCGGTCGGCGGTGGTGGTCCGCTCAGCGGTCGTAGTCCACGGTCACCCGGTCGGTGAGCGGCCGGGCCTGGCAGGTGAGGACGTAGCCGGCGGCCAGCTCCTTCTCCTCCAGCGCGAAGTTGCGGCGCATCTCCACCTCGCCCTCGGTAACCAGGGCGCGGCAGGTGCCGCACACGCCGCCCTTGCAGGCGAACGGCAGGTCGGGGCGGGAGCGCTGGGCGCCGTCCAGGATCGAGCGGTCGCGCGGGAGGCAGAGCGTGCTGCCGCGGCCGTCGAGGACGACCGTGACCTCGCTCCGCGGGCCCGACACGCCGTCGGCGGAGCCGCCGGACGAGGCGTCCGTCCGGTCCCAGTCCTCGTCGCGCTCCGGGAGCGGCTCGTCCTCGGCGTGGAACAGCTCCTGGTGCACCCGCTCGCCCGGCACCTCCAGCTCGGCGAGCAGGTCCTTCGCGCCCACGACCATGCCGAACGGGCCGCACAGCCACCAGTGCCCGACGCTCCCGACGTCCACCAGCGCCGCCAGCAGCGCGCGTACCCGCTCCGGGTCCAGTCGGCCGCTGAGCAGTTCGGCGTCCCTGGTCTCCCGGGAGAGCACGTGGACCAGCTGGAAGCGGTCGAGGTAGCGGTCCTTCAGGTCGGCCAGCTCGTCCGCGAACATCACGCTGTCACTGCGCCGGTTGCCGTAGAGCAGGGTGACGGTGGAGCTGCGGTCGGCCGCGAGCACGGAGCCGGCGATCGACAGCATCGGGGTGATCCCGGAGCCGGCCGCGAGCAGCACGTGGTCGGCCGGGACGCCGAGCTCGGGGGTGAACAGGCCGGACGGCGTCAGCACCTCCACCTCCTCGCCCGGCTTCGCCTCGCGCACCAGCCAGCGTGAGAACAGCCCGCCGGGCACCTCCCGGACGGCGATCCGCAGCGGCCCGCCGACCGGGGCGCAGATCGAGTACGAGCGGCGCTCGTCGGTGCCGTCCACCAGCTTGCGCAAGGTCAGGGTCTGCCCGGGGCGGAAGGCGTACTCCTCCGCCAGCCCGACCGGCACCGCGAAGGTCACCGCGACGGCGTCCTCGCAGAGCCGCTCGACCCGGTCGATCCGCAGCCGGTGGAAGGTCGGGCGGCGAGCGGGGCGGATGCCGGTCCCCTCGGCGTCGGGGGCGGACCCGGCGGCGGAGGACGCGGGAGCGGCGGAGGAAGCGGCGGGCATTCAGATCTCCTTGACGCGTTCGAACGGCTCGCGGCAGGCCCGGCAGCGCCAGAGCGCCTTGCAGGCGGTGGAACCGAAGCGGGACAGTTCCTCCGTGTCGGCGTCGCCGCAGCGCGGGCACGGCACGGGGGGCGCGGCGGCGGTCGTCGGCGCGGCCACGGTGGTGGGCGCGGTCGCGGTTCCGGTGCGGGTGGTACCGAGGGTGAGCGCCACCGGTCCGGCCGCGGCGACGGCGGCGGTCGGGCGCGGCGGAGCGATGCCCGCCTCGGCGAGCTTGCGACGGCCCTCGGCGGTGATCAGGTCGGTGGACCACGGCGGGTCCAACCGCAGCCGCACCCGGACGTCCGGGTACCCGGCCGCGCGCAGCCGACGGTCCACGTCGGCGGCCATCTCGGCGACGGCGGGGCAGCCCGAGTAGGTCGGGGTCAGCCACGCGGTCACCGTGCCGCTGCCGCCGTCCACCCCGACCTCGGCGAGGACGCCCAGGTCGGCCAGGGTGAGCATGGGCAGCTCCGGGTCCGGCACGGCCGCGGCGACGGCCCAGGCCAGCTCGCGGGCCGTCGGGTCCGCAGTGCCCGTCCCGACCGTCGCGACCGTCCCGCCCGTCGGCTCCGCGGTGCCCGTCGGCCCCGGGCCCGTCACGACGTCGCCGGTCACCACGTCGCCCCCGGGTGGGCGCGGGCCAGCACCTGGAACTCGGCGAGCAGCGGGCCGAGCGCCTCGGTGTGCACACCGTCCCGGCCGGCCAGGCCGAGGACGGTGGCCAGCGGCGGTACGTCCGGCACGGTCAGCCCGGCCTCGGCGAGGACGGCGCCGAGCGAGCGCAGCACCGGTTCGCGCAGCGCCGCCGGGTCGACGCCCGCCCGCAGCTCCACCGGGTGCGCCGTGAACAGCTCCTCCAGCAGCGGCCAGACCGCGTCCACCCCGGCCTGCATCCGCCCGGCGGAGTACGGCGTGCCGTCGCCCAGGCGCAGGGTCCAGGCGGTGGCGTACTCCCGGTGGTAGGCCAGCTCCTTGACGCCCCGGGCGGCGACCGCGGCCAGCACCGGGTCGGGGTGCGCGCTCAGCGCCTCGTACAGGGCGCCGCGCGCGGTGGCGAACAGCAGCAGCCGGGCGATCGAGTAGGCGAAGTCGCCGTTCGGGGCCTCCACCAGGCGGACGTTGCGGAACTCGTGCTCCTCCCGCCAGTACGCCAGGTCGTCCTCGGTGCGGCCGGTACCGTCCGCCTGACCGGCCCGGGTGAGCAGCAGGCGGGCCTGGCCGAGCAGGTCGAGGCCCAGGTTGGCCAGCGCGACCTCCTCCTCCAGCTCGGGCGCCCGGGTGCACCACTCGATCAGCCGCTGCGCGAGGACCAGGGCGTCGTCGCCCAGCATCTGGCAGTAGGCGGCGAGGTCGGCGCCGTCCAGACCGGGGGGCAGCGCGGTGTCCACGCCGAGCAGGGGATCGGCGAAGCCCGTCCCGTACGCCCAGCGGCCCTCGCCCTCGGGGCCGGGGGCGGCGTCGGCGAGGCTGAGGTAGACGTGGTCGTCCTGGCCGGTGTTGGCGGTGGAGGTGGTGGAGGTGGTGTGGTCGTGCACGGTGGCTCCCCCGTCAGATGTGCGGGACATCCTCGGGGATGTCGTAGAAGGTCGGGTGGCGGTAGACCTTGTCGCCGCTGGGCTCGAAGAACGGGTCACGCTCGTCCGGGGTGGAGGCGGTGATCGCGTCCGAGCGGACCACCCAGAGGCTCACGCCCTCATTGCGGCGGGTGTAGAGGTCGCGGGCGGCGAGCAGGGCCATTCGGTCGTCGGCGGCGCGCAGCGAGCCGACGTGGACGTGGTTCAGCCCGCGCCGGGGACGCACGAACACCTCGTACAGCGGCCAGCCGGCTTTGGAACCGGCCTCGGGCCCGGCCTCGGACCCGGACGGGGAGCCAAGCTGGGGGTCGGTCACTTTCCGTTCTCCTGTTCGGTCACATTGGTGGCTTCGGAGGCTTCGGTGGCTTCCGTGGGCCCGGCGGCCTCGGCTGCGCGCTTGGCCGCGTAGGCGACGGCCGCCTCGCGCACCCAGGCACCGTCCTCGTGGGCGGTGCGGCGGCGTTCGACCCGCTGGGCGTTGCAGGGGCCCTGGCCGTGGATGACCCTGGTCAGCTCGGACCAGTCCGGCTCGCCGAAGTCCCAGCCGCCGCGCTCCTCGTTCCAGCGCAGCTCGGGGTCCGGGAGGGTGACGCCCAGGTGCTCGGCCTGCGGGACGGTCATGTCGACGAAGCGCCGGCGCAGCTCGTCGTTGCTGTGCCGCTTGATCCGCCAGGCCATCGAGCGGGCGCTGTTCGGCGAGTCGGCGTCCGAGGGGCCGAACATCATCAGCGACGGCCACCACCAGCGGTCCACCGCGTCCTGGACCATCCGGCGCTGGGCCTCGGTGCCGCGCATCAGCGTCATCAGGAGCTCGTAGCCCTGGCGCTGGTGGAAGGACTCCTCCTTGCAGATCCGCACCATCGCGCGGGCGTACGGACCGTAGCTGCAGCGGCAGAGCGGGACCTGGTTGCAGATCGCGGCGCCGTCCACCAGCCAGCCGATCACGCCGACGTCGGCGAAGGTGAGAGTCGGGTAGTTGAAGATCGAGGAGTACTTCTGGCGGCCGGAGATCAGCTTCTCGGTGAGCTCGGCGCGGTCGACGCCCAGGGTCTCGGCGGCGGCGTAGAGGTAGAGGCCGTGGCCGGCCTCGTCCTGCGCCTTGGCGAGCAGGATGGCCTTGCGGCGCAGGGACGGGGCCCGGGTCAGCCAGTTGCCCTCGGGCTGCATGCCGATGATCTCGGAGTGGGCGTGCTGGGCGATCTGGCGGATCAGGGTGGCCCGGTAGGCGTCGGGCATCCAGTCCCTGGGCTCGATCCGCTGCTCGGCGGCGACGACCGCCTCGAACCGGTCCTCCAGCGTCTGCGCGGGGACCGTCTCGGCCACCTCTGCTGTCACCACAGTCCCCTCTCGTGTCCTGCCCGGCGGCCGCCTGGAGCACCGACCAACCGACTGACCGTTCGGTCGGTACCATTCTGCGCGGAGGGGCGGAGGGATGGCAAGGTGCGCAACAGATAACAGCTGACAGATTCTGAAATCTGTCAGCTGTTATCCGTCGGCTGTCTTCTGTTCTCTGTTCGCTGCTCTACGTTCGCTGCTCTACGTCCGCTGTCCGCTGTCCGCCGTTCTACGTTCGCCGCCGCCGACTGCCGGGGGCCGGCGACCGACTCCCGGCCGTCAGCAGCTCACCGCCGGCTCAGCCCTCCGCGCGGTCGCGCAGTCGCGGCAGCGGCACCGCGAGCAGCGCCGCCAGCAGGGCGATCCGGGGAGCGATCTGGTCGACCCGGATGTGCTCGTGCCGGGCGTGGGCCCCGGCGCCCACCGCGCCGAAGCCGTCCAGGGTCGGAAGCCCGCGCGAGCCCGGCAGGTTGGTGTCCCCCGCCCCGCCCGCCGGAGCGCCATCCAACTGCTGCCCGAGCACCGCGGCGAGCGAACGCACGTGCCGCAACAGCGGGTTGCCGGTCCGCTCGGGCCAGGCCGGACGGCTGGACAGCACCTCCGTACGCACCCGGGCGCCCGGACGCAGCGCGGTGAGCCGGGCGAGGTTGTCCAGCGTACGGCGCTGCGCCTCGACGGTGGCAAAGCGCAGCCCCAGCTCGGCCTCGGCCCGGCCGGCGACCACGTTGGCGCGCGAACCACCGCTGATCCGACCGGCGTTGAGCTCGGTGCCGGGCTGACCGGCAAGGTCGCGCACCAGCACGAGCTGGTCCACCAGCTCGTCGACCGCGGACACCCCGTCGTGGGCGTCGTTGCCCGCGTGCGCCTCGCGGCCGGTCACAGTGAGCCGCACCCGGGTGCTGCCGCGCCGCGCGGTCTTCAACCGACCGTCGGGGTGCGGCGGTTCGAGACCCAGGACCGCGGCGGCTCCGCGCAGCTGGCGCTCGACCAGGCGGCGTCCGTCGGGGCTGCCCACCTCCTCGTCGGAGACCACGACCAGGCGGACGGTCCGGTGCGGGCGCTCACCCAGGTCCGCGAGCAGCGACAACGCCCCCTCCAGGATGGCGAGTCCGCCCTTCATGTCGACCACGCCGGGCCCGGTAAGTCGGCCGTCCTCCTCCGTCACCGGCCAGTCCGCGAGGGTGCCGACCGGCCACACGGTGTCGTGGTGCCCGACGATCAGCAGGTGCGGCAGGGACTCGTCCCGACCCTCCCACTCCAGTACGAGGTGGTCGCCGGCCGGTCCGGGTTCACGCCGGGCGGTGGCACCGGTGGCACAGAAGCCGGCCGCCAACTCCTCGGCGAGCGCGTCGAGTCTGGGGGCGTCCCCACTGGGCGACTCGATCCGCGCCAGGTCGACGCAGCGACGCCGGACGGCCCCGGCGAGGGTGCGGGCCCGGGTGCTGAGCGCCTGCGGCACACCGGGCAGCGCCGTGGTGACGGCGGCGGCCCCGTGGGAGGCGGTGGCGGCCGGGCCCGTCGCGGGCTTCGCGACGACGTTCTTCGCCACGACGTTCTTCGTCACAGGGCTCTTCGTCACGGGGCTCTTCGCCGCCGCGGCCTTCGCGACGACGGGTTTGGTGAGGGCGGATTTCGTGAGGGCAGACTTTGCGGCTGCGGTCGTGGTGACGGCCACCTTGGCCACGACGGTCTTCGCGGCACCGGACGCGGCCGCAGTGGCCTGGACCGAAGCGGCGGGAAGCGCAGGGGCCGAGACCGTAGTGCCCGGATCCGCAGCGGCAGTTGCGGTGCCGGCGGCGGTGCCGTTGGTGGTGGTAGCGGTGGCTGCGGCGGTAGCGGCGGCGGCGGTCGCAGTGGCCGTGGCGGCGGCAAGGGCCTCACCGTCGGTGGCGGCCGGGACGGCGACCGACGTCGGGGCGGGTTCCGCGGCGGCGCCCGGTGCGGCGGGCGACCCGACGATCTGGGGACTCAACGCTCGCCTCCGCGGCCGCCGCCGGTATACAGCGGCCGTGCCGGCCGACCGCTCCCGCCCGGGTACCAGGCCCGGCCGGACCGCACCGGCCGCCCGGGATGATGAGCGGCCCACCGAATCGGCCTGTCTGGCCCAAGTACGGTGGAACGGTTGGGCGGCGTGCTTGGCATGTGCGTCCTCCTCGCTCGATCCGGTGGCCCCGGTCCGCCCGGAGCCCCGTGGACGGCGGCTTCGTGGCGGTGGGCGCAGTGGCCGGACCGCCGCAGGGAAGCCGAGATGTGAGCCTAGAAGAACCGTTCGGTTTCCTGCGAGGTGGCCCTGTTCCCAGCGTGCCGGTACCGGGCCCCGCTTCGGACAACACCCGTCCGCTTTCGGCGCGGGCGCTCGGCGCGCGGGCCTGGATCGGCGCGCGGACGCGGTCGCCGGATCGCGCCCATCTCCACCATGGACCCGCCGCCCGAGTTCGGCAGCGCAAACGGCCAAGGCACGGCATTTCCACGCCGGATGGGTGACAGCGGCTCAGCACGCGATACGAACCGGGAGCACGCGGCGGCTCATGGAAGCCCGCTTCGACGTCCGCCCCGACTCCGGAGGAACGTCCGGGGAACGCCCGGGTGAACACCGGCCGATGCCGTGCCCCGATGTGCCCCACCGAGCCCCACCGAGCCCCGACGTGCTTCGGCTGCAACCCCTGGCACGACAGGGCGGCACCCCGGAACAGCGGGACAGCGCCCGGATATGCGCGTGCGCGAACGTTCGCGAACGTACCCGCGGGTGCACGACCGATCGGCACCCGGGCCCCCCGGCACCTGGGCACCCGAACCCGGGCCCGGCCGATCCCAGCCGTCCGTCCTCAGCCGCCGTCGCCCATCAGCCCGGCGTCGCGCGCGAGCAGCGCCGCCTGGACCCGGTTGGCGACTCCGAGCCCGGTCAGGATCCGACTGACGTGCGCCTTGACCGTGCTCTCGCGCATCCCGAGCACACCGGCGATCTCGGCATTGGAGAGCCCGTCGGCGAGTTCGCGCAGTACGTCCGTCTCCCGCGGGGTGAGTCCGGCGGCCCGGCTGCGGGCGGCCACCGACCGGGGCGCCCCGACCCGGTGGTAGCGGTCGATCAGCCGCCGAGCGGCCGCCGGGTGCAGCATCCCCTGGCCGCCGGCGACGACATGGACGGCCCGGGCGATCTCCGCGGGCGGGGTGTCCTTCAGCAGGAAGCCGTCCGCCCCGGCCGCGAGCGCCTGGTACACATACTCGTCCAGGTCGAAGGTGGTGAGGGCGATGACCCGCGGACCGTCGGGGAGTTCGCGCAGCCGCCGGGTGGCGGCGATCCCGTCGAGCCGGGGCATCCGGATGTCCATCAGCGCGACGTCGATCCGCCGACCGGCGGCGAGCTCGACGGCCTGCAGCCCATCGGCGGCCTCGGCGACCACGGTGAGCTCCGGGTCCTGGGCCAGGAGGTCGACCAGGCCGAGACGGACCAGCGCGTCGTCGTCGACCACCATAGTTCGGATCATGCGGCGTCCTTCGGCTGCGGCTTCGGTTCCTGCTCAACGTGCTTCGCCCGCGTCGGTTGCGTCGCTTGCGTCGATTGGTTCGGCTGCATCGGTTCCTCCGGTCGCTTCGGTGGCTCCGACTGCTTCACTCCTCGCGCCCCCTGCGCCCCTTCCTGCGATTGTCGCGCCCCTGGCGTCCCCTTCCCCCGCTCCGGCCGCGGCGACGCCCGCCCGGGGTGCGCCACCGCGCGCGCCGACTGTGGATCCGGACCGTCGCCACGGAGCCGGACGGAAGCCTCGTCCGGCACCGCCTGCGGCGGGCGGTCCGGCGCGGGTAACCGGGCGGAGAGCCGGAAGCCGCCGCCACCGTCCGGACCGGCGTCGAAGTGGCCGCCGAGGGCGCCGACCCGTTCGGCCAGCCCCACCAGCCCGTACCCACCACCGGTGCCCGGCCCGCCCAACGGCGCCTCGCCCGGGCCGTTGCGGACCTCGACCGTCGTCGCCGGCGCCCCGTAGCCGACCCGGACGGTGACGGGCGCAGCGTGCGCGTGCTTGCGGGCGTTGGTCAGTGCCTCCTGCACCAGCCGGTGCACGGCCAGCCGGTGGGTGGTCGGGATGGTCTCCGGCTCCCCGGAGAGGGTGAGTTCGACCCGTTGGCCGGCCTGGGTCGCCTCGCCGACGAGCTCGGTGAGGTCGCGCAGCGCGGGCGCCGGGACGCGCCCGGCCTCGACGGGCACGGACGGCTCGCCTCCCGTGGCGGGCGGGGCCGACGGGTCGGCCCGCAGCGCGCCCAGGACGTCGCGCAGGTCGTCGAGCGACCGGGCGGCGGTGGTGCGCAGCAGTTCGAGGCGGTGGGTGAGCCGGTCGGGGTCGTCGGCGACGGTGCCGGCCCTGGCCTGGTCGCGCAGCACCCCGGCGTGCAGGACCAGGAGGCTGAGCCGGTGGGCCAGCACGTCGTGCATCTCCCGGGCGATCCGGGCCCGTTCGGCGGACCGGGCCTGTTCGGCGCGCAGCTCGCGCTCGCGGCGCAGCGCGTCGACCTGCTCGTGCAGGGTGCGGATCAGCACCCGTCTGCCCCGCAGCCACAGGCCGACCGCCATCGTGGCGGCCTGGACCAGGAGTTGGGACCCGGCGGTACCCGCCCGGCCGACCAGTGAGTCCACACCCACCGCACTGGCCACCGCGATGACCGAGCCGCCCGCCATCGCCAGGCCCGGCCGGCCGAGGTAGGCGAGGTGGAAGACGCTGAACAGGCCGGGGACGGCCCGGTTGAACAGCCCGCCCGTGAGCACCGGCAGCACGGCCGAGGCCACCGGGTGGCGGCGGGCGAAGAAGAGCGAGACCGCGGCGAGCGCGGCGACGACCGTGCGCGGCAGGCGCAGCGGACCGTCGGTCTGCGTCCACTGGGCGAGGGCCTCCTCGATGGTCAGGCCGAGCAGGCCGAGCAGCAGCAACGTGTCCGTCCCGGCCCGGTGGTCCGGCCCGTACCAGCCGAGCACACTCCGGCGCATGGTGCTCCTCCTTTCCGCTCTCCTCGGCCCGAAAGCCTTCCGTACGTCCACCCTTGGGCACCTCGGGCTCGATGCTAGGGGCGCTCGGCCGCGGAGCGCCTCTGTCTTCCGGGTAACCGCACCCTCGACTTTCGTCGGGGGTCGGCGCCGCTGACCGGCCGATTCGCGGCGGCTCCGCCCTGCCTAGCGTCGACGGCATGACCAACGAACGGCTCCACCACCGTCCGGACCCCCCTTCCCCCCTGTACAGTTCGCCCGCCGGTGGCGACCACCTGCTGTTCCTCGCCGAGGCCCTGCGCACCTTCCACGACACCGGCGCGCTGGCCCCGAGCGGCCCGGAGCTGGTGAACGCCCTGGTGGTACCGGTCACCAGCCGCCCGAACCGTCCGATCTCGGTGCTGGAGGTCGGCGCCGGCACCGGCGTGGTCACCCGCCGACTGGCCCAAGTGCTGCGCCCGGGCGACCGGTTGCACGTCGTCGAGGCCAACCCGCGGTTCGCCGAACGGCTGCGGGAGGACCCGGTCCTCGCCGCACGCCACCCCGGGGTCGGCCTGCGACTGTCGGCCTGCCGGGTCGAGGAGCTGCCGGAGTGCCGTCGACCGGCGCCGGAAGGGGCCCGGGCGGAGGACCGCGGGCAGCGGTACGACGTGATCGTGTCCGGGCTGCCGTTCACCAACTTCGAGCCCGCACAGGTGCGCGACATCCTCGACCTCTACCTGCGGCTGCTGGCGCCCGGCGGCGAGCTGACGTACTTCGGGTACCTCGGCACGACGACGGCGCGCAGCCTCACCTCCGGCCCCCGCCGGGGCGCCCGCCACCGGGCGGTGGTCCGGCTGCTGCGGCGGTTCGAGGAGGCGTACGGGCTGGGCGAGCGCACGGTGTGGCGCAATGTGCCGCCCGCCCGCGCCTGCCTGCTGCGGTCGCCGGGCGGCCGCGAGACCTGGGCGCCGACCGGGAGCCCCGCTGTCGAACCCGCTGTCGGGCCGGCGGTCGAACCGGCGCCCCCGAGCAAGGCACCGAGCACGACGACCGCCACGGACACGGCAACCGGATCGGCGGGCGGGGCGGCCCCGGTCCCCCGATGATGGACCGGGGCCGGGCCCGGCTCCGACTCTCCCGCAGTGAGGAGCCGCGATGACCATCTCGGTACGTGACGTGGAAGCCCGGAACCGCTTCGAGGCCTGGGAGGACGGGAAGCCGGCGGGCTTCGCCGAGTACCTGCGCAGCGACCAGCTGGTGGTCTATCCGCACACCGTGGTCGAGCCCGCCTTCGAGGGCCGGGGCATCGGCAGCGCGCTGGCCCGCGCCGCCCTGGACGACGCCCGCGCCCGCGGCCTGTCCGTGCTGGCCACCTGCCCCTTCATCAAGGGCTGGATGCTCCGCCACCCCGAGTACACCGACCTCGCGTACGAGAACCGGAGCCGGGTCGCCGACTGATGTCGGCTTCGGTGCGGGCGTCTGCCGCCATGCCGCAGTCGCCCGCCCGTCCGCCCGTCCGCCCGTCCGCCCGTCCGCCGAACAAATGACAGTCGACAGATTTCAACTTTCAGATAACAGACGACAGCGAACAGATTTTGAAATCTGTTCGCTGTCGTGTCACAGTGAGACCCGGGTCACCCTGCTCCTGCCCCTCCGGCACCGCACCCGCCCCCTTGGAGTCACCCGTGTCCTCCCACACCCGCCCCGCCCGGCGCACCCTCGGCACCACCGGACCGGTCACCTCGGCCCTCGGCCTCGGCTGCATGGGCATGTCCGACCTGTACGGCCCGGCCGACGAGGCCGAGAGCATCGCCACCATCCACGCCGCCCTCGACGCCGGGGTCACCCTCCTCGACACCGGCGACTTCTACGGCATGGGCCACAACGAGCTGCTGATCCACGAGGCGCTGCGCGGCCGCGACCGCGAGAGCGTGCAGATCAGCGTGAAGTTCGGCGCCCAGCGCGGCCCCGACGGCCAGTGGCTCGGCTACGACGCGAGCCCCGCCGCCACCAAGACCGCGCTCGCCTACACCCTGCGCCGCCTGCGCACCGACCACGTCGACGTCTACCGCCCGGCCCGCCTGGACCCGGGCGTCCCGGTCGAGGAGACCGTCGGCGCCATCGCCGACCTGGTGAAGGCCGGCTACGTCCGCCACATCGGGCTCTCCGAGGTCGGCGCCGACACCCTGCGCCGGGCCGCCGCCGTCCACCCGATCAGCGACCTCCAGATCGAGTACTCGCTGCTCTCCCGCTCGATCGAGGCCGCCGTCCTGCCCGCCGCCCGCGAGCTCGGCATCGGCATCACCGCGTACGGCGTGCTCTCCCGCGGCCTGCTCGGCGGCCACTGGGACCGGGAACGGGCCCTCGCCGGGACCGACTTCCGCAGCCACAGCCCGCGCTTCCAGAGCGAGAACCTGGCCCACAACCTGGCACTGGTCGAGGCCCTGCGCGAGATCGCCGCCGCGCGGGGCGCCACCGTCGCCCAGGTCGCCATCGCCTGGGTGGCCTCCCGCGGTCAGGACGTCGTCCCGCTGGTCGGGGCCCGCCGCCGGGACCGCCTGACCGAGGCCCTCGGCGCCCTCGACGTCGCGCTGACCGAGGCCGACCTCGCCGCCGTCGAGGCCGCCGTACCCGCCGGCTCCGCCGCCGGTGACCGGTACGCTGCCGCACAGATGGCCCACCTGGACAGCGAGCGCTGACCGCACCACCAGCGCCGTCGCCGCACCACCGGCGCCATCGCCGCACGACCCGACCGCACGACCTAAGGACGGACCTCCCCGTGACCACGGACACCACACTCACCGCCGAGCAGATCCTGAGCGCGGCGGAGGACGTCCTCCGGCGGTTCGGCCCGGCCAAGGCCACCGTCGTGGACGTCGCCCGCATCCTCGGCGTCAGCCACAGCAGCGTCTACCGCCACTTCCCCAGCAAGGCCGCGCTGCGCGAGGCGGTCACCCAGCGCTGGCTCGACCAGGCGCACCACGAGCTGTCGACCGTCTCCAACGAGGGCGGCCCCGCCTCCGAGCGGCTGCAGCGGTGGCTGACGGCGCTGTTCACGGCCAAGCGGAAGAAGGCGCTGGACGACCCGGAGCTGTTCGCCACCTACATGGTGCTGGTCGAGGAGAACAGCGGCCTGGTGGACACCCATGTCGACACCCTGGTCGACCAGATCGCGCGGATGGTGGCGGAGGGCATCGAGACCAAGGAGTTCAAGCTCGCCCACATCCGCAACACCGCCCGCGCCGTCTTCGACGCGACCGGCCCCTTCCACGACCCGGCCTACGCGTCCACCTGGTCCACCCCCGACGTCGACGACCGGTTCGACGCCGTCTGGAAGCTCGTCCTCGGTGGCCTGAAGGCGAAGTGACGACCCGTCAGCAGATGTGGCGCCGGCGAACGGAGGAATAACCGCTCGCCGGCGTCCTGCCCCCTCCGGCAGACTGCCGCACACAGTTGATCTCACATGGAGGATGACATGCGTGCGGCCCGCCCGGTCCTGGACAGCCTGGAAGGACTCGCCCTCGGCGACGCCTTCGGCGACCGGTGGTTCTCGGTCCCGCTGGACGAGGCGCCCGCCGCGCTCGCCGCCCGGCTGGTCCGGCCCGCACCCTGGCACTGGACCGACGACACCGCCATGGCGCTCGTGCTGGTCCGCCACCTGCTCGACGCGGGCGAGGTCCGACCGGACGCGCTCGCCCGGGAGTTCGCCGCCGAGTACGCCCGCGAGTACGGGCGCAAGTACGGCCCGTCGATGCACCGGGTCCTGCGCGGGATCGGCGCCGGCGGGGACTGGCGCGCCATCACCGCGGCCCAGTTCGAGGGTCAGGGCTCGCACGGGAACGGCGCCGCGATGCGGGTCGCGCCGCTGGGCGCCTGGTTCGCCGAGGACCTCGACGCGGTGGTCCGGCAGGCCGAACTGCAGGCGCTCACCACCCACTTCCACCCGGAGGCCGTCGCCGGTGCGGTGGCGGTCGCGCTCGCGGCTGCGCTGGCGGTCCGCAGCCGGGGCGGAAACCCGCCCGGCCGGGCCGAGTTGCTGACCGAGATCGCCGGACGGCTGCCGGACAGCGAGGTCCGCTCCGGGCTCCGGATCGCCGCCCGGATGCCCGAGCACACCAGCGTCCGGCACGCCGCCACCGTGCTCGGCTCGGGAGCGCTGATCTCCGCCGCGGACACCGTGCCGTTCGCCCTCTGGTCCGCGGCCGGGCACCTGGACTCGCTGCCGGAGACCGTCTGGAACACCCTGGAGGGCTGGGGCGACAAGGACACCACCTGCGCCATCGCCGCCGGTGTGGCCGCCGCCCGGACCGGGCTCGCGGACGTGCCGCCCGGCTGGCTCGCCGCGCGCGAGCCACTCCCGGGCTGGGTCGCCGAGGCGTCCCGGACCGCCGACCGGTAACCGGGCGGTGCCGGGTGCTGACCGCCCGGCTTCAGAGCCCGGCGGTCAGCACCGAGCCATCAGTGCCGAGCCATCAGCATCGAGCCGTCAGCACCAGATGGTCAGCGCCGGGCGAGGAAGCGGAGCACCTTGTAGCCGAAGAGCAGGACCATGGCGCCGCCGATCGCCGACACCCAGGTCGTGACGTCGAGGAAGCTCACCTTCACCGTCCCGTGCATCCAGTGCGAGACGATCCAGGTGCCGATGTAGGAGCCGGTGATGCCGATCAGGGTGCTGCCGATCAGGCCGCGCTCCCCCCTCGACATCGCCATCCTGGCCAGTGTCCCCGACACCAGGCCCAGCACGATCCACGCCATCCAGCTCATCCGCCGCCCCTTGCGTCATCGGTGTGGCGACCCCGTCGAGCCCCCGGGTCCCGTTCGGAAGGACGTCCGAGGGCCTCGCACCGTTCCAGCACCGGCAAGGACCGGTTCGAACCGGCCATCCGGGCGCCGTCGTACCGGTCGGCGGAACTCCTCCCCCGGCACGCCCCGCCGTCTCCCGGACGCCGGGGCCGCACCGAACCATTCCGTCAGCGGCGCGAGTTGCCGAACAGCAGCCGGTAGGCGATCAGCAGCACCAGGGCGCCGCCGATCGCCGACACCCAGGTCGCCGCGTCGAAGAAGTGCGCGGTGATCGAGCGGTGCATGAAGTGCGACGCGATCCAGCCGCCGACGAAGGAGCCGGCGATGCCGATCAGGGTGGTCACGATCAGGCCGCCCGGGTCCTTCCCCGGCAGCAGCAGCTTGGCCAGCGCACCGGCCAGCAGGCCCAGCACGATCCACGCGACGATGCTCATCCGGCATCCCTTCCCGTCCAAGGCGCGACGGCCCCGTCCCGTCCGCTCTGCCCGCAAGGACGCCACCGCCCGCCGCCCGGTTCCGCCACCCGCGTCGGCCGCCCCGGTCGGCCACCCGCGCAGCACCGTCCGAACCCGGCGGACGAACCCAGCGGACGGGACCGGCCGACGGGACCGGCTGACGACACCGGCCGCCCAGGCCGGACCGCCCGCGCGTGGCGCCCTTCCCGCGCGTCGCCCGCGCCGAAATACTGCGGCCATGCGCATCCTGATCGCCACCGCCGGCTCCCGGGGCGACGTGGCCCCCTTCACCGGGCTCGGCGTCCGGCTGCGGGCGGCCGGGCATCAGGTGGCCGTCGCCACCCACGACACCTTCGCCGAGTCGGTACGGGCCGCCGGACTGGAGTTCCGCCCGCTGCCGGTCGACCCGCGCGCCGAACTCGCCTCCGTTGAGGGCCGGCGCCTGCTGCGGGCCGGCAGCGGACCCGGCGCCGTCCTGCAACTCCTGCGGCTCGGCCGGAGGTTCATGCCCGCACTCGGCGACGGCATCGCCGACGCCACGGCGCTCGGGACAGACCTGCTGCTGACCACCAGCACCACCAGCGCACTCGGCCAGGTCGCCGCCGAGGCGGCCGGCATCCCCAGCATCGGGCTGTACCTCCAACCCCTCGCCCCCACCCGGGAGTTCGCGCCCGCCGTCACCGGCACCCGATCGCTCGGCCGGTCCGGCAACCTGCTGGCGGGACACGCCGTCCAGGCCGCGACCGACCAGCTGTTCGTCCCGGCCGTCCGCGGGCTGCGCCGTCGGCTCGGCCTGCCGCCGCTCGGCATCGCCCGGGCCCGCCGCAACCACCCCGTCCTGCACGGCTTCTCGCCACTGGTGGTGCCCCGACCCGCCGACTGGCGCCCCCGACTGGAGGTGGCGGGCTACTGGTGGCCGGCCGACCGGCCGGACTGGCAGCCCCCGGCCCGGCTGCTCGACTTCCTGGCCGCCGGGCCGCCGCCGGTCTTCGTCGGCTTCGGCAGCCTGGTCGTCCCCGACGCCGAGCGGCTGACCGCGACCGTCCTCGCCGCCGCCCGCGCCGCCCGGGTGCGCCTCCTGCTCCAGTCGGGGTGGAGCGGACTGGCCGCCGAGGACTCGGACTCCGTCCTGACCGTCGGCGACACCCCGCACGACTGGCTCTTCCCCCGCACCGCCGCCGTGGTCCACCACGCGGGTGCCGGCACCACGGCCGCCGCCCTCCGCTCCGGGACCCCCGCCGTCCCCGTGCCCGCCCAGCTCGACGCACCGTTCTGGTCCGCCCGACTGACCCGGCTCGGCGTCTCCCCCGGCCCCGTCCCCCTGCGCGGCCTCACCCCCGCCCGCCTCGCCACCTCCCTCCGCCTGACGCTCGACGACCCCCGCTACCGCACCCGCGCCCGAGCCGTCGCCACCGCCCTGGCCGCCGAGGACGGCGCGGCCAAGGTCCTCGCCGCCGTCGAACGGGTTTCAGCGAACAACTGACAACCGACAACTTTCGAAATCTGTCAGCTGTTCGCTGTCACCCGTCAGTCGTTCGCCCTCCCCCGTCAGCCCTCCCTCTCCTCCCCGGCGCCCCTCCCGAACACCCCGCTCAGCCCCAGGTACACCACGGCCGCCGCCGTCAGCCCGACGGCCCAGCCGTAGTCGGCGAGCGGCTTGAGGACGGGGATCAGGCCGTCCGCCGGGAAGGGGCCCTGCTTCACACCGTCGGCGTCGACGGTGGAGTACGAGCCGCCGACGGCCAGCACGCCGCCCACCAGCAGCGCCGTCACGGCCCGCCAGTTCCAGCCGGCCACATACCAGTACGCCCCGCCCGGGCGGTACAGCTCGGCGAGCCGGAGGCGGGTGCGGCGCAGGGCCCAGTAGTCGGCGATCAGCACTCCGCCGACCGTGCCGAGCAGCCCGCCGACCACACCGAGCCAGGTGAAGATGTACACGTGCGGGTCGGAGATCAGCCGCCACGGGAGGATCACGATCCCGACCACCCCCGTGATCAGCGCCCCGGTCCGGAAGGTGACGAAGCGGGGCAGCAGGTTGGCGAGGTCGTACGCGGGCGACACCACGTTGGCGGCGATGTTCACCGACAGCGTCGCGACCAGCACGGTCAGCAGCGCGAACAGGATGCCGACCGGGTTCTCCATCTTGGCGGCCAGCTGGATCGGGTCCCACACCGGGGCCCCGTAGACCGCCTCGGAGCCTGAGGTGACCAGCACGGACAGGAACGCGAAGAGCGTCATCGTGGTCGGCAGGCCGAGCGCCTGCCCGCGTATCTGGGCCCGCTGGCTGCCGCCGAAGCGGGTGAAGTCGGGGATGTTCAGCGAGAGGGTGGACCAGAACCCGATCATGCCCATCAGCGCAGGGAAGAAGACCTTCCAGAAGCCGCCGCCCCACCCCAGCCTGGACGGCTGGTCGAGCAATGGCCCGAGCCCGCCCGCCTTGACGGTGATCCACACCAGCAGCGCGAGCGCGCCGACGATGACGAACGGCGCCGCCCAGTTCTCGAACCGCCGCAGCGCCTCCATCCCCCGCGCGATGATGGCCATCTCGATCAGCCAGAACAGCAGAAAAGAGAGCCACTGCGTCCACGGGTAGCCGCCGAACTCGCCGGCCGTGCGCCAGGATTCGCCGAACAGCTTGCCCGCCAGCAGGAAGATGCCCTCGCCGCCGATCCAGGTCTGGATGCCGAACCAGGCGCAGGCCACCGCCGCCCGCAGCAGGGCGGGCAGGTTGGCGCCGCGCAGCCCGAAGGCGGCCCGGGCGAAGACCGGGAACGGGATGCCGTACTTGGTGCCGGCGTGCCCGGTGAGCAGCATCGGGACCAGCACGAGGAGGTTGGCGAGCGCGATCGTCAGCACCGCCTGCTTCCAGTCCATGCCGAGCGTGACCAGGCCCGAAGCCAGGGTCCAGGACGGGATGTTGTGGGCCATGCCGACCCAGAGCGCGAGGAAGTTGTACGTGGTCCAGGTACGCCGTGCCACCGGGACCGGCCGCAGGTCGTCGCTGGTGAAGCCGTTGGGTGGCAAGTCCCCGGCGGCCGGGTCGAGTTCGACCCGGCCGTCGGGGTGGTGCCACTGTCTGCCGTCACTGGTCGCGGTTGCGGGCATGGGCAACTCCCGTCCGCCGCGGGCGGATCCGCGGCTGAGCTCGGGTGGGGGCGCCGGGCGGGGTCACAGGTGCGGGATGACGTCCGTCCCGTACGCGTCGATGGTGGTCTCGATGGCGTCGTGCATGGCGTAGACGGCGAACTGGTCGACGCCGAGCGAGCGGAGCTCCGCCAGTCGGGCCCGCTGCGCCTCCACCGGGCCGATCAGGCAGAAGCGGTCGATGATCCCGTCCGGGACGAAGGCCGTGTCCGGGTTCCCGGCCCGCCCGTGGTGGCTGTAGTCGTAGCCCTGCCGGTCCTTGATGTAGTCGGTGAGCGCCTCCGGCACCAGGTCGGAGTGCTCGCCGTAGTGGCTGACCAGGTCGGCGACGTGGTTGCCGACCATCCCGCCGAACCAGCGGCACTGCTCCCGGGCGTGGGCGAGCGCCTCGGGCGAGTCGTCGGCGGTGACGTAGGCCGGGGCGGCGACGCAGATGGTGATCGACTCCGGATCCCGGCCCGCCTCGACGGCGGCGGCCCGCACCGCCTTGACCATGAACTCGGTAAGGTAGGGGTCGGCCAACTGCAGGATGAAGCCGTCGGCCTGACGCCCAGTCAGGTTCAACGCCTTCGGCCCGTACGCCCCCATCCAGATCGACAGGGAGGCGCCGGCGCGGACCCACGGCAGGTGCATCTCACTGCCGTCCACCTCGGCGGTGCGCCCCTCGGCCAACTCCTTGATGGCGTGCATGGCTTCGGAGAGCCGGGCGAGGGTGGCGGGGCTCCGCCCGGCGACCCGCATGGCGGAGTCGCCGCGGCCGATGCCGCAGACGGTCCGGTTGCCGTACATGTCGTTGAGCGTGGCGAACGTGGAGGCGGTCACCTCCCAGGTGCGGGTGGAGGGGTTGGTGACCATCGGGCCGACGGTCATCCGCTCCGTCTCGGCGAGGATCCGGCTGTAGATGACGAAGGGCTCCTGCCACAGCACGCAGGAGTCGAAGGTCCAGCCGTGGCTGAATCCGGCCCGCTCGGCGCGGATCATCCGGTCGATGAGCAGTCGGGCGGGCGGGTCGGTCTGGAGGACGAGGCCGATGTCCATGAGGGGCTCCAGGTAAGGGTTTTGACCGCCGCCACCCGGCCGTCGACCGGATCGGTCGCCCCGGTCGAAGGGCCGGGCCGGCAGCCAGGCGGGCGGGCGACCGGACGGCCGGCAGACCGGGCGGCGGCGGGTGGACGTCGAGGAACGGGAGGAACGGGAGGGGCGGGAATCGGGAGAGGGATCAGACCAGGTACTGGCAGGTGTCCCGGCGCAGGAAGGTGCCGTGGCCGGCCCGGCCGCGCCAGTCGCCGTCGTCCAGCACGACGGTGCCGCGCGACATCACCGTCCGCACCCGGCCGGTGAGTCGACGGCCCTCGTAGGCCGAGTAGTCCACGTTCATGTGGTGGGTCGCGGCGGAGACGGTCTGCACCGCGGTGGGGTCGTAGACCACCAGGTCGGCGTCGGCGCCCGGGGCGATGGTGCCCTTGCGCGGGTGCAGGCCGAACATCCGGGCCGGGGTGGTGCAGGCGATCTCGACCCAGCGGCGCCGGCTGATGTGCCCGTCCACCACGGCCTGGTGGAGCAGGTCCATCCGGTTCTCGACGCCCGGCAGGCCGTTGGGGATCTTCGAGAAGTCGCCCCGGCCCAGCTCCTTCTGGCCGACGAAGCAGAACGGGCAGTGGTCGGTGGAGACCACCTGGAGGTCGTTGGTGCGCAGCCCGCGCCAGAGCGCCTTCTGGTGCTCGCGCGGTCTGAGCGGCGTGCTGCACACGTACTTGGCGCCCTCGAAGCCGTCGGCGCCCTCCTCGGCGAGGTTGTCGGTGGAGAGGAAGAGGTACTGCGGGCAGGTCTCGCCGAAGACGTTGAGGCCGGCGTCCCGGGCCCCGACGAGTTCGGCGAGCGCGGCGGCGGCGGAGACGTGCACCACGTAGAGCGGGCTGCCGGCCACCTGGGCGAGCTTGATCGCCCGGTGGGTGGCCTCGGCCTCCAGCAGTTCGCGCCGGACCTCGCCGTGGTAGCGGGGGGCGGTCCTCCCGGCGGCGAGCGCCTGTTCGACCAGGACGTCGATGGCGATGCCGTTCTCCGCGTGCATCATGATCAGCCCGCCGTTGGCGGCGCCGCGCTGCATGGCCCGCAGGATGCGGCCGTCGTCGCTGTAGAAGACGCCGGGGTAGGCCATGAAGAGCTTGAAGGAGGTGGACTCGCCGGAGTCCACGAGGGTGTCCATCTCCTTGAGCACGGCGTCGTTGACGTCGGAGACGATGGTGTGGAAGGCGTAGTCGATCGCGCAGTTGCCCTCGGCCTTGGCGTGCCAGGTGTCCAGGCCCTCGCGCAGCGAGCCGCCGACCGACTGGACGGCGAAGTCCACGATGGTGGTGGTACCGCCCCAGGCCGCGGCGCGGGTGCCGGTCTCGAAGGTGTCGGAGGCCGCGGTGCCGCCGAACGGCAGCTCCATGTGGGTGTGGGCGTCGACGCCGCCCGGGATGACGTAGTGGCCGGTGGCGTCGATGACGGTGTCGGCGGTCCAGGCCTCGGCGGCGGAGCTGCCGGTGGTGGCCAGGGCGGCGACGCGCTCGCCCTCGATCAGGACGTCGGCGTGGAGTTCCTCGGTGGCGGTGATGACGAGGCCGCCGCGGACGACGGTGCGCTGGTGCGGGTCGCGGGTGGCCCTCACGTCGTTGGTGGTCATCGCGCTGCTCCTCAGGCCTCGGCGAGCGGTCCGTAGGCGTCGGGCCGGCGGTCCCGGTAGAACGCCCACTGCTGGCGGACCTGTTCGATCAGGCCGAGGTCGAGGTCGCGGACGACGAGTTCCTCCTCCTTGTCGGAGGCGACGTCGCCGACGAACTGCCCGCGCGGGTCGACGAAGTAGGAGGTGCCGTAGAAGTCGTTGTCGCCGTACTCCTCGGTGCCGACGCGGTTGATCGCGGCGACGAAGTACTCGTTGGCGACGGCGGCGGCGGGCTGTTCGAGCTGCCAGAGGTAGGCGGACAGGCCGCGGCTGGTGGCGGAGGGGTTGTAGACGATCTGCGCACCGGCCAGGCCCAGGGCGCGCCAGCCCTCGGGGAAGTGGCGGTCGTAGCAGATGTACACGCCGACCTTGCCGACGGCGGTGTCGAACACGGGCCAGCCGAGGTTGCCGGGCTTGAAGTAGTACTTCTCCCAGAAGCCCTTGACCTGCGGGATGTGGTGCTTGCGGTACTTGCCGAGGTAGCTGCCGTCGGCGTCGATGACGGCGGCGGTGTTGTAGTAGACGCCGGCCTGTTCCTCCTCGTAGACCGGGACGACCATCACCAGCCCGAGCTCGCGGGCGAGGTCCCGCATCCGGCGCACGGTCGGGCCGTCGGGGACGGCCTCGGCCCAGCGGTAGTGCTCGGCTTCCTGGACCTGACAGAAGTACGGGGAGTTGAAGACCTCCTGGAAGCCGATGATCTTCGCTCCCTGGGCGGCGGCCTCGCGGGCGTACCGCTCGTGGAGCGCGATCATGCTCTCCTGGTCACCCGTCCAGCGGGTCTGGACGAGCGCGGCCCGGACGATCTGCGACATGGTTACCTCCGCAACTCCGCGGCCCGGCCGTGCGGTCGGGCCCGCGGTCTGAGGGTTGACGGGGCGGGTCTCGCCTGCGGGTCCGCTCGGGAAACCGCAGGGTCTACGTGCGTAGAAAGCGATCTGTAGACGGTAGGCCCGGCCTCGGTGGCCTGACAATACGTCGGCGGAAACGCGTCTGGGGTGATCTTGTTGCGCGGACACGCGGATGGTCCCGGGTGGGATGAAAAGCTGATCTACCCCACGCGTCGCCTTCTTACTCGTTCGAGTGAAACCGGACACCCCGGGTGCGCAATCGGCGATGGTGGGGTAAGACCCGCGTGGACATCGCGGTGGATCACTACGGATCGTCAGTCATCGGTGGTTTCCTACGAGTTCAGCGTCCCGGTCACGGGGGATCGGGGCGGCCAAGCGGGGGGTGACGATGGTGGTGTCGGATTCCGCAACGGAGACGGCGGCGGCGAAGGAAGCGGCGGAGGCGACGGGTACGGCAGGTGGCGCGGCGGGCGGAGGCCCGGCGGCGCGGCCGCCCGCCCTGCCCGCCTGGGCCGGACTGCTGCTCGCCCTCGGCGCCCTGCTGCCGGTCGTCCTCGGCGGGCTGCTGTTCCGCCACCAGGCGCCGCACGTACGGGACGTCGCCCTCCAGCTCGCCGGTTCCCGTGCGGCCGCCGAGGCCGTGGTCGGCGGCCGCGCCGCCGACCACCTGGCCGCGCTGCGCGCCGACGGCTGGCTGATCGGCAGCTACGGGCTGACGTTGCTCGCCGCCGCGCTGCTCGGCGGGTACGTGCTCGGGCCGGCCCGCCGGCGGCTGTCGGCCGTCGCGGTCGGCGGCGCCGGGCTGCTCGCGGCCTGCTGCGACCTGGGCGAGGACGCGCTGCTGCGCGCCGGGCTGGACGGCCTCCACCCG
Source organism: Kitasatospora sp. NPDC056273 (assembly GCF_042268845.1). NCBI lineage: Bacteria > Bacillati > Actinomycetota > Actinomycetes > Kitasatosporales > Streptomycetaceae > Kitasatospora > Kitasatospora sp. NPDC056273. The sequence continues at coordinate 93,238 of NZ_JBHJSJ010000003.1, read as the reverse complement.
GGTGCGGGCGGTTCCGACACCCCCTTCGCCGTCGCCACCACGCTCGCCACCGTCAAGTGGCTGCTGCTCCTGCCCGCCGGGGTGCTCGCGGCGGGCATCCTGCTGGTGACCGCCACCCGCGCGGTACGCGGGCTCCGGCCGGCGCGAGCGGGCGCGAAGGCCCGCGGCACCGACTCCCCCGACCGTCCGGCGCTGATCCCGCCCTGGCCGATCGCCGCCCGGCGCGGCTCCTCGACGCCCGCCGCCGAAGCGCCGGAGGCCCCGGACACGCCCGTCCGGCACGCCCACTGGCGCGACGCCGCCCGGGTGCCGCCCGGCCGCGAACCCGCCGAACTCGGCTTCTGCGCCTCCGGCGGCGGCATCCGCTCCGCCTGCGTCACCCTCGGCGCGCTCCAGTCGCTGCGGCCGTGGCTGAAACGGGCCCGCTACCTGGTCTCCGTCTCGGGCGGCGGCTACACCGTCGGCGCGCTCCAGCTCGCGCTCAGCGACTCCGCGCCCGGCAGCCCGGTGCGCGCCGTCTCGGGCCTGACGGCCGACACCGTGATGGAGCCCGGGTCCCCCGAGGAGGACCACCTCCGCCGGCACGGCAAGTACATCGCCGACGGCGCGGGCGAATGGCTGGTCGCCCTCGGGACGCTGCTGCGCGGGGTGCTGTCCGCCCTCACCCTGCTGCTGGCCGCCGTCCTGACGCTCGGCCTCGGGCTCAGCCGCTTCTACCGGGCCGTGCCGCTCACCGACCTGAGCCGCCTGGCGGCGGCCGGGCTGCGCCACGCCGGCGCCGTACCGGGGCCGTTGGAGCTCCGGACACCGGCGCTCGCCGCCTTCGGCCTCCTGCTGGCCTCGGCCACCGGGTGCTGGCTGCTCTGGCTGCTGGCCTTCCCCTCGCTCGGCTGGCAGGCGCTGCTGCCACGGGCGCTGCGCAGGGCCAATCTCGGCCTGCTCGCCCTGGCCGCCCTGCTGGCCGTCGGGGTGCTGGTGGTACCGGGCCTGGCCTGGGGCGCGGTGCGGCTCCAGCAGGCGCTGGCGGCGGGGCCGCAGCTCACCGGCGCGGGGCTCGGCCTGACCGTGGCGCTCAGCTACCTGGCGCTGCTGCTCGGCATACTCTGGCGCGACCGCCGGACGCCCGGTCGGGGTGCCACCACGCCGGGCGCGGCGGGCCGGCGCCGTGTCAGCGGCGCCAGCCTCCCGCAGACCCTCGTGGTCTGCTCCGCCCTCCTGGCGCTGACGGCGGGTGCGCTGCTGGCCCTCGGCTGGGCGGTCGCCACCGGCTACGCCTGGCCGACGGCCGTCCAGGTGCTGCTGCCCCTGGTGCTCGGCGCGGTCGGGCTGAACCTCGACCAGACCTGGGTGAGCCTGCACCCGTTCTACCGGTTGCGGCTGGCCTCGGCGTTCGCGGTCCGGCGGGCCACCGAGGGCGGCCGGTCGGTGGCCCGCCCGTACCACTTCTTCCGGGAGCAGACGTGGCTGAGCCACTACGGCGCCCGGCACCCCGACTTCCCTCAGGTGATCTTCTCGGCGGCGGCCAACCTGTCGGGCAACTCCCGTACGCCACCGGGCCGTCCGGCGGCCTCCTTCTCGCTCTCCTACGACTACGTGGGCGGCCCGGACATCGGGTACGCGCGCACCGACCTGCTGGAGCGGCGCACCAGTGCGCACATCGCCCGGGACCTCACCGTGCAGTCGGCGATGGCCGTCTCCGGCGCGGCCTTCTCCTCCGCGATGGGGCGGGAATCCCGCGTCTACCAGCGGCTGTTCGCGGTGACCAACGCCCGCCTCGGGACGTGGCTGCCCAACCCGGCGGTGCTCGGCCCCGACTGGTCCGGTCCGCCGGACTGGCGCCGCCCCGCGCAGCCCGCCGTCCGCCGCCTCCCGTACCAACTGCGGGAGCTGATCGGGCGGTTCCCGGCCGACGACCGCTTCCTGCTCACCACCGACGGCGGCCACTACGAGAACCTCGGGCTGGTCGACCTGCTGCGGCACCGGGTGCGGACGGTGGTCTGCATCGACGCCAGCGGCGACGCGGGGTACGCCACCAACCTGGCCGCCGCGATCACCCTGGCCCGCGAGGAGCTGGGCGTCGCCATCACCCTGCACGAGCCCGAGCTGCTGATCCCGGGCACCGCCGCCGACCGGCCCGCCGAGGGTGACGACGCGGACGGCCGCTCGGACGGCCGCGCGGACGACGGCGTGCAGGGCCGCGCGGGCCGCCGGCCACCGCTGCGCGGGCTCGCGGAACAGCTCTCCGCCCGGCTCTCGGCCCGGGCGGTGGTCACCGGGGACATCCGCTACCCGGATCTGGACGAGGGGCCCGGGGCCGTCCGGCACGGCCGGCTGATCCTCCTCCAGGCGGTACTGACCCCCGGGATGCCGTACGAGCTGCACGCCTACGCCATGGCGAACCGGGCCTTCCCGAACGACCGCACCAGCGACCAGTGGTTCGACCACCAGCAGTTCGACGCCTACCAGACGCTCGGCCGCCATCTGGGAGAACAGGCCGCGCCGCTGATCGAGCAGGCACTGACTGACCAGGCGCGGGCCGAGCAGGCGAGGGCCGACCAGGCGCGGGCCGAGCAGGCACCGGCCGGACCGGCCCCGGGCCCCTCCGGGTCGGTGCCCGCACAGCCGACGCGCGACACCGACCCGGCACCGTCCGCCACGGCTCCCCCGCCACCGCGCCGCCCGGCCGAGGAGTAGCCGGGAGGCGACCGACGGATGCTCGAAGGGCGCTCGGCGAGCGGGCGACGGGTAGCCGACCGGTCCGCCGGTCGCCGGGAACGGACGGCGGCGGACGGTCGGCTCGGCTTGACTTCCTCCGCTTCGCTCGGGAAAGATCCGGCGCATGGACTCCGGCGCCACTCTGGTATGCCGCCTGCACGTCGATCTGCGACGCCAGGCGAGTTCCATCTGTGCCTGTTGACCTTGTTCTCCCCCGCCGGTCCCGCTCTGTGACGTCTGCCAGGGCCCGCGCCGCGCACCCGCACCCGTAGTCCTGACCCCGCCCAGCCCCGGCGCACCCTTGCGTGCCGGGCCGCCCCGTCGGCCCGCGCCCTCCACCACCGCCGGACACCGGGCGCTTCCCACCGACGTTCCCGCCGCACCCGAGGACGCCCTCATGACTCTGAGCCCGAGCCCGAGCATCAGCCCCGAAACCCAGCCGACCGTAAACCCCGACAACACCCGCCCCGACGCCGCAAGCCCCACGAGCGCCCCCGAGCCACCACCGACGCCGCCCGCCGGGGGCACCCCCGCGCCGCTCACCCCCAGCACCCTGCGGACCATCGTCCGCGAACTGGCCGAGCGGCCCGAGGAGTGGATCCACCACGTCCGCCTCTCCACCGAGGAGCGCTGGTACCGGCGGCTGGCCGCGGACGACGACCACGAGGTGTGGCTGATCAGCTGGCTGCCCGGCCAGTCCACCGGCTTCCACGACCACGGCGGCTCGCGCGGCGCCTTCGCCGTCGCCCTCGGCGAGTTGGAGGAGCTGTCCCTCGGCGGGCCCGAGCAGGGCCTGCTGATCCGCCGGATCCCGGCCGGCACCGCCCGCGCCTTCGGCCCCGAGTACGTGCACGACGTGCGCAACACCGCCGTCGGCCCCGCCGTCACCCTGCACGCCTACTCGCCGCCGCTGAGTTCGATGGCGCACTACGACCTGCGGGCCGGCGGGCTCGTCCGCACCTCCGAGGAAGGACCTGAACAGTGGTGACCACGATCGACGACCTGGTGGAGCGGGCCCGGGAGGGCGTCCACCGACCGCGCGCCCGCGAGGCGTACCAGGCCCAGCTGGACGGCGCGCTGCTGGTGGACATCCGTCCGGCGGCGCAGCGGGCGGCCGAGGGGGAGATCCCCGGCTCGCTGATCATCGAGCGCAACGTGCTGGAGTGGCGGCTCGATCCGACGGGCAGTCACCGGATTCCCGAGGCCTCGGGCTACGACGTCGAGGTGGTCGTGGTCTGCTCCGAGGGCTACGCCTCCAGCCTGGCCGCGGCCTCCCTGCGCGAGCTGGGACTGCACCGGGCGACCGACCTGGACGGCGGTTTCGTCGGCTGGGCGGCCGCCGGCCTGCCGACCCGTCAGGGCGGCTGAGCCTGCGGTCGCACCGCGTGCCGGGGCGGTAAATCAGGGACAGGAGATGATGCAGGTCATAGTGTGATCAGAGTTTCCGCTGGTCCAAAGCCGGGCAACCACGCGGGCGGAAGTACGCCCGGGCGCTTGAAACCGCCGCCACCGAACGACCCTGACCGAACGACCGAACGACCCAGGCGCCGCCTTTCCGGGGCGCCCTGACGAGGAAACTCCACGTGATCAGATTCGAGGGCGCGGGAATGCGCCACCCCGACGGCACCATCGCCGTCGAGGGACTGGACCTGGAGGTCCCGACCGGTCGGATAACCGTCCTGGTCGGACCGTCCGGCTGCGGGAAGACCACCCTGCTGCGCATGGTCAACCGGATGGTCGAGCCCACTTCGGGCCGGGTCCTGCTGGACGACACGGACGTCGCGGAGCTGGAACCCGCCAAGCTGCGCCGCGGCATCGGGTACGTGATCCAGCAGGCCGGGCTCTTCCCGCACCGCAAGGTGATCGACAACATCGCCACCGTCCCCTACCTGCTCGGCTGGGACCGGAAGAAGGCCCGCGCCCGCGCCGCCGAACTGCTCGAACTGGTCGGGCTCGCGCCCGAGACCGCCAAGCGGTACCCGTTCCAGCTGTCCGGCGGCCAGCAGCAGCGGGTCGGCGTGGCGCGCGCGCTGGCCGCCGACCCGCCGGTGCTGCTGATGGACGAGCCGTTCAGCGCGGTCGACCCGGTGGTGCGGGCCGGGCTCCAGGAGGAGCTGCTGCGGCTCCAGTCCGAGCTGCACAAGACGGTGCTGTTCGTCACCCACGACATCGAGGAGGCCGTCCGGCTCGGCGACCAGGTGGTGGTGCTGCGCGAACACGGCCGGATCGCCCAACTGGCCGACCCGCACACCCTGCTCACCACCCCCGCCGACGAGGGCGTGGCCGCCTTCCTCGGGCGCGACCGGGGCCTGCGCGGCCTCGCCCTGCGCCCCGCGAGCGGCGTCCGGCTCCGCCCGGTGGGCGACGGACTCCGGTACGGCGGCTGGGAGTTGGCCCTGGACGACGGGCGCCGCCCGATCGGCTGGATCGACCGCGACGCCGTCACCGCCGAGCTGCACCCGGCGGCCGCCTTCCGCCCGGACGCCGACACCCTGCGCACGGCGCTGGACGCCGCCGTCCTCTCCCCCGCCGGGGTCGCGGTCGCGCTGGACGCCGAGGGCCGGGTCACCGGCACCGCAAGCCGCGAGGCCGTCCTCGCCGCACTGCGGCCCGACGCCTCCGGTTCGCCGGCCGCTGATGCGCCCGTCCGCACCGACAAGCCCCCGGCCGCCGGCGGCCACCCGGGCGGGGCATCCGACCCGGACGGAACGGGCGGCACGGGCAGCACGGACGGAGCCGACGGTGGACGATGAACCGATCGTCCGCTGGTACTGGATCGGCGACCACCTCGGCTACCTGGGCCACCTGCTCGCCGACCACGCCGTGATCGCCCTCGTCCCCGTGCTCATCGGCCTGCTGCTGGCCGTTCCGCTCGGCCTGGCCTGCGCCCGCTACCCCCGGCTGTACCAGCCGCTCTCCGCCGTGTTCAACATCGTCTACGCGCTGCCCTCGCTGGCCGTGTTCGTGGTGCTGATCCCGTACACCGGCCTCGCCACCCAGGCGACGGTGATGATCCCGCTCACCTTCTACGCCCTCGCCGTGCTGCTGCCGACCACCGTGGACGGCCTGCGCGCCGTCCCGGACTCCGTCCGGCAGGCCGCCACCGCGATGGGGTACGGACCGTGGCACCGGCTGACCTCGGTCGAGCTGCCCGCCGCCGTGCCGTACCTGATCGCCGGACTGCGGGTCGCGGCGGTGTCCAGCATCTCGCTGGCCAGCGTCGGCGCGCTGGTCGGTCGCGGCGGGCTCGGCTACCTGTTCGTCGACGGCTTCCAGCGCACCTTCCCGACGCCGATCCTGGCCGGCATCGTGCTGATCGCCGTCCTCGCGCTGGCCGTCGACCTGGTGCTGGTGGCCGCCCGGCGGCTGCTCGCGCCCTGGGCCGTCCGGGAGAAGGGGGCGGGCTCGTGAACTGGCTGAACTGGCTGAGCGACTTCTTCACCGACCCGGACCACCTCAGCGGGCCGGACTCGATCGTGCACCGGGTCTCCGAGCACCTGCTGCTCTCCGGCGCGGCCCTGCTGTTCGCGGCGCTGCTCGCCGTCCCGCTCGGGCTGCTGATCGGTTACACCGGGCGCGGCGTCACCGTGGTGACCGCGCTCGCGGGCGCCGCCCGCGCCCTGCCCACCCTCGGCCTGGTGACGCTGGCGGTGCTGCTCGCCGGGGTCGGCGACACCGCCGTACTGGTCCCGCTGGTCGCGCTCGCCGCGCCGCCGCTGCTGGTGGCCGCCGTCGAGGGGGTGCGCGGCACCGACCCGGACGTCCGGGACGCGGCGCGCGGCATCGGGCTGACCCACCCCCAGGTGCTGTGGCAGGTCTGCCTGCCCTCGGCCGCCCCGACCCTGCTGGCGGGCTTCCGCACCGCGACCGTGCAGGTGATCGCGACCGCCACGGTGGCCGCCTACGTCGGGCTGGGCGGCCTCGGCCGCTACGTCATCGACGGGCTGGCGACCCGCAAGTACGCCGTGACCGTGGGTGGCGCGCTGCTGGTGGTCCTGCTCGCGGTCGTCGCCCAGCTGTTCTTCGCCCTGCTCGCCCGGTTCGCGCTCCCGCCCGGGGTGCGCGCCCAGCAGCGGCCCCGCTGACTCCGTTCCCCTCCCCTCCCCTCCCGTTCCGGAAGGACATCTGTCACCATGTCGACAATCAACCGAAGCCGCCGCGTCGCCGCCCTCGGCACCCTCGCCGCGCTCACCCTCGGCGCCACCGCCTGCGGTTCCTCCGGCGGCAACCCGCTCGACGGGGGTTCGAGCGCCTCGGCCGCCACGGGCAGCGCGGGCGGGTCCGGCTCGACCGTGGTGGTCGGCTCGGCCAACTTCCCGGAGAACGTCCTGCTCGGGTCGATCTACTCGCAGGCGCTCAAGGCCAAGGGCGTGAAGGTCCAGGAGAAGTTCAACATCGGCAGCCGCGAGGTGCTCTACGGGCAGTTGCAGAGCGGCAACCTCACCGTCCTGCCGGAGTACAACGGCTCGCTGCTCGCCTACCTGGACGCCAAGTCCACCGCCGTCACCACCCAGGACGTGAACGCGGAGCTCGCCAAGACGCTGCCCGCCACGCTGGACATCCTCGAGTCCTCCCCGGCCGAGGACAAGGACTCCCTCAGCGTCACCCAGGAGACGGCCGACAAGGACAACCTCAAGAGCATCGCCGACCTCGCCGCCAAGGCCGGCGAGTACACCATCGGCGGGCCGCCGGAGTTCAAGAGCCGCCGCGAGCAGCAGCTCAAGGACGTCTACGGGCTGACCTTCAAGGAGTGGAAGCCCACCGGCGACGCCACCGCGAACGCACTCAAGGACGGCAGCATCCAGGTCGGCAACGTGTTCACCACCGACCCGAAGATCGTCCAGTACAAGCTGGTCCCGCTGGCCGACCCGAAGAACATCTTCGGCGCCCAGAACGTCACCCCGCTGGTCAACAAGGCGGGCGTGGACGCGACCGCGACGGCGGCGCTCAACGCGGTGTCGGCCAAGCTCGACACGGCCGGGCTGGTGGCGCTGATGAAGCGCGTGTCGGTGGACAAGGAGGACCCGTCGGCGGTCGCCAAGGACTGGCTGAAGTCCAACGGCCTCGGCTGACGGCGATTCGGCCCGGCGGCCGTGGAGCGTGAACGCGGCGGCCCGGAGGAAGCTCCTCCGGGCCGCCGTCGGCCGTTCCGGAGGCACCGTCCCGGGGCTTTCCGGGTGCGCTCGCGTGTGCGCTCACAGGTGCGCTCACGGGTGCGTTCCAGGTGCTTTCCGACCACTGAAGGGACCTTCCCTTCTGCGGCGCGAACATGACAGTCTGGGCGCCATGCGCACTCGTCTCCTCGCCGCCACCCTCACGGCACTCGCCGCGGTGAGCCTCGCTGCCTGCTCCAGCTCCGGATCGGACTCGGGCAAGGCCACCTCCGCGGCCGGCTCCCCCACCGCCCCCGCCGCCTCGGGCGCCGCGCCCTCCGACGCCGCCACGCCCGCGGCGACGACGCCCGCGGCCCCCGGGTCCGACTCGGCCGCCCCCACGGCCGACGGCGGCACCGGCGCGCCCGCCCCCGACGCCGGCGCCTCGGGAGCCCCCGCACCGTCCAAGCCCGCGCCGCCCGCCGACGCCGGACTGCCCGCCAAGCCGGGCACCGACGTGACGGCCAAGCTGGTCTCCGCGCTGGACGCGATCGACCCGGCGATCGTCGGCGGCAAGCCGGACCAGGCCGTGGACCGGGCGCGCAACCAGTGCCAGTCGATGTACCAGTTCCCCAAGGACAAGCAGAAGCTGGCGGACCTGGCCAACCAGCGCTTCACCTCCGCCGACCACCCGCAGGGCTTCGGGCCGGACACCGCCACGAAGATCAACGACGCGCTGCTCGCCACGCTCTGCCCGCCGTCCCGCTGACCTGCCGATCCGCTGGTCCACTGGTCCGCTGGTCCGCTGGTCCGCTGGTCCGCTGGTCCGCTGGTCCGCTGGTCCGCTGGTCCGCAGCACCATGATCCGCCCGGTGTCCTGAGCGCCGGGCTGCCGTGGCCGCGCCCCTTTCCGGGTGCGCGGCCACGGTCTTCTCGTTTCCGGCGCCCCTCACCGCCGCCCCTCGCCGCCACCCGGAGCATCCGACACCGTCCTCCCAGCGGGCCCCACCGGCGGCCCACCCGTCCCGACGCCGGTCCGCCCCCCTTCCGTCGCGCGGGCCGTGTGCTGACGAACTGTTAGGACTCTTGACAGACCAGTGGTCTAGTCCAAACATAAGCATGTCGATCCGACCGGGATGCACTGTGGGGGTGTGACCACCGGCGGCTGAGGCACTGCCATGCCCTGCCATGCTCCGCTCCACCCCCGCTCCGTACGGCGCGCGCTTCCGCACGCCGCCCGCGTCCACGCGAGTCGGTGGGCCTTCGCACGCCCGCACGCCCCCGCACTTCCCCGTACTCCCGGTTCCGACCCGGTCCCGGGGCCGCCGCCGACCCCACACGGCCGCCCCACCCGGACCGACCGCACCTCCCCAACGTCCTGCCCCACCAAGTCTGTTGGAGAATCCATGCGCCTCCGCCGAACAGTCCAGGCCGTGTTGACGGCCTGCGCCACGCTGGCCGCCTCGGCCGGCCTGGTCGCCGCCGGGACGAGCTCCGCCCAGGCCGCCACCCCGCTCCCCAGCCGGGTCTTCGCCCCCTACTTCGAGTCCTGGACCGGCCAGAGCCCGGCCCAGCTGGCCGCGCAGTCCGGTGCCAAGCACCTGACCATGGCGTTCCTCCAGGCCGCCACCAAGGGCTCCTGCACGCCGTACTGGAACGGCGACACCTCCAAGCCGGTGTCCTCCTCCACGTTCGGCGCGGACATCGCGACCATCCGCGCCAACGGCGGGGACGTGATCCCGTCCTTCGGCGGCTACACCGCCGACAACACCGGCACCGAGATCGCCGACAGCTGCACCGACGTCAACCAGATCGCGGCCGCCTTCCAGAACGTGATCACCACCTACGACGTCAGCCGGATCGACCTCGACATCGAGGACAACTCGCTGACCAACACCGCCGGGATCGACCGCCGCAACAAGGCCATCAAGCTCGTGCAGGACTGGGCCGCCGCCAACGGGCGGAACATCCAGTTCTCCTACACGCTGCCCACCACCACCTCCGGGCTGGCCAGCAGCGGTCTCGCGGTGCTGAAGAACGCGGTCAGCAACAACGCGCGGATCGATGTCGTCAACATGATGACCTTCGACTACTACGACAACGCCGCCCACGACATGGCGGCCGACACCCAGACCTCCGCGCAGGGCCTCTACAACCAGCTCGCCAAGCTCTACCCGTCCAAGACCCCCGCCCAGCTGTGGGGTTCGATCGGGATCACCGAGATGATCGGTGTCGACGACTTCGGTCCGGCCGAGACCTTCACCCTGGCCAACGCCACCACCGTGTACAACTGGGCGGTCTCCAAGGGCATCAACACGCTGTCCTTCTGGGCCCTCCAGCGCGACAACGGCGGCTGCCCGGGCACGGCCGGCAACGACAACTGCTCCGGGATCGCCCAGAACACCTGGGACTTCACCCACGTCTTCGCGCCGTTCACCAGCGGCTCGACGGTGAGCAACGACTTCTCGGTGTCGGCCAGCCCGAACTCCGCCACGGTCGCGGCCGGTTCGTCCACCTCGGCCACCATCGCGACGGCCGTGACGGCGGGCTCCGCGCAGAGCGTCAACCTCACGGTCAGCGGCGCCCCGGCCGGCGTCACCGCCACCGTCACCCCGGGCAGCGTCACCGCCGGCAACAGCGCCACGCTGAACATCAGCACCACCTCCTCGGTGACGCCCGGGAGTTACCCGATCACGGTCACCGGCTCGGCGGCCTCCGGAAGCCACACCAGCACCTTCACCCTGACCGTCACCGGCACTCAGCCCGGCAATGACTTCTCGGTCGCCGTGAACCCGAACTCCGGTACGGTCGCTGCTGGTTCGTCCGTCTCGGCGACCATCTCGACGGCGGTCACCGCCGGCTCGGCGCAGAACCTCAACCTCGCGGTCGTCAGCCAGCCCGTCCCCGGCATCACCGCCACCATCACCCCCGGCAGCGTCACCGCCGGCAACAGCGCCACGCTGAACATCTCCACCACCTCGGCCGTGACTCCGGGCACCTACCCGCTGGGCATCAGCGCCACCGGGGCCTCCGGCAACCACATCGCGTCCTACACGCTGACCGTCACCGGGACCACGCCGACCACTGGCCTGGTCAACGGCGACCTGGAGAGCGGCAGCCTGGCCCCGTGGACCTGCCAGAGCGGCGGCGCCGTGGTCTCCACCCCGGTCCACTCCGGCACCAAGGCCCTCCAGGCCGCGGCCACCGCCGCCCAGACCGGCGAGTGCGCGCAGACCGTCACGCTGAAGCCCAACACCAGCTACACCCTGAGCGGTTGGGTGCAGGGCAACTACGCCTACATCGGCGTCAACGGCGGCGCCACCGCCAGCGCGTGGGCCAACTCCTCCGGCTGGACCAAGGTGTCCGTCCCCTTCACCACCGGCGCCAACGGCACCGTCTCCGTGTACCTGCACGGCTGGTACGGCCAGGGCAACGTGTACGGGGATGACTTCTCCATCGCCTGAGACCGCCCCGGGTGGCGAATGACGAGTAACGGATAACGGATGACAGCTGACAGATTTCAACATCTGTCAGCTGTCATCCGTCTTCTGTTCGTTGTTACCCGTTCGCTGTCATCCGTCCGCCGTCAGTCGTCTGGCCGCGGCCTGCCGCCCGTCTCCTGTCAGCCGCCCGCCGCCGCCCGCATCCGCTCCGGTCGGCACAGCGCCAGGTAGACCACCGTCGCGAGCACCCCGCAGACCAGGACCACCAGCGCCAGCAGCACCGCCGACGGCTGACCGCCGAGGCTGCTCAGCGGCGCGACCACCGCGGCGCACAGGAAGTTGCCCGTCCCGAGCAGCGCCGACGCGGTACCCGCCACCTGCGGCTCGACCAGGCCGAGCGCCTGGGCGGCGGTGTTCGGCAGCAGCACGCCCAGGCTGCCCATCATCACGAACAGCGGCGGGCAGAACCCGGCCAGCCCGAAGTCCCACACCGTGGTCAGCAGCACCAGCGCCACCCCGGCGGCGACCGCCGCCGCGAGGCTGCCCAGCATCAGCACCCGCTGAGTGAAGCGCGGCGCCAGTACGCGCCCGTTCACCTGGGTCATCACCACGATCGCGAACGAGTTCAGCCCGAACAGCAGACTGTAGGTCTGCGGCGAGACCTGGTACACGTGCTGGAGCACCGTCGACGACCCGCTGATGTAGCCGAACAGCGCCCCGAAGGCGAGGGAGCTGGTCAGCGCCAGCCCGAGGAACGGCAGGTTGCCCAGCAGCCGTCCCATCGTCCGCAGGGTCGCGCCCACCCCGCCGCGGTCCCGGGTCTCCGGCGGCAGCGTCTCGCGCAGCACCCCGAACGAGACCAGGGTGAGCAGCAGCCCGAGCGCCGTCAGCACACCGAAGGTGCCGCGCCACGAGGTGAACCGCATCAGCTGCGCGCCGATGATCGGCGCGAGGATCGGCGCCAGCCCGGATATCAGGGCGATCGAGGCGAGGAAGCGCAGCAGCGCGACGCCTTGGAAGCGGTCCCGGGAGACGGCGCGTCCGATCACCAGCCCGGCGGAGCCGGCCGCGCCCTGGACGAAGCGGGCGGCGATCAGCACGGCCAGGTTCGGCGCGAACACGCACACCACGCTGGACAGGGTGTAGAGGACGAGCCCGGCGAGCAGCGGCACCCGGCGCCCGTAGCGGTCGCTGAGCGGCCCGAAGAGCAGCTGCCCGACGGCGACCCCGAACATCGAGAAGGTCAGGGTGAGCTGGACGGCGGCCGGCTGGGCAACCAGGTCGTCGGCGATCGCGGGCAGGCCCGGCAGGTAGAGGTCGGTGGTGAGCGGGCCGAGCGCGGTGAGGCCGCCGAGGGCGGCGATCACGGCCCAGCCGGGACGGGTCTGGCCGGTGGCGGGTGCGGCGACGGATGCGGGGGCGGCGGTGGTGGCGGCAGCGGTCGACGTGTCGTCGGTGGGGCCGACGGTCGGGCCGGGCATGGTTCTCCTTACGGACGGGCGACGTGGGGTTCGTTCGCGCTCCGTCCTACCGCAGCACGGTCCGGTTCCGACAGCGGGGGTACGTGCTGTCCGGCTGCGGGGGTGCGCCGGGCGGATCGTCCGCCGCCCGTTTCCGGCCCGCACACGGCGACGGCCCGCCCGCACCTTCCGGTGCCCGGCGGGCCGTTCCGTTCCCCGGTCGCGGCGACCAGGAGTGCTCAGAGGTGTTCAGGGGTGTTCAGGGATTCCCGGGAATGGTCAGGAGTACTCGGGTGCCCGCCGGACTCAGCGCTTGGCGACGTGCTCGGCGCGCAGCGCCGCCTGAACCGCCGCGCCGTCCTGCCACGCGTAGAGCTGGTTGCCGGTCAGCGCCACGTTGTAGTACCCGCAGGTGCCGATGACCTTGGTCGCGACGCCCTCGGGGAACCAGCCGGCCTTGAGCGACTCCGGCACCGGGTGCGCGCTCTTGCCCGGCTGCCCGGCGGTGCAGCCGACGGGCAGCCGCTCCTCCGGGAGGGTGGCGCGCAGCAGGCGGTCGTCGCCCCTGGTGGACATCAGGTACTTCACCCCGGAGGCGTTGTCGGGCAGCCAGGTCGGCACCGACCGGCGGTCGGCCTTGGCCTGGGTGCCGGTCTCGTACGAGCCCTGCTGCTGGTGGTGCTCGTCGTACCAGTCGGACACCCGCGGGCCGATTGCCACGGCCGCCACGGCGACGGCCATGCCGGTACCAGCGACTCCCAGCGCGACCTTGCTCACGATGCCCTTCATGCCCGGCTGTCCTCTCCGTGTCGTGACCGGTGCGGCCGTCGCCGACCGCTCGTCTCCGCCGCCGGCGGCCGCTCAGGTCCGCGTCGCCGGCCCGGTCGGCGTGCTCCACCGTCCGGTGCAACCATCGTGGCCCGTCCCGACCCGTCGGATCGTCACCACCAGGTCGCGATCTTGTCTCCAACCCACGGGGTACCTTCTCCACCTTCAGGCGTATGTCCTTCGGCAGGGACCCTGAGGCCCGCAGGTCCGGGGCCCCGCGGTCTCGGACGCGTGCCGCTCCGGCGCCCAGGCCGGCACGCCCGGGTCGAGCGCGGCCCGAGCCCCGGTCGAGCCTCGCTCAAGCCCGGCGCCGCCGCAGCCCGGCCTGCTGCACCCGGGGGCACCGGTACCCCCGGATCGCGGACCGCCCGTCGCTCAGACCGCCGCCGGTACCGGCCTGGCCAGCGGGAACGGGCGGCCGTCGAGGGTCCAGTGCGGGTCGATCGGGCGCAGCAGGGAGGCGTACACCTGCGCGGCGACGTCCGGGTGGCGGATCTCGCCGGTGGGCGGGCCGGCCGGGATGCCGTGCCCGGCGCAGGCGACCCAGGCCGTCCGCTCCTCGACCGTACGGCCGCCGTGGCCGCCGGCGTCCACGTGCCCGTGGTCGGTGACGACGATGACCGTCCACTGCTCCTCGGCGTAGGTCGCCCGGCCGCGGACCGCGTCGAGGAGGCGGCCGAGGCGCTCGTCGGCGGTGCGCATGGACGCGCGGTACTCGTCGCCGCAGCCCAGGAAGTGGGCGGTCTCGTCGACGGCGCCGAGGTAGACGAAGGAGGCCTCGGGGTCGGCGGCGCCGAGGACGTGGACGGCCTCCCGGACGACCTCCTCGTCCACCGCCTCCCAGGCCTCGGGGGTGTCCTCGGCGGGGGCCACGTAGGAGAGCCGGCCGGGGGCGCGGAACAGCGGGCCGCCGGACTCGTTGATCATCAGCGGGTCCCAGCCGGCCGCGACGAAGGTGCGGCGCCGGTCGCCCCGGGCGAGGCGGGTGGCGAAGTCGGGGAACACGTCGAGCCGGTTGCCGCCCAGGTGGTTGCCCCAGACCCCGTGCTTGGCGGGCTCGACCCCGGTCACGATGGTGGTCCAGCACGGCCCGGACATGGTGGGCGTGCCGTCCGCGACGGTGACCGGCACCAGGAACCCGGCCTCGGCGACCTCCTCCAGGCGCGGCATCTGCACCTGCGCCAGGTAGTCGTGGCGGACACCGTCGATCCCGACGACGAGAACGCGGGGGCGGGGCCACTGGGCAGCGGACATGGGACGTTCCTTTCGGTCGTGCGCACCCGGCCGCGCCCGCCGAGGGCGCCGCCGACCGCGCCATGCTCCACCGACCGCCGTACCGGTCGGCGTCACCTCACCGAACGCCGGGTGTCCACGAGGTGTCGGAAGAGCGCCGGGAAGCCGCCGGGGCGGTCCGCGGCCGACGGGGACCGTACGGAACGGGCCGCCCCGCCGACCGTGCCGACGCCGCGGGCTCCGGGCGGCGGGCTCCGGGCGACTGGGCGGCAGGCGGGGAGGCGACAGATCGGCGCTACGGACGGCGGGGCAGGTCGGGGCTGCCGGCGGCGGGGCGGGTCACGACTGCGGGCGGAACTCGTGGACCACCTCGATGCGGCCGACGATGTGCCGGTTGAACTCGGCCAACTCCTCGGCGGGCACCCAGAGTTCGAGGATCGTCCGGCCGCCCGCCCGCTGGACGGGGTAGCGGGCGAGGAAGGCGGTGTCGACCTCGAAGCGGGTGACGTAGCCGACGCCGGAGGCGGGCACGTTCCAGTCCCGGGCGATCCGGATCGCGTAGTCCTCGTTGAGGACGGGGTAGAAGATCGGCTGCTCGGGCAGGCGGGGCGGCCAGGCGCGCCGGTCGGCGGCCTCGACCAGGGCCAGCTCCTCCGGGCCGGTGGGGCGCCAGAGGGTGGTGGTCGGGGGCCGCGGCGGGACGTACTGGCTGGTCATGGCAGGGACGGTAGCCGGGCCGCGACGGGCCCGGCCACCGGTTTTCCCGGGCCGGGAAGGGCGGGCGGCGGCCCGTCAGCGGTAGGCGGACTCGCCGGTGATGGCCTCGCCGAGGACCAGGGTGTGGATCTCACTGGTGCCCTCGTAGGTGAGCACCGACTCCAGGTTGTTGGCGTGCCGCAGCACCGGGTACTCGGTGGTGATGCCGTTGGCGCCGAGGACGGTCCGGGCGCTGCGGGCGATCTCCAGCGCGGTGCGGACGTTGTTGAGCTTGCCGAAGCTGATGTGCGGCGGGCGGGCCGCGCCCTGCTCCTTGAGCCGGCCGATCCGCAGGGCGACCAGGTAGGCCTTCTCGACCTCCAGCATCATCTCGACCAGCTTCTGCTGGGTCAGCTGGAAGCCCGCGATCGGGCGGTCGAACTGGATCCGGCTCTTGGCGTAGTCCAGGGCGGCGGTGTAGCAGTCGCGGGCGGCTCCGACGGTGCCCCAGAGGATGCCGTAGCGGGCCTCGTTGAGGGAGGAGAGCGGGCCGCGCAGGCCGACCACCCCGGGCAGCACGGCGTCGGCGGGCAGCACCACCTCGTCGAAGGCCAGCTCGCTGGTGACGGAGGCCCGCAGCGAGAGCTTGCCGTGCACGTCGGTGGCGGTCAGGCCGCGGCTGCCGCGCTCGACCAGGAAGCCGCGCACGCCCTCCTCGGTCTGCGCCCAGACCACGGCGACGTCGGCGATGCTGCCGTTGGTGATCCACATCTTGCTGCCGGACAGCACCCAGTCGCCGCCCTCACCGCCCTTGCGCACCGCCCGGGTCCGCATGTTGGCGGGGTCGGAGCCGAAGTCCGGCTCGGTGAGGCCGAAGCAGCCGATCAGTTCACCGGCGGCCATGCCGGGCAGCCAGCGCTGCTTCTGCTCCTCCGAGCCGAAGGCATGGATCGAACGCATGGCGAGCGAGCCCTGGACGGAGACGAAGCTGCGCAGCCCGGAGTCGGCCGCCTCCAGCTCCATGCAGGCCACCCCGTACGCCACCGCGTCGGCGCCCGCGCAGCCGTAGCCGTCGAGGTGCATGCCGAGCACGCCCAGGGCGCCGAGCTCGGGGGCCAGCTCGCGGACCGGGAAGACCCCGCGCTCGAACCAGTCGCCGATGTGCGGGCGGATGTGCTCCTCGGTGAACCGGCGGACGGTGTCGCGGATCAGCCGCTCCTCGTCCGAGAGCAGGTCGCCGACGGCGAGCAGGTCGGACGGGTCGATCCGGGTCGGCTTCGTCATCGAAGCTCCTTGTACTCTCGGCGGAATACCAGCGGAATACCGGCGAGTATCGCGCACCCGGCCGAGCGGTGGGCGGGCGCGAACGAGTGAGGATGGCGACATGTCCGACGGTGCGTACGTGATCGGCGAGGTGACGGCCCAGGAGCTGGACGACTCGGCGGAGGAGTTCGCCGGGCTCCTGGTGGAGACCGTGCACGGCGGCGCCTCGATCGGGTTCCTCGCCCCGCTGGCGCCCGACGAGGCCAGGACGTGGTGGCGGGCGCTCGGCCCGGACCTCGCGGCCGGCCGGCTGGTGCTGTGGACCGCCCGGAACCGGGCCGACGGACGGCTGGCCGGCACGGTGCAGCTGCGGCCCGCCACCACCGCGAACGGCCGCCACCGGGGCGAGGTGGCCAAGCTGATGGTGCACCCCGCCGATCGCGGGCACCGGCTGGCGGGACGGCTGCTGGCGGCCCTGGAGGAACGGGCGGTGGAGCTGGGCATCCGGCTGCTGGTGCTGGACACCGAGACCGGGAGCCCGGCGGAACGGCTCTACGAGGGGGCGGGCTGGACCCGGGTCGGCTCGGTGCCGGACTACGCGGCCGATCCGGCGGGCGTGCTCCGGCCGACCACCATCTTCTTCAAGTCGCCGACGCGCTGACGGGTCGACGGCCCGAGCGGGCGAAGCGGGCCGGGCGGGCCGAGGGAACACGACGGAACGGGAGCAGGGCATGGCACGTTGGGCGCTGGTCGTGGAGGAGACGGTGGGCACCGGGCACGACCGGACCTGGGGCAGCAAGGTGCTCGCCGAGGTCGAGGGCAGCCGCGAGGAGGCCGTCGAGGAACTGAAGCGACTCGTCCCCTCCTACACCCCGCAGCACCCGTTCAACAGCCGACGGCGGACGCTGCTCCGCGACGGGGACACCTACCTGCTGGTCTCGCAGGGGAGCATGCGCGACTACCACTGCGTGTTCAAGGTGTGGGAGCTGCTGTGGGACAGCGAGCGGCCGGACGTCCAGGCGGAGCGCCTGGCCGAGGGGGACGCGGAGGGCGGGTGACGGAGGGCGGGTGACGGAGGGCGGGTGACAGCGAACAGATGACAGCCGACAGATAACAGATAACAGATTTCAAACTCTGTCAGCTGTCAGCCGTCACCCCACCCCGCAGAGCCGCAGCACCGCCGTCGTCGCCGCACCGGCGACCACCACCACCGGGAACGGTGCCCGGCGCAGCGCGAGCACCCCTGCGGCCAGCACGCCCGCCGGGCGGGCCCACCCCGCGAAGCCGTGCCCCTGGGTCAGCGCGCCGGTCGCGACCAGGGCCACGAGCAGCACCGTCGCCGCGACGGCCAGCAGGTGCCGCAGTCGCTCCGAGAGGGCAAGCCGGCCGGCGAGCAGCGGCCCGGCGAGCCGGTAGGCGTACGTTCCGGCCGCGAGCAGCAGAACGGCGTACAGCGGCATCATCGAACCGTCTCCTTCTCGCTCTTCACGGCACTCTCCCCGCCCACCGCGTTCTCCACGTTCTGCTCGTCCGCGGCACTCCGGGCCGCCTCCCCCGCCGCCGGCCGTCCGGCGAACAGCAGCCCGACGAGGGCCAGCAGCACCGGCAGCCCGGCCGGGACGAACGGCGTGGCGGCGACCGCGACCACCGCTCCCACCAGCGCCGCCGTACGGATGCGGCGGTCCACGAGCGAGGGCAGGACGAGGGCGAGCAGCACCGCCGGGAAGGCGGCGTCCAGGCCGAGCGCGTCGGTGTCGCCGATCAGCCCGCCCGCGAGCGCGCCGAGCAGCACCGAGACGTTCCAGACGACGAACAGCGCGATCCCGCAGAGCCAGTACACGGCGCGGCGCCGGCGCGGCTCGTTCTGCTGCAGGGCGAAGGCGGCGGTCTCGTCGGTGAGCAGCTGCGCGCCCAGCAGGCGCCGCCACCAGGGGCCGTCGAGCACATCGGCCACGGTGAAGCCGAAGGGCAGCAGCCGGGCGTTGAGCACCAGCCCGGTGGCGACCGCGGCGAGGGCGCCGCCGCCGGAGAGCACCACGCCGACCGCCGCGAACTGGGAGCCGCCCGCGAACACCAGGACGGAGAGGGCGACCGGCACCCAGAGCGGCAGACCGCCGGAGACGCTGATCGCGCCGAAGGAGGCGCCGACGAGGGCATCGGCCAGGCAGACCAGAGCGACGTCCCGGAGGGTGGCGCGCTCCAGTGTTCGGAGTAGCGAACGCATGTTCATTAGAGTGAACCGCTCCAGCCTCGTTCGTCAAGGCGAACAGGCGGACCGATCCGGCGAACGATGGCCGACGCGGTCGGTACGGTCGGCGCGACCGACCGTGGCAGCATGAACGGCGGCATCGGCCGCACCGGGAGCCGTGGACGTGGAAGGGGCCAGGAGGAAGCGTGAGTGGCGAGCATGAGTGACCAGACCACCCCGACCACGGGCCCCGACGGCAGCACCGGCAACCGCCCCGGCGGCGGCAGCACCGGCGGCAGCGGCAACGGGAACGGCACCGAGCTGATCGGCCAGATCGCCGCCTCGATCCGGCGCGAGCGCGAGCGCAGCGGCCTGTCGATGGCCGAGCTGGCCCGGCGTGCGGGCATCGCCAAGTCCACCCTGTCCCAGCTGGAGTCGGGCGCGGGCAACCCCAGCGTGGAGACGCTCTGGGCACTCGGGGTCGCGCTGAACGTGCCGTTCAGCCGGCTGGTCGACCCGCCTCGCCCGGTGGTCAAGGTGATCCGGGTCGGCGAGGGCCCGGTGACCCACTCCGAGCGCGCCGACTACGCCGCCACCGTGCTCTCCTCCTGCCCGCCCAACGCCCGGCGCGACATCTACCGGATCGAGGCGCAGCCGGGCGAGACCAGGGCCTCCGACCCGCACATGCCCGGCACCGTCGAGCACGTGCTGATCGGTGCCGGGCGGGCGCTGGTCGGGCCGACGGAGGCGCCGGTGGAACTGGGCCCGGGCGACTACGTGAGCTACCCGGGCGACGCTCCGCACGTGTTCCGCGCCCTGGCCCCGGACACCCTCGCGGTGATCGTCATGGAACACATCTGACGATCAGTCAGCATCCCCTGACGGGCACGGACTACTTCAACAGCCCGTCCAGGAAGGGATTTCCGAACACCCGGTGCGGGTCGTGGCGGTCCAGGACGGCGACCGCCTCGTCCCAGCCGGGCCCGCCACCGGCCCGCAGGCTGTCGGGGATGGCCCGGCCGATCATGTCCGGGTCGGACCAGGCGGCGGCGTCGGTGTAGGCCCAGCCCTTGGACCACTCGACCCGCAGGCCCGCCCGGGTGCCGTCGAAGGTGCGCAGCAGCCACTGCTCCAACTCCCGGGCGAAGCGCTCCAGTCCGGGGGTGCCGGGGAAGGCCAGGACGTCCAGCCAGACCGCCGTGTCCCACTCGGGACGGTCGGCGCGCGGGCGCAGTGCGGACAGCAGCGGGGGCCGGGCGCCGGGGACGCCGGAGGCGGCCGGGTCGTCCAGGCCGGTGACCCGGATCTCCACCGCGCCGTTCACCGGGAACTCGCCCCGGGCCTGGTAGGCGGCGAGCAACTCCCGGTAGTAGGCGGCGAATTCGCTCACCACCCACTGGAGGTCGGCGCGCTTGGTGAGGATCGCGTAGCCGTTGGCGGTGACCCGCAGGGTGGTCGGGCGGACGTACTGGAGCAGGGCGCGGGAAGGGCCCCAGAGGTCGGAGTGCAGTCCGCCGGCGAGCAGGTGGGTGAGCACCTCGCCGCTGAGCAGCCGGCGCAGCAGGTCGCCGGAGAGCAGGATGTCCGTGATGTCGCCGGTGAGCCCCACCTTCGCGACCAGGTACTGGAGTTGGCCGAACAGCGGGGCCGATGCCCAGGCGCCGGCGACGATCTCCCCGGCGAGCCGGGCGACCGGCTCCGGAATGCTGTCCGAGAAGGGGTAGTTGTAGGGGCGGTCGACGGAGAGGGAGCCGAGCGGCTTGTTCGGGGTGACGCTCCAGGTCTTGAGCCAGGGGTACTCGGTGTAGGCGAACCAGATCGCCTCGACCCGGCCGTCGCGGTCCACGAACTCGGCGAGCGTGCGCGGGCCGCTCCCGCCGCCGAGGACGCCGCCCAGCACTCCCCCGAGCACTCCGCCGAGCCCGCCGCCGGTCCCGGTGCCGCTGCCGCTGCCCGGGCGGGCGAAGAGCTCGCTCGCCGGGATGTCGAGCCGGCTGACGCAGCGCAACGGGCGGTCGGCGCCGGCCCGCAGCACCACCTCGGTGAGGAAGGCGCGGCCCAGGTGCACCAGGAAGGCGGCGCTGTCGGCCTCGGAGCGGTCGAAGGTGCGCAGCGTGTAGCGGCCGGTGGCCGGGTCGAGGACGACGGCGGTGAGCCGGACGACCTGGTTGCTGACCGAGCCGTAGCCGTGCCCCTCCGGCCGCGCCTCCCCGACCGCCGTGGTGGCGGTGCCGTGGCCGCCGATGGCGAGCACGCCGCCGACGGTGAGCTCGCCAGGGGCCGGGCAGGCGGTCAGGCCCAGGCCGCGCTGGGCCAGGTGCGCTAGCAGGGCCTCCATGGTGGCGCCGGTCTGCACCCGGACGGTGCCGGGCGAGTCGGCGCTGATGGCGGTGAGGTACCGGCTGGTGTCCACGAGCAGGACCCGGGCGCTCTCCGGGGTCCCGGCGGCGACGGTGAGCGGCGCCCAGGTGTGCCGGTAGCCGGAGGCGCGCAGCCGCCAGCCGTTGGCGTGCGCCCAGTCGGCGAGGGCCGGGACCTCCTCGGGGGTGCGCGGCGCGCAGGTCCACAGCTGGTCGGTGCGGATCTCGCCGGACCAGTTCTGGAAGACCCGCTGGTAGAGCTCGGTGCCGGCGGGCAGCCCGGGCGGTACGGGCCCGGCGGCCTCGGCGCTGTCCGGGCCGACGGTGCCGCGCAGCAGCCAGGCCGCGCCGCCGAGCACCGCCGACGCGCCCAGCAGCTGTCGGCGGGTGAGGCCGTCGGTGGTGCTCCTCCGCGTGCCCACGGGGCCCGCCGGGGCCGTCGACGAGGCTCTCGCCGGGGCCTGCGCCCGGGCGCCCGCGGAGGCCTCCGTCGGGGCGTCCGCAGCGGCGTCCACCTGGGCGTTCATACGGGTATTCATGGGGGTCATCCCCTCCGGTGTCGCCCCGTCACCCGTTCCGCCCCTCTGGCCGTGTCCTGTGGTCATCCGTCCGTCCGCCCCTTCGCGCTGGTCCCCCCGGGCCGAGCTGCGGCGATCCGGGTCCGGCCGGAGTCCGCCCGGCCCGGTCTGGAGCGTATGGAGGGGCGTACGGCCGTTTGAAGCACCCGCCGGGGATCTCACTCCTTCGAGTGAGATCGGTCCGATCCGCCCCGGGAACCCCGTCCACCTGCACAGCTCCTCGTCCGGACTCTGTTGCCCGGTTCCTCGGCGGGCGCATAGGTTGATCGCGATCACCCCACCCCGCCCGCCGGAGGCCCCGCCATGCCCTCGTCCGCGAACCCGCCCGTGCCCGCGCGTCCCGTGCCCGGGCCGCTGACGGTCGCCGTCGCCCAGCCCGTCTGCGCCGCCGCCGGCCGTCCGGACACCGTGTCCGAGAACGTGGCCCTGCACGCCGAGGCGGTACGGGAGGCGGGCACCCGGCTGGTGGTGTTCCCCGAGCTGTCGCTGACCGGCTACGACCTGGCCGCACCGGCCGTCGACCCGGCGGACACCCGGCTCGCACCGCTGGTGGCGGCCTGCGCCGCCGCCGGCGCCGTCGCCCTGGTCGGGGCGCCGGTGGTCGAGGCCGACGGGCGCGAGTCCATCGCCACGCTGGCGGTCACCGGGGAGGGCGCCGAGGTCGTCTACCGGAAGATGCGCCTGCACGGCGCCGAGGTCGAACGCTTCACCCCGGGCGGGAAGCCCGTCGTCCTGGAGCTGGACGGTCTGCGACTCGGCCTCGCCGTCTGCGCGGACGCCGCCGATCCGACGCACGCCGAGGAGACCGCCGCGCTCGGCATCGACGCCTACGTCGCCTCCACCCTCTACGGGCCCGGCGCCGCCCAGGCCGAGCGCCGGGACGGCCACGTCCGCGACCGGGCCGCCGCCCACGGGGTGTGGTGCGTGCTCGCGACCTGCGCCGGGGCCACCGGCGAGTACCCGGACAGCTCGGGCGGCTCCGGCGTCTGGGCCCCGGGCGGCGGCCTCGTCGCCCAGGCCGGTACCGCCCCGGGCGGGCTGGTCCGCGCCGAGGTGGCCCGTACCGGCCTGCCCCGGCAGTAGGCGCCGGGCCCGAACCGGGACCAGAACCGGAACCGGGTCACCCCCACCGGAAATACCCGGGCCCCGCTCGCGGCTGTGGTGATCGGAGATCCGTTCCGGGCCCGGTCGGGCCCGTACAGGAGGTGCAGCGCGCGATGGGTGGCCAGCAGGAGAAGCCGCAGGAGTACCGGATCGAGCACGACTCGATGGGCGAGGTCCGGGTGCCGGCCGACGCGAAGTGGCAGGCGCAGACGCAGCGGGCGGTGGAGAACTTCCCGGTGTCCGGTCAGCGGCTGGAGCGGGCGCACATCGCCGCGCTGGCCCGGATCAAGGCGGCAGCCGCCCGGGTGAACGCCCGGCTCGGGGTGCTGGACGAGGAGACGGCGGAGGCGATCGCGGCGGCGGCCGAGGAGGTCGCGGAGGGGCGCTGGGACGACCAGTTCCCGGTGGACGTGTTCCAGACCGGCTCGGGCACCTCGTCCAACATGAACACCAACGAGGTGATCGCCACCCTGGCCGGGGAGCGGCTGGGCCGGCCGGTCCACCCGAACGACCACGTCAACGCCAGCCAGTCGTCCAACGACGTCTTCCCGTCCTCGATCCACATCGCCGCCACCGGCGCCGTCACCCACGACCTGGTCCCGGCTCTGGAGCACCTTGCGGAGGCGTTGGAGCGCAAGGCCGCCGAGTTCGCCCGGGTGGTCAAGTCGGGCCGCACCCACCTGATGGACGCCACGCCCGTCACGCTCGGCCAGGAGTTCGGCGGCTACGCGGCGCAGGTGCGGCACGGGCGGGAGCGGCTGCTGGCCACCCTCCCCCGGGTGGCCGAACTCCCGCTCGGCGGCACGGCGGTGGGCACCGGGATCAACACCCCGCCCGGCTTCCCGGAGGCCGTCATCGCGGAGGTCGCCCGCGCCACCGACCTGCCGCTGACGGAGGCCAGGAACCACTTCGAGGCGCAGGGCGCGCGGGACGCCCTGGTCGAACTGAGCGGTCAACTGCGCACGGTGGCGGTCGGGTTCACGAAGATCGCGAACGACCTGCGGTGGATGGGCTCCGGTCCGCGCACCGGGCTCGGCGAGATCAACCTGCCGGACCTCCAGCCGGGTTCGTCGATCATGCCGGGCAAGGTGAACCCGGTGCTGCCCGAGGTCGTGCTGATGGTCGCCGCCCAGGTGGTGGGCAACGACGCGACGGTCACCCTGGCGGGCGCGAGCGGCAACTTCGAGCTGAACGTGATGCTCCCGGTGCTCGCCCGCAACGTGCTGGAGTCGGTGCGGCTGCTCGCCAACAGCGCCCGGCTGCTGGCCGACCGGACGGTGGACGGCATCACCGCCAACGTCGAACGGGCCCGGGAGTACGCGGAGTCCTCGCCCTCGGTGGTGACCCCGCTGAACCGCTACATCGGGTACGAGGAGGCCGCGAAGGTCGCCAAGCAGGCGCTGGCCGAACGCAAGACGATCCGTCAGGTGGTGCTGGAGCGCGGCTACGTCGAACAGGGCAGGCTCACCGTGGAGCAGCTGGACGAGGCGCTGGACGTGCTGCGGATGACGCACCCCTAGCGGGCCGGGCCGGCCGGCGGCTGTGACACGGCTTGGTCCCGGTCGCCGGCCTCGCCTTCGCCGGAGGACGCGCGCCGGGGCGCGGCGGGCGGTTGCGCCCTCCGCGCCCCGGTCACGGGCTGCGGGGAAGATCAGCCCTTGGCGCGACCGGCCCGGCCGCGCCGCATCGATGCTCCGTTCGACGTCATGGTCGCCATCGAGATCGCCGCGAGGCCGAGCAGGAACATCACGGCGCCCACGATGACGCAGGTCACGATGTTCTTGCCGTGCGCGACGGACCCGGAGACGACCCACGGGGAGATGATCGTCCAGGCACCGAGCGCGGCGGCCGCCCAGGCCCGCGCGTGGGTGCGTTCGTAGGCCGACCCGTAGCCGGCCATCAGAGCCGTGTAGGCCAGCCCGACGATCAGGCAGGTCACGGTCAGGGTGTTGTACGCGGTGAAGCCGACGATCCACGGCGATGCCGCCAGGAAGAGGCCGGCCAGGACGGCCAGGGCCTCGATGCCCTGAGCGCGGGGGGTCGAGGTGACCCGCTCGTAGCGTTCGCGCAGTTCGACGATGTCCGGATGGTGCTCCATGCCCGTCGTCGGGATATGGGTTGCCACCGATACCACCTCCTGTGGTCGGAACCGGTAAGGCGCTTGCCCCGTACCCATTCTGGCTCTTATCCAACGATTTGCACCCAATAGTCCGGAATAACCGATAACCATCGGATCACGCCGGTGACCTGCGTCTCAACCGTCCGGGTCGCCATTGCCTATGCAACTCGTTGCATAGCAGGATGCGGGCCATGGCACTGGAGCACGCGATCCTCGTCTCACTGCTGGAGCAGCCCGGCTCCGGCTACGAGCTGGCCCGGCGCTTCGACCGCTCGATCGGGCGCTTCTGGACCGCCACCCACCAGCAGATCTACCGGGTGCTGCGGCGGATGGAGGCGGACGGCTGGGTGGCCGCGCAGGAGGTCAGCCAGGACGGACGCCCGGACAAGAAGGTCTACTCGGCGGCCGAGGCCGGACGGGCCGCGCTGGCCGGCTGGCTGCGCGAACCGGTCGAACCGGAGACCGTCCGGCACGAGCTCGCGGTCAAGATCCGGGCCGCCGCCTTCGACGACCCGGCCGCGCTGATCTCCGAGGTCGAACGGCACCGCGAGGGCCATGCCGCCCTGCTCGCCCGCTACCTGCACGGCGAGCAGCGGGACTTCCCCGACGCCACCGCGCTCGACGCGGGGCAGCAGCTGCAGCACGTGGTGCTGCGCGGCGGCATCGAGTACGAGCGGATGACCCTCGCCTGGCTCGACGACGTGCTCGCCACCCTGCGCCGCCTCTCCTCCGCCGGCTGACGGCGGACGGCGGACAGCCGACGACTGACGGATGTCAGGCGACCGCCGAACCCTGCCGCCCGCCCCTCCTCACACCCTCGACCCCCGGGAGCCCCTCGATGCTCTTCAACCCGCGCAACTACGACCCCGCACAGTTCGACGAGCCGACCCGCCGGCTGCTGCGCGCGACGGTGGACTGGTTCGAGTCCCGCGGCAAGAAGGCGCTGATCGACACCTACATCGACCGCAGCTGGTACGCCGACTTCCTGGACTTCGCCGCGAAGGAGGGCCTGTTCGCCGAGTTCCTGACCCCCGCCTCGGCCGACCCCGACAAGCGCTGGGACACCGCCCGCATCGCCGAGCTGAACGAGATCCTCGGCTTCTACGGCCTCGGCTACTGGTACACCTGGCAGGTCACCATCCTGGGCCTGGGCCCGGTCTGGCAGAGCGGGAACGAGGCGGTCCGCGCCCGCGCCGCCAAGCTGCTGACCGAGGGCCACGTGATGGCCTTCGGCCTCTCCGAGCGCACCCACGGCGCGGACATCTACTCCACCGACATGATCCTCACCCCGGACGGCGAGGGCGGCTTCACCGCGACCGGCTCCAAGTACTACATCGGCAACGGCAACGTGGCCGGCCTGGTCTCGGTGTTCGGCCGCCGCTCGGACGTCGAGGGCCCGGAGGGCTACGTCTTCTTCGCCGCCGACAGCCGCCACGACGCGTACCACCTGGTCAAGAACGTGGTGAACGCGCAGATGTACGTCAGCGAGTTCCGCCTGGAGGACTACCCGGTGCGCGCCGAGGACGTGCTGCACACCGGCCAGGCCGCCTTCGACGCCGCGCTCAACACCGTCAACGTCGGCAAGTTCAACCTCTGCACCGCCTCGATCGGCATCTGCGAGCACGCGATGTACGAGGCCGTCACGCACGCCCACAACCGGGTGCTGTACGGCAAGCGGGTCACCGACTTCCCGCACGTCAAGCGGGAGTTGACCGACGCCTACGTCCGCCTGGTGGCGATGAAGCTGTTCAGCGCGCGGGCCGTGGACTACTTCCGCACCGCCTCCCCCGAGGACCGCCGCTACCTGCTGTTCAACCCGATGACCAAGATGAAGGTCACCACCGAGGGCGAGAAGGTCATCGACCTGATGTGGGACGTCATCGCCGCCAAGGGCTTCGAGGCGGACACCTACTTCGACAAGGCCGCGAAGGACATCCGCGGCCTGCCGAAGCTGGAGGGCACCGTCCACGTCAACCTGGCGCTGATCCTCAAGTTCATGGGCAACTACCTATTCGCCCCGGCCGACTACGCCCCGGTGCCGAGCCGCCTGGACGCCGCCGACGACGACTTCCTGTTCCGGCAGGGCCCGGCCCGCGGCCTCGGCGCGATCCGCTTCCACGACTGGCGCGCCGCCTACGACCGCCACGCCGCGCTGCCCAACGTCGCCCGCTTCCGCGAGCAGGCCGACGGCTTCTGCGCGCTGCTGCTCGAGAACGCGCCGAGCAAGGAGCAGCAGGCGGACCTGGACTTCCTGCTGGAGATCGGCCAGCTGTTCGCGCTGATCGTCTACGGCCAGCTGGTGCTGGAGCAGGCCGAGTTGACCGGCCTGACCGCCTCCGAGGACGGCGGCGACGTGCTGGACCGGATCTTCGACGCGCTGGTCCGCGACTTCTCCGCGCACGCCACCGAGCTGCACGGCAAGGCCTCGGCCACCGAGGAGCAGGCCGCCTGGGCGCTGACGAACGTGCGCCGCCCGGTCGCCGACCCGGCGCGGGACGCGCGGGTGTGGGAGCGGGTCGAGGCGCTCTCCGGCGCGTACGAGATGCGGCCGTAGGGCGGAGCGGCAGGACTCCGGGGGTGCCGGTCGGCGGGCCGGCACCCCCGGTTCACTTCTCCGGCCCACCGCCCGCGTTCACCTTCCCCGTTCGCCCCTCGGTTCACCGCCCCGGTGCGCCCCTCGGTTCACCGCTCCGGTTCACCGCTCCGGGGAGGTCCGGCCGTCGCCGAGGCCCATGTCGCGGGCCCGGGCGACCGCCTCGGCGCGCGTGGCGACGTGCAGCTTCTCGAAGATGTGGGTGATGTGGTTGCGGACGGTCTTCTCCGCGACCACCAGCTCCCGGGCGATCCGCCGGTTGTCCAGCCCGCGCGCGACCAGGCCCAGCACCTCGGCCTCGCGGGCGGTGAGTTCGGGGAAGAGCTGCCCCGCCTCCCGCATCCTCGCCCCGGCCAGCAGGGCGGTGATCCGTCCGGCCACCTCGCCGCCGAACACCGCGCCGCCCGTCGCGACCGTCCGCACCGCGTGCAGCACCTCCTCCCGCCCGGCCCCCTTGACCAGGTAGCCGCGCGCGCCCGCCTGGAGGGCGGCGAGCAGGTTCCCGTCGTCGTCCGACATGGTCAGCATCAGCACCGGCGGCGGCGCCTCCCGGGTGGCGAGTTGCCGGACGGCCTCCAGTCCGGAGCCGTCGGGCAGCGAGAGGTCCATGATCACCACGTCGGGGTGGTGCCGGGCGACCGCCCCCGGAACGTCGGCGACCCGCTCGGCCTCGGCGACCACGAGGACGCCCTCGGCGCTCTCCAGTGCCGCCTTGAGCCCCTCCCGGAACAGGGGGTGGTCGTCGACGATCAGCACACGGACGGGCGGGTCTCCGGCCGGGTCCGCGGGTTCCACCGGCTGTTCTTCATCCACCCGGCCGACACTATCAGCGGCGATCGCGTGACTTTCCGTGACGTGCGCGTGAAGCCCTCCGCGTGTCGGCCCGCCGCCCGCCGCACCCGACGGCGATGGACGGGCGACGGACGGGCGGGCGGACGGATAACAGATGACAGTCGACAGCTGACAGATTTTGAACTCTGTCAGCTGTCGACTGTCATCTCGCCGCGGCCTCCCGGCCTCGCACTCTCACCCCTGCGAATCGGCCTGCCCCGAGCGCATGGGCCTGCTGTCCCACTCCGGCCCCAGGGCGGCGCCGGGGGTCCCGACGCGGCCCAGGACGGCGGTGACCGGTCCACGGCGGCCGGCCCGGAGGCCGTACCGCTCCCCCGCCCGGACGTAGACCAAGTCGCCGGAGAGCAGCGGCACTTCACCGAGCTCGCCGAGGAAGGAGGAGGCTCCGGAGAGGACCACCAGGAAGGCGTCGGCGGCCCGGTCCGCGTACGGTCCGCAGACACCGACCGGGTCGAGCCGTACGGTGCCCACCTCCACCTGCCGCCAGCTCGGGGCGGGTGCGGAGCCCGACCGCTGGGCCGGGATGACGGCCCGGGGCGGGGTGGGGCGGACGGTGAGCACGGCGGTCGGCGCGCCGCGGACGGCGGTGAGCCGGTAGGAGGTGCCGGGCCGGTGGTGCAGCGCCTCGCCCGGGGAGAGGATCCGGCCGGCCGCGAGCAGCCGACCGGAGAGCACCACCGTCACCGATTCGACGGATTCGTAAGGGAGTTGCTCGACCCGGACGCCCGGCGGCAGCGCCTCGACGGTGAGTCCGGCGCGGACGGCCGGCCGCTGCTCGGGGTCGATCAGCCGCTGGAACGCGGGCGCGGTGCGGGGGACGGCAGCGGGGACGAGTATCACGAGGGGTCTCCTCGGATCGAGAACTGGCAGGACCCGTCGGGGCCGGTCAGGGCCGGTCGCGGCGGGTGGCGCGGCGGCGGGCCGGGGCGGCCCGGGCGCCGGCGGTGTGCCGGGGGACGGCGAGGGTCAGGCAGAGCAGTTCCGCGCCGAGCGGTCCGGCTTCAAGGTGCAGCGTGCGGCCGCGGTGGGCCATCAGCAGGTCCCCCACGGAGGCCAAGTGGTCGGTCTCGTCGGAGAGTTGCCCGATGACGGCGGCTCCGCGCAGCACGTGCAGGACGGTCTCGATGTCGGGTCGGCCCGGGATCACGTGGTGCGCGCCGGGGCTCAGCCGCAGGTGGTCGAAGGTCTCGCAGGCACTGGCGAGCATCGGGCGCCGGGCGAGGGAGCGGATCCGTACCCGCTCGCCGTTCGGGCCGATGACGACCATGGCCGCGCCGGTGTCGGTGGTGACGATCACCTGGGGTCACCTTCTTCGGAGGAGGGCGGGACGGCGAGGACGGCGTGGAAGTACTCCAGTCCGGCCGTGCCAGCGGTCAGCACGGTCCGCGAGCCGAGCGGCAGCACGATCGCGGTGCCCTCGACCAGCGGCAGGCCGGCCTCGGCACGCTCCGGCTGGTCCTGGCGGTCCTGGTGGTCCGGCTGGTTCGGCTGGTTCGGGTGCACGGCGCCCTCGGGCAGTTCGGCGAGACCGGAGCCGGCGGTGACGTAGAGCGCGTGCTCGACGCCGTCGGCGGCCACCTCGGTGCGCCGGCCCGGGTCGAGCCGTTGCAGGCCGACGCCGCGCAGCGGTCCGGCGAGCAGGCGGCCGGGGTCGACGGCGCCTCGGCGGCGCAGGTCGGTGATCACGGTGCCCGACATGACGGGCGCTCCTTCCGGTCGCGGGCGGGCGCTGCGGTCCGCCTCTGTGATCCACCGTGCGCCGCCCGTTGTCCCGGCCACACGGGGGTGTCGTCCCGTCCGGCTCCCGACCCGATCCCACCCGGGATCCCGGCCCCGTCCCGGCCGGATCCCGCTCCGGTCCCGCCCCGGTCCTGCCCTGGTCGCGCCCTGGTCGCGCCCCCGGTCCGGTCGCGGCTCCCGATCCCTCGCACCGCCCTCCGCGCGCACCCCGGGAGCCCCCGTCCGCGACCGCCCCGAGCCGCCCGGAACGACGTACGGTGGAACCGGAGGCCGTGTCATGCACGTCACCGGAACCCACTTCACCCGCTTCGCCGACCGCACCGAGGCGGGCCGTCGGCTGGCCGCCCGGCTCGGCCACCTGGCCGGCCCCGACACCGTGATCGTGGCGCTGCCGAGGGGCGGCGTGCCGGTGGCCGCCGAGGTCGCCGCGGCGCTCGGCGCACCGCTGGACATCTGCGTGATCCGCAAGCTCGGCGTGCCGTACCAGCCCGAGCTGGGCATGGGGGCGATCGGCGAGGACGGCGTCCGGGTGCTGAACGAGCAGGTGATCCGGTTCTCCTCGGTCACGGACGGCCAACTGGCCGAGGTGGAACGGCGCGAGCGCACCGAGCTTGCGCGCCGGGCCCGCCGCTACCGGGGTGACCGGCCGCCCGCCGACCTGCGCGGACGGACGGTGGTCGTGGTGGACGACGGCATCGCCACCGGGTCCACCGCCCGGGCGGCCTGCCGGATCGTCCGGGAGCGCGGCGCGGCCCGGGTGGTGCTCGCGGTGCCGGTCGCGCCCGCGGACTGGGCCGAGCGTCTCGACGAGGTCGCCGACGAGCTGGTCTGCGTCGACACGCCGTCCCCGTTCTACGCGATCGGCGAGTTCTACGCCGACTTCTCGCAGACCGAGGACGAGGAGGTGCTGCGGCTGCTGGCCGAGGCCGCCCGTGGCGACCCGCCCGGGGCCTCCGCCGGGGTCGACCGGGAGCTGCCGCTACCCGGCGCCGGGGTCCGCCTCGCGGGCCGGCTGACCGTCCCGGCCGGCGCGCGCGGCGTCGTCGTCTTCGCGCACGGCAGCGGCAGCAGTCGGCACAGCCCGCGCAACCGGCACGTCGCCGAGTACCTGAACCGCACCGGGCTGGCCACGCTGCTGTTCGACCTGCTCACCGAGGCCGAGGAGCCCGACCGGCGGAACGTGTTCGACGTGGCGCTGCTGGGCGGCCGGCTGACGGCCGTCGCCCGGCGGCTGGGCCCGGCGGAGGGCGGCCCGGACGCCACCGTGCCCGAGACCCGGGGCCTGCCGCTCGGCCTGTTCGGTGCCAGCACCGGCGCCGCGGCCGCGCTGCACACCGCCGCCGAACTGGGCCCGGCGGTGCGTGCCGTGGTCTCCCGGGGCGGCCGCCCGGACCTCGCCGCGCCCGACACCCTGGCCCGGGTCCGCGCCCCGACCCTGCTCGTGGTCGGGTCGCTGGACCCCACCGTGCTCGACCTCAACCGGCGGGCCCGGGGCCGACTGCGCTGCGAGACCGGGCTCGCGGTGGTACCGCACGCGAGCCACCTGTTCGAGGAGCCGGGGACCCTGGACCGGGTCGCCGAGCTGGCCGCGGACTGGTTCCTCCGCCACCTCCCGCGCCCCGTCGGCCCCGGGAGCGCGTGACCGTCCCATTGCGCAGACTTCGTGCTTCACCCCCGGTGAGCAGCGCATTTTGCGCAGCTGACAGCGGGAATTTCTGATCAGCTTGTACACATTGAGCAGTCAAAATCCGACCTGTTGCCCAACCACCCCGACAGGAGCAAGCTCTCCGCAACCACACCGCCCACCCGTTCGGTGCGGTCGCGATCCAGCGGAAGCCTCGACGGCGAGGCCCGAAGTGGAGGAACGAGCGATGACCCCGCAGTCCCACGCCCTTGAGTTGACCCCCGAGGAGCGCGAGGCCGGTCTTGACGCCGACCAGCTGCGCCGCCTCGTCGGCCTCGTCGAGCACGACGCCGCCGCCGACCCCTTCCCGGTGACGGCCCAGGACGCGGTCGTCTTCGTGGTCGGCAACGCCACCCAGACGGCGCAGTTCTACCAGGTCGTCTTCGGCATGGAGCTGGTCGCCTACTCCGGCCCGGAGACCGGCCGCCGCGACCGCAAGGCGTACGTGCTCCGCTCCGGCTCCTGCCGCTTCGTGATCAAGGGCGGCGTCCAGCCGGACAGCCCGCTGCTGGACCACCACCGCCGCCACGGCGACGGCGTCGTCGACCTCGCTCTGGAGGTCCCGGACGTCGACAAGTGCATCGAGCACGCCCGCGCGACCGGCGCCACCCTGCTGGAGGAGCCGAACGACGTCTCGGACGAGAACGGCACCGTGCGCCGCGCGGCCATCGCCACCTACGGCGAGACCCGCCACACCCTGATCGACCGCTCCCGCTACCACGGCCCGTACCTGCCGGGTTACGTCGTCGCGGAGAGCCGGGTCACCCACCCGGAGGGCTCGCCCAAGCGTCTCTTCCAGGCCCTCGACCACGCCGTCGGCAACGTCGAGCTGGGCCGGATGGACGAGTGGGTGGCGTTCTACAACCGCGTCATGGGCTTCGTGAACATGGCCGAGTTCGTCGGCGACGACATCGCCACCGACTACTCCGCGCTGATGTCCAAGGTCGTCGCCAGCGGCAACCACCGGGTGAAGTTCCCGCTCAACGAGCCGGCCATCGCCAAGAAGAAGTCCCAGATCGACGAGTACCTGGAGTTCTACACCGGCCCCGGCTGCCAGCACATGGCGCTCGCCACCAACGACATCCTCACCACCGTGGACGTGCTGCGGGCACGCGGCGTGGAGTTCCTCTCCACCCCGGACTCCTACTACGACGACCCGGAGCTGCGCGCGCGGATCGGCAAGGTCCGGGTGCCGGTCGAGGAGCTGAAGAAGCGCGGCATCCTGGTCGACCGCGACGAGGACGGCTACCTGCTGCAGATCTTCACCAAGCCGATCGGCGACCGCCCCACCGTCTTCTACGAGTTCATCGAGCGGCACGGTTCGCTCGGCTTCGGCAAGGGCAACTTCAAGGCGCTCTTCGAGTCCATCGAGCGCGAGCAGGACCGACGCGGCAACCTGTGAGCGTCCGAGGGCTCTGACGGGCCCCAACGAGCTCTGTAGAAGCCCGGACGGACCCTGACAAGGGTCTGTCCGGGCCCTGACAGGCTCTGGCAGGCTCTGACGAACGGATCTCTGCCGAACGGTCGAGGAGGACCACGGAGATGGCGTACTACCGGCAGCTGGGAAGCATCCCGCCCAAGCGGCACACCCAGCACCGCACCCCCGAAGGCGGGCTGTACTACGAGGAGTTGATGGGCGAGGAGGGGTTCTCCTCGGACTCCTCACTGCTCTACCACCGGGGCATCCCCTCGGCGGTGGTCAACGCGGTGCCGTGGGAGCTGCCGGACCAGTCCACGGTGCCCAACCACCCCCTCCTCCCCCGCCACCTCAAGCTGCACGAGCTGTTCGCGGACCAGGACTGGA
The DNA here is from genome assembly GCF_042268845.1 of Kitasatospora sp. NPDC056273. Classification (NCBI taxonomy): domain Bacteria; kingdom Bacillati; phylum Actinomycetota; class Actinomycetes; order Kitasatosporales; family Streptomycetaceae; genus Kitasatospora; species Kitasatospora sp. NPDC056273. Next base: position 59,485 of record NZ_JBHJSJ010000003.1, on the reverse strand, counting down.
AGTCCGCGGACGTCGTCGGCAGCCGCCGGCTCGTCCTCGGCAACGGCGACGTGCGGATCTCGTACGTCGCCGCCGGGGCCCCGAGCGAGCTCTACCGCAACGGGCTCGGCGACGAGTGCGTGTACGTGGAGTCCGGCTCCGGCACGGTCGAGACGGTGTTCGGCTCGATCGAGGTCGGGCAGGGCGACTACGTGGTCATCCCCCGTGCCACCACCCACCGTTGGGTGCCGGCCGGGGACGAGCCGCTGCGCGCTTACTGCATCGAGGCGAACAGCCACATCACCCCGGTCAAGCGCTACCTGTCCAAGTACGGGCAGCTGCTGGAGCACGCGCCGTACTGCGAGCGGGACTTCCGCGGACCGGTCGGCCCGCTGGTCGTGGACGCCCCCGGGGACGTCGACGTGCTGGTCAAGCACCGCGGCCCGAACGGAGTCGCGGGCACCCGCTACACCGTGCCGCACCACCCGTTCGACGTGGTCGGCTGGGACGGCTGCCTGTACCCGTACGCGTTCAACATCAAGGACTTCGAGCCGATCACCGGCCGGATCCACCAGCCGCCGCCGGCCCACCAGGTCTTCGAGGGCAACGGCTTCGTGATCTGCAACTTCGTCCCGCGCAAGGTGGACTACCACCCGCTGGCGATCCCGGTGCCGTACTACCACGCCAACGTGGACAGCGACGAGGTCATGTTCTACTGCGGCGGCGACTACGCGGCCCGCAAGGGCTCCGGCATCGGCCAGGGCTCGATCTCGCTGCACCCGGGCGGGCACACCCACGGGCCGCAGCCGGGGGCGTACGAGCGCAGCATCGGCGCGGAGTTCTTCGACGAGCTGGCCGTCATGGTGGACACCTTCCGCCCGCTGGAGCTCGGCGAGGGCGGCCGGGCCACTGAGGACGCCAACTACGCCTGGACCTGGGCCGGTCGGGGGCCCGGGCGATGAACGCGCTGCCTTCGGGGGGTGTGATCCCCGAGCTGTTCCGCGGACTGTTCGACGACGCGGCGGTGTTCCCGCCCGGGAACCTGCCGCTCGCCGAGGCGGTGCCCGCGCACCGGGCGCACCGTGCGGCCTGGTACGCCGAGGCGGTCGGGCCCTTCCTCTGCGGGGCCGGCCGACTGGGTGAGCTGGCCGCGGCGGTCTCGGCCGGCACGGTTCCGGGCGCCGCGGGGGCGGACGACTCGGTGGTGGCGGGCGACCGGCCGCTCAAGGTCGGGCTGGTGCTGCCGGGGGGCAGCATCGAGCTCGCCCCGGCGCTCGCCGCCGCCGCACCGTTCGAGCTGGCCGGCGTCGAGCTGGCCACCCGGGACGCCGCCGAGGCGGTGGCCGCGCTGGACCGGCTGCTGCCCCCGGACGTCCCCGCCGCCGTCGAACTCCCGCGCGAACTGCTGCGCGGGGACGGGCTGGACGCCGTCCTGGACGTGCTGGTGGACAGCCCGTACCGGGCGAAGTTCCGCACCGGCGGGCTGGTCGCCGAGGCCTTCCCGGACGAGGAGGAACTGGCCGCCTTCCTCACCGGCTGCGCGCAGCGCGGACTGCCGTACAAGTGCACGGCCGGACTGCACAACGCCGTCCGGCACACCGACCCGGAGACCGGCTTCGAGCACCACGGCTTCCTGAACGTGCTGCTGGCCGCGCAGGAGACCGACCGGGCCGCCGCGGCGGCGGTGCTGGCGGAACGCGACGGCGAGGTGCTGGCCAAGGCGGCACGTGCACTGACGGATCGTCAGATCGTGGTGATCCGCAACTCGTTCACCGCGTTCGGCACCTGTAGCATCGCCGAGCCCCTGGGTGACCTGGCCGCGCTCGGCCTGCTGTCGTCGCCCAGTCCACTGCACCAGGAGGACCGTTGAGCACCACCCCCAGCAGCTGGCTCGCCAGCGCCCAGGACTCGCCGTTCGGCGTGCACAACCTGCCGTACGGCGTCTTCACCGCCGCCGACCAGCCCGGGCGGCGCCGGATCGGCGTGCGCGTCGGGGACTTCGTGCTGGACGCCGGGGCGGCCGCCCGCGCGGCCGGAGCGCCGTCGGTGCTGCTGGACGCGGACTCGCTCAACCCGCTGATGGCGGCGGGGCGCCCGGTCTGGAGCCGGGTGCGGGCGGACCTCACCACCTGGCTCACCGACGAGTCCTTCCGCGAGGCCCTGTCGCCGGCGCTGCTGCCGGCCGACGAGGTGGAGCTGCACCTGCCGTTCGAGGTCGCCGACTACGTCGACTTCTACGCCTCGGAGCACCACGCCACCAACCTGGGCCGGATCTTCCGCCCGGGCTCGGAGCCGCTCACCCCCAACTGGAAGCACCTGCCGATCGGTTACCACGGGCGGGCGGGCACGGTCGTGGTCTCCGGCACGCCGGTGGTGCGGCCGTCCGGGCAGCGCAAGGCGCCCGCCGACGCCGCGCCGACCTTCGGGCCGTCGCGCCGGCTCGACATCGAGGCCGAGGTCGGCTTCGTCGTCGGCACGCCGTCGGAGCTGGGCCGGCCGGTCGCGCTGGACGACTTCCGCGAGCACGTGTTCGGCGTCTGCCTGCTCAACGACTGGTCGGCGCGCGACATCCAGGCCTGGGAGTACGTGCCGCTCGGCCCGTTCCTCGGCAAGTCCTTCGCGACCTCCATCTCGCCGTGGATCGTGCCGCTGGACGCCCTGGACCACGCCCGGGTCACGCCGCCGGAGCGCGACGTCGAGCCGCTGGCGTACCTGGACGACCGGGGCGGCGAACCGTGGGGCCTGGACCTGGCGATGGAAGTCCGGCTGAACGGGCACCAGGTCTCCCGGCCGCCGTTCGCCACCATGTACTGGACGGCGCAGCAGCAGCTGACCCACATGACGGTCAACGGCGCCTCGCTGCGCACCGGCGACCTGTTCGCCTCGGGGACGGTCAGCGGGCCGGAGCGGGACACCCGGGGCGCGCTGATCGAGCTGACCTGGAACGGCGAGGAGCCGCTGAAGCTCCCGGACGGGACGACCCGGACGTTCCTCGAGGACGGCGACGAGGTGACCATCACCGCCACGGCGCCCGGGCCGGACGGCACCGTGATCGGGTTCGGCGAGGTCACCGGGCGCGTGCGGGGCTGAGGGCTCACGACCAACAGCTGACAGATAACAGCTGACAGATTTCATCATCTGTCAGCTGTTATCTGTCATCCCACCGCCGGCGGCTCCCGCCTACAGCCGCGAGCCGCCGGTGGCGTCGACCACGCGCCCCGTCATCCACCGCGCGTCGTCCGAGGCGATGAAGGCGACGACGTCCGCGATGTCCTCCGGCGCCCCGACCCGGCCGAGCGCGGCGACCGAGGCCGCCCAGGCCCGCGCCTCCGGATCGCCCAGGAACTCCGCATTGAGGTCGGTGTCGATGATCCCGGGCGCCACGGAGTTGACGGTGATCCCGCGCGGCCCGAGCTGCTGGGCGAGGTTGAGCGAGAAGGTGTCCAGCGCGCCCTTGGTGGCGCCGTAGGCCATGATCTCCGGCATGGCGAGCCGGGCCAGGCCGCTGGAGATGTTGATGATCCGGCCGCCGTCACGCAGTCGCTCCAGCCCGTGCTTGACGATGAAGAACGGTGCGCGGACGTTGACCGCGAAGACCTCGTCGAACTCCTCCTCGGTCAGGCCGGCGAGGTCGGAGCTGCGCCCGATCCCGGCGTTGTTCACGATGATGTCGACACCCCCGGCCGGCGCGTACTCGCCTATCCGCACGTCGAAGGCCTCCCACAGCGCGACGGCGTCGCCGTGCCGCCCGAGCGCGGCGGGCAGCGCGAAGGCCCGCCCGCCGTCCGCCCGGATGCCCGCCACCACCTCCTCCGCCGCCACCGCATCGCGGGCGTAGCCGACGGCGACGGTGGCGCCGTCCCGCCCGAGTCGGCGGGCGATGGCCCGGCCGATCCCCCTGCTGCCCCCCGTGACCAGTGCCGTCTTGCCCTGAAGCCTGTCCGCGCCCATGTCCGAGCCCCCTCCTGCCGCGTCATTTATTTCTTGAGCGATCGATCAAGAAATACGCTAGCACACACTTCTTGAGTGAGTGCTCTAAAATTCAGCGCATGACAGAGGCGCACGCGGCGACAACGGCATCCCCGGACGGGCCCACCGGCCCGCCGCGCACTCCCCGTCGCGGACGCCCGCCGGCCTTCGACCGCGCCGAGGCCCTGGCCGCGGCCACCCGACTGTTCTGGCAGCACGGCTACGAGGCCACCTCCGTCACCGACCTCACCACCGCCATGGGCATCCGCCCCGGCAGCCTGTACGCGGCCTTCGGTGACAAGCGGTCGCTGTTCGAGGAGGTGGTCCGCCAGTACGGCCACTCCCCCGCCGGCGAGTTCGCGGCCGTCGCGCTGGCGGAGGAGCCCACCGCGTACGGCGCCTTCGCCCGCATCCTGCGCGAGGCCGCCGCCGTCTACGCCGACCCGTCGCATCCGGCCGGCTGCCTGGTGATCTCCGCCGCCACCAATGTGACCCCGCAGGACGCCGTCATCCAGGACCAGCTGCGCGAGCGACGCAACGGGAACCTGCGCACCTTCGAGGAGCGGCTGCGCCGGGCACAGCAGGACGGCGAACTGCCGCCGGAGGCCGACCCGAAGGGGCTGGCCGGCTACTTCGGTGCGGTCCTCCAGGGCATGTCCCAGCAGGCCCGCGACGGCGCCACCCCCGCCGACCTGGCCCGCACCGCCGAACTCGCCCTGCGCGCCTGGCCGTAGCGCCTCCCGCGCACCGCGGAGCGCCCCTGGAGCGCCCGTCGGGAACATGATCGCCGGGCGAGTGATCACAACGGGCGCCCGCCCCGGTACGGTGGACGGCGGGAATCGGCATCGCCGACGACATCACCGAGGAACGGGAGCGGGCCCGATGAACGCAGAGGTGGCGGAGGTCCAGGCGTTCCTGGACGGCGGCGTCGGACGGCTCGTGCTGAACCGCCCCCGGGCGCTCAACTCGCTGACCCACGGCATGGTCACCGCCCTGCGCGCCACCCTGGACGACTGGGCCGCGGACGACCGGATACGCGCCGTCGTGCTGACCGGCGCGGGCGAGCGCGGCCTGTGCGCGGGCGGCGACATCCGCGCGATGCACGACGACGCCAAGGCGGGCGGGGCCGGCACCCGGGCGTTCTTCCGCGACGAGTACCGGCTGAACGCGCTGATCGCCCGCTACCCGAAGCCGTACGTCGCGGTCATGGACGGCATCACCATGGGCGGCGGCGTCGGCGTGTCCGCCCACGGCGCGGTGCGGATCGTCACCGAGCGGTCCACCGTCGCGATGCCCGAGACCCGGATCGGGATCGCCCCGGACGTCGGCGGCAGTCGGCTGCTCGCCCACGCCCCGGGCGAGTTGGGCACCCACCTCGGGCTCAGCGCGGCCTCGATGGGCCCGGGCGACGCCCTGCTGTGCGGGTTCGCGGACCACTTCGTGCCCTCGCGGCGCATCCCGGACCTGCTCGACGCCCTGGGCCGGAGCACCGCCACGGCGCCCGACACCACCACCGCCGGCACCACCGCCGTCGCCTCCGCCGTCGCGGCCGTCGTCGCCGCGCACGCCGAGCCCGCGCCGCCCGCCGCACTGGCCGCCCAGCGCCCCTGGATCGACGCCTGCTACGCGGCCGACACGGTCGAGGAGATCGTCGACCGGCTGCTGAACTCCGGTGTCCCGGAGGCGAAGGAGGCCGCCGAGGCCGTCCTGGCGAACTCCCCCACCGCCGTGAAGACCACCCTGGCCGCGCTGCGCCGCGCCCGTGCGCTCCCCTCGCTGGAGGCCGTGCTCGACCAGGAGTACCGGATCTCCTGCGCCGCGCTGGAGGGCCACGACATGGTCGAGGGCGTCCGCGCGCAGGTGATCGACAAGGACCGCAACCCCCGCTGGAAGCCCGGCACCCTCGCCGAGGTGACGGAGGCGGACGTCGCCCGCTTCCTCGCCCCGCGCGAGGGCGACGAACTGGGCCTGGCCTGAGCCCCACCCCTTCCCCACTTTCACGGCACACCTGGAGCCCGCCATGAACCACCCGGTCCCGCCGCCGACTCCGGCCGGGGGCACCGACCCGCTGTCCCGGGTGCCGCTGGGCGAGCAGGTGCGCGGGCTGCTGCTGGAGGGCCTGCTGAACGGCCGCTGGCAGCCCGGGGACCGGATCGTCGAGCGGCGCCTGGCCGCCGAGTTGAACGTCAGCCAGGCGCCGGTCCGCGAGGCGCTGCGCGCGCTCCAGACCCTCGGGCTGCTCGACGCCGAGCCCAACCGGGGCGTGCGGGTGCGCGAGATCGGACCGGCCGAGCTGCGCGAGGTCTACCAGGTGCGGGCCGCGCTGGAGCGGCTGGCCGCCGAGTCGGCGGTGGTCCGGCTGGCCGGGGACACCACCGCGCTGGAGCGGCACGCCGAACGGATGGCGGCGGCCGCGGCGGCGGGCGACGCCCTCGGCCAGGCCCGGCACGGGGTGGCCTTCCATCGCGAGATCGTCGCCGCCTCCGGCAACGGGACGCTGCTGCGGGCCTGGGAGGGCCTCGGGGTCGAGGTGTGGACGGTGCTGTCGCTGCACCGGGTCCGGCCGGAGCTGCACGAGAACGCCGCCGACCACCGGCCGCTGATCGAGGCCTTCCGGCGGCAGGACCCGGCGGTCGGCCGGCTGCTGGCCGAGCACGTCCTGGAGTACGCCCGGCACTCCGACTGAGCCGCTCGGGCCGGGGTTGCCCTTCCGCATAAAGTTCGCATAGAGATGATCGATCATCGCTCAAACTACCCGCCAGTAGCGGTTGACGGGCCACCCGATCACTCTCTACCGTCCAAATAGTTCCATGGAGAGAAATGCTATTCCGCATCCTGGAATAAGCACCCTGAAGCGCACCGGTAAAGGGGAACCACCCGTGTCCCAGCTCGACCAGCTTCCCGACCACGACCCCGAGGAGATCGCGGAGTGGCGCGCGTCCCTCGACGCCGCCCGCGACTTCGGCGGACCGAACCGCGCCGCCCACCTGCTGCGCCGCCTCGTCGAGCACGCCGAGCTGCAGCGGCTCGACGTCCCTCCGCTGCTGGACACCCCGTACGTCAACACCATCCCCACCGCCGCCGAACCGGAGTTCCCCGGCGACGAGGAGATGGAGCGCCGGATCACCGCCTGGAACCGCTGGAACGCCGCCGCCATGGTGACCAGGGGCAACCACCGCGGCGGCCTGGGCGGGCACATGGCCACCTACGCCTCCGCCGCCTGGCTGTACGAGGTCGGCTTCCAGCACTTCTTCCGCGGCAAGGAGGCCGACGGCTCCGGCGACCAGCTGTACGTGCAGGGCCACGCCGCCCCCGGCGTCTACGCCCGCGCGTTCCTGGAGGGCCGGGTCTCCGAGGCCCAGCTGGACCGCTTCCGCCAGGAGGCCGGCGGCGACGGCCTGCCCTCCTACCCGCACCCGCGCCGGCTGCCCTGGTTCTGGGAGTTCCCGACCGTCTCGATGGGCCTCGGGCCGCTCTCCGCGATCCACCAGGCCCGGTTCAACCGCTACCTGACCGCGCGCGGGATCAAGGACACCTCCGGCTCGCACGTGTGGGCCTTCCTCGGCGACGGCGAGATGGACGAGCCCGAGTCCACCGCCGCGCTCGCGTTGGCCGCCCGGGAGGGCCTGGACAACCTCACGTTCGTCGTCAACTGCAACCTGCAGCGCCTGGACGGGCCGGTGCGCGGCAACGGCAAGATCGTGCAGGAGCTGGAGCGCCGCTTCCGCGCGGCCGGGTGGAACGTGGTCAAGTCGTTGTGGGGCGAGGCCTGGGACGAGCTGCTGGCCCGCGATACCACGGGCGCACTGGTCCGCCGGCTCGGCGAGGTGCCGGACGGGCAGTTCCAGACCTACGCCGCCTCGGACGCCGGGTACGTCCGCGAGCACCTCTTCCACAGCTCGCCCGAACTGCGGGCGCTCGCCGACACCGTGGACGACCGGCGGCTGATCGAGACGGTCGCCACCTCCCGGGGCGGCCACGAGCCGCGCAAGGTGTACGCGGCCTACCGTGCGGCGCTGGAACACCGGGGCGCGCCCACCGTGGTGCTGGTGCAGACCGTCAAGGGCTGGACGCTCGGCCCCGGCTTCGAGTCCCGCAACGCCAACCACCAGATGAAGAAGCTCTCCGGAGCCGAGTTCCGGGCCATGCGCGACCTGCTCGAACTCCCCATTCCGGACGCCGCGTTGAACGACCCGCTGCCCCCGTACGCGCACCCCGGCCCGGACTCGCCGGAGGCCCGCTACCTGCGCGAGCGCCGCGCCGCACTGGGCGGGCCGGCGCCCGCCCGCAGGGTGCGCTTCACCCCGCTGCCCACCCCGCCCGCGAAGCCCTTCGAGACGCTGTTCAAGGGCTCCGGCAGCCAGGAGATCGCCACCACCATGGCCTTCGTCCGGCTGGTCAAGGACCTGTTGCGGGACAAGGCGACCGGCCACCGCTGGGTGCCGATCGTCCCGGACGAGGCGCGCACCTTCGGCATGGAGTCGCTCTTCCCGACCGCCGGGATCTACTCCCCGCTCGGGCAGTCCTACGACCCGGTCGACCGCGACCAGCTGCTCCACTACAAGGAGTCGGCGACCGGCCAGATCCTCAACGAGGGCATCACCGAAGCCGGTTCGATGGCCTCGCTGACCGCCGCCGCGACCTCGTACGCGACCCACGGCGAGCCGGTCGTCCCGTTCTACATCTTCTACTCGATGTTCGGCTGGCAGCGCACCGCCGACCAGATGTGGGCGATGGCCGACCAGTTGGGCCGCGGCTTCCTGATCGGCGCCACCGCCGGCCGCACCACCATGACCGGCGAGGGCCTCCAACACGCCGACGGGCACTCCCAGTTGATCGCCTCCACCAACCCGGCCGCGCTCTCCTACGACCCGGCGTTCGGCTACGAGGTGGCCGTGATCGTCCGCGAGGGCCTGCGCCGGATGTACGGCGGCAGCGAGCAACACCCCCACGGCGAGGACGTGTTCTACTACCTCACCGTCTACAACGAGCCGCTGGTGCAGCCCGCGCTCCCGGACGGCGAGGAGGTCGTGGACGGCATCCTGCGCGGCCTCTACCGCTACCGCACAGCGGACGCCGCCGCGTCGTCCGCCACCCCGGCCGTCGACCTGCCCGCCGACCCGCCGCGGCTCCAACTGCTCGCCTCCGGCACCGCCGTGCAGTGGGCCCTGACGGCGCAGCGGCTGCTCGGCGAGGAGTGGGGCGTGGCGGCCGACGTCTGGTCCGCACCCTCCTGGACGGAGCTGCGCCGCGAGGCGCTGGACTGCGACGCGGCCAACCTGGCGCAGGCCGCGGCCGGTACCGGCGCGGCGGCCCGCGTCCCGTACGTGACCAGGGCGCTGGCCGGGGCACCCGGGCCGGTGCTGGCGGTCAGCGACTGGATGCGCGCGGTGCCGGACCAGATCCGCCCGTGGGTGGAGCAGGACTGGACCTCGCTGGGCACCGACGGCTTCGGCCTCTCGGACAGCCGGGCGGCGGCGCGGCGGCACTTCGGGGTGGACGCCGAGTCGGTGACGGTCGCGGCGCTGGCCGCGCTGGCCCGCCGCGGCGAGGTGAAGGCGGAGACCGTACGGCAGGCGGCGGAGCGCTACGGCGTCCGTTTCTGACCGGCCCGGCGTCCGTCCGGCCGGCACTCCGTCCCGGCGCCGCCTCCGTCCCGTCGCCCGTGCCGCCGCCTCCGTCCCCTGGTGACCGGCGTCTCGCATACCAAGACTGGCGCGAGGCGGGGCGCGTCGTAGATCGTTGGGTGGTCAGGGCGCGCCCACGGGCGCCGAGCAGCGGAAATGGGAGTCGACGGCGATGACCGAGACCGAGACCTACGAGACGATCCTGGTCGAGCGCAAGGGCCGGGTGGGGCTGATCACGCTCAACCGGCCCAAGGCGCTCAACGCGCTGAACACCCAGCTGATGAACGAGGTGGTCGCCGCCGCGACCGCCTTCGACCGGGACCCGGAGATCGGCTGTCTGGTGATCACCGGCTCGGAGAAGGCCTTCGCGGCCGGCGCCGACATCAAGGAGATGCAGGGCAACCGGTTCCCGGACGTCTACCTGGACGACTGGCTGGGCCCGTGGGACCGGCTCGGCGCCCTGCGCAAGCCGGTGATCGCGGCCGTGGCCGGGTTCGCGCTGGGCGGCGGCTGCGAGCTGGCCATGCTGTGCGACGTCCTGCTGGCGGCGGACACCGCGAAGTTCGGGCAGCCGGAGATCAAGCTCGGCGTCATCCCGGGCATCGGCGGCTCGCAGCGGCTGACCCGGGCGGTCGGCAAGGCGAAGGCCATGGAGCTGTGCCTGACCGGTCGGATGATGGGCGCCGAGGAGGCCGAGCGGGCCGGACTGGTCTCCCGGATCGTCCCCGCCGACCAGCTGCTGTCCGAGGCGCTGGCCACCGCCGAGACGATCGCGGCGATGTCCGCCCCGGCCGCGATCATGATGAAGGAGAGCGTCAACCGCGCCTTCGAGACGACGCTCGCCGAGGGCGTCCGCTTCGAGCGCCGGCTCTTCCACGCGGCCTTCGCCACGGCGGACCAGAAGGAGGGCATGACGGCCTTCGCCGAGAAGCGCCCGCCGGAGTTCCAGAACCGCTGACGGCCGAGGACGGCTGACAACTGACGGCCGACGGATAACAGCTGACAGATTTCAGATTTCAGATGTTGAAATCTGAAATCTGTCAGCTGAACCCCGTCCGAGGACAGCCCCGCTCAGCCCTGCTCCTCCACCGCCACCGTGTTCAGCCGGGCGAGCCCGCTGCGGGTGGCGGCGACCACGATCTGGTCGCCCGGGGCGAGCCGCCGGGTGCGGTCGGGGAAGTTCCACTGCAGCTGCCCGCCGTGGGCGAAGCGCACCGCGATCACCCGGACGCCGCCCGGGTCCTCCAGGTCGTGCCGGTTCAGCCCGATCAGCCCGCTGCCGTCCTCCACCGTCAGCTCGGCGATCAGCAGCACGTGCCGGAGCACCGACAGCGTCCCGCGCACCTCGCGCCCCATCAGCGCCGCCGCGAAGGCGGGCGCGGCCAGGTAGGACACCGACCGGGAGGCCGCGTTGTCCAGCGTCTTGTAGAAGTGACTCGCGAAGTCGTCCTCGAACAGCCGCACCACCACCCGGACCTCGGGATTGCCGTGGCGCGCTTCCAGGGCCGCCTCCAGGTTGGTGGCGTCGTCCCCGCTGACCGCGACCAGCGCCCTGCTGTGCTTCAGCCGGGCCCGGCGCAGCTGCTGTTCGAACGGGCCGTCGCCCATCACCACCGGGATCCCCAGTGCCCGTACGGCGGCGATGCCGCGCGCCTGCGGGTCCCGCTCCATGCAGACCACCGGCACGCCCATGGTGTGCAGCTGGGTCGCGACCCGGGTGCCGACGTTGCCGAGGCCGACGACGATCACGTGGTCCCGGGTGCCCGCCCCGGGGTTGCGCGGCTGCCCGCGCCGCCCGGAGCCCAGCACCTCGACCGCGATCGCGGTGGCGACCGGCGCGAAGGTGATCCCGCAGATGGTGATCACCACCTGCGCGACCCGCTGCCAGAACCCGCCGGTGCCCGCCCCCGTCCCGGCGGCGACGTCGGAGAGCTGGTCCGGCTGGGCGGCGCCGGCCAGGTCGAGCAGCGCGATGTAGACGGTCCAGCCGAAGTTCCGGTTGAGGTACCAGAGCACGCCGAAGGCCAGCAGCACCGCCGCGAGGGCGGTGAGCAGCACCAGGCGCATCCGGGCGCTGGTGAAGAAGCGCATGGTGTCGAGCAGCCGCCAGCGCAGCCGTCTCATCCAGTCGATCGGTTCCCGGGGCTCGATCCGCAGCACCTGGAGCGCCGCCCGGCCGCCCGGCTCCCCCTCCCGGGCGGGGCCGGGCGACGGCACCGGACCGGCCGCCGGCATCGGCCCGGCCGAAGGCTCCGGTTCGGCCGAAGGCTCCCGGTCGGCCGCCAGCGTTGGTTCGGCCGCTGGCGCCGGTTCGGGCCGTACGCCACCGGGGCGGATCGGCCCCTGGTCGCCGAACTCGGCGGCGAGCCGGACGAATTCGGCCGAGTCGCCCTGCTGCTCGGGCAGCAGCCGGATCCTTCCGAGGTCCTGCCGGTCGATCTGGTCGGCGACCACGCAGATCCGGTCGGAGGTGATGTCGTCGTCGAACGCGATGTGCAGGTAACGCCCCTCGATCTCCACCGAGTTGGGCCGCCCGAGCGCCGCGGAGGCGAAGGCCGGGGCGGCGGTGGCGGAGCCGGAGAGCGCGGCACCGTTCCTGAGCAGCCGTTCGATGTTCTCGCCGAGCCGCTGGTTGAACATCCGGAACACGATGCGGATGTCCGGGTTGTGGTTCTGCGCGCTGAGCGCGGCGTGGATGTTCTCCTGGTCGCTCCCCTCGACCAGGGCGAGACCGCGCGCGGTGCCGATGGACACCGCGCGCAGCGCCTCCTCGGTGACGCTGGTGTACTCCACGACCGCCGCCACGCCGGAGAGTTGCTCGATCTGCGGCGCGTGGTCGCGGGTCCGGTCGGCGACCAGGACGACGACCGGCACCTCGTAGTGCTCGACGAGTTCCAGGACCAGTCGGTGTGCCAGCGCGTTGCCCCCGCAGACGATGTAGTGCTGGCTGATCGGCTCGACCGGAGGGGTCCCCCACCCTTCAGAAGTCATACCGACGGATGGTATCGACGGCAAGTGTCCGGAGGGTGACGTTCCGGCGACCGCGGCGAATCCCCCGAACGGCCGTATCCGACGCGCGGTCCGACCGTGGCGCGGAGAGGCTGGGGTTCGTTCCCTGCCCGTCAGCCGGCCGCCCCGGCGTCAGCCCCGAGGAGTACGCCACCGTGGCCCCTCCGATCATCACCCCCGACGGCACCCCGGTCCAGGGTCCGCTCGGACTGCTCGCCAAGGCCGCCTGGCAGGTCCTGCTGGTCGCCGGACTCGCCTCGCTCGCCCTCGGGATCGTGGTCTTCGCCTGGCCCCGGGAGACGCTCCTGGTGGTGGGCGTGCTGTTCGGCCTCTACCTGCTGGTGATCGGCATCGTGCAGCTGATCGCCGCGTTCGGCACCCACTCCACCACCGCGCTGCGGGTGCTGGCCTTCATCAGCGGCGCGATCTGCGTGCTGCTGGGACTGCTCTGCTTCCGCAGTGCGGTGCAGTCGCTGCTGCTGCTCGCGCTCTGGATCGGGATCGGCTGGCTGTTCCGCGGCATCACCCAGCTCGCCGCCGCGATCTCCGACCCGATGATGCCCGCCCGGGGCTGGCAGGCCTTCGCGGGCGTGGCCAACACCCTGGCCGGTGTGCTGCTGATGGTGTGGCCGGTCGGGTCGATCACCGCGCTGGCCGTACTGTCCGGGTGCTGGCTGGTGATCCTGGGCCTGGTCGAGATCGTGACGGCGCTCCAGGTCCGCAGCCGGGCCAAGCAGATCCCGTCCGGGGTCTGACAACAGCCGTCCGGTACACCGAGGCCGCGTCCCGCCGGGGCGCGGCCTCAGCGCTGGGCGGAACGGCTCACGGACGCGGAGCGGCTCACGGGCACGGAACGGCTCACGGACGCGGGGCGTAGCCGATCCGGAAGGTCGCGGCCTCCAGCCGTTCCGGGTCGAGCCGGACGTCGGTCAGCCGCTCGGCGAGCGCGAACGCGGCTTCGCCGCACAGGTCGTACGCCTCCGTCTCCAGCTCGAAGCCGCAGGCGGTCAGCAGCTCGGGGATGCCGGGCGCCTCGGCGTCCGTGCCGTCCCGCTGGTCGGGGAAGAGCGGCTCGAAGTGCAGCCGCTGGATGCCGTGCTCCCACCAGTGGAAGTGGTCGGCCCCCAGGGCGTTGCGGTAGTGCGAGACCAGCCGGGTGCCCTCGGCGAGCCGGAGGATCTCCGCGTCCAGGGTGCCGAGGTAGCCGAAGGGCTCCACCGCGAGCGCCCAGCCGTCGAGTTCGGTGACGGCGACGAGCAGCCGGTCCTCGGCGGGGTCGAACAGCTCCCTGGCCTCGGCGTCGGCCCCGTTCGTGTAGGAGCTCCAGCGGGCCACCACCTCCTCCAGCCCGACGGCGCCCGTCCCCGGCAGGGCGTTGAAGCGGCACAGCAGTTCACCGGCCTCGAGCCCCTGCACCTGGGTGAGGCAGCAGGCCTCACCCAGGACGGGGTAGCGCCGGGTGAACCAGGTGTAGTCCGTGGCGTGTGCGGTCATGACGGCGATGCTGCCAGACGCCTCGGACAGCGCCCGCCCGAGGCCGTCAGAGCCAGACCGGCTCGTCCGTTCCCCAACGCCCCGGCGGGCGCGACCAGTCGGCGGGCGCCCCCTCGTACCCGATCGGCGGCAGGGCGTGGCGCAACCGCCCGTACGGGGAGTCGACCTCGGCCAGCCGGCGGGCGGGGTCGTAGGGCTCGGACGGGCCTCCCCGCGGCGTCTCCGGTTCGATGCCGTGCAGCAGCCAGGAGGCCGTGCCGGCGAGGGAGAAGCGCAGGTGGCGGCCGCCGGGGCGGCGGGTGCGCTGGTCGGTGAGGGAGCGCAGCACGGCGGCGGCGACGAGGTAGCCGGTGCCGTGGTCGAGGGCCTGGGCGGGCAGCACGCCGGGGCGGCCGCCGGTGGCGGATCCGGTCTCGGGGGCGGCCTCGTGGGCGGCGATGCCGACACCCGCCTGGACCAGGCTGTCGAAGCCGCGCCGCCCGGCCCAGGGGCCGGTCCAGCCCCAGGCGCAGAGCTGGGTGAGGATCAGGTCCGGGCGACGGGCGAACAGCGCGTCGGGGCCGAGGCCGTGGGCGTCGAGGGAGCCGGGGCGGTACGCGGAGACGACGACGTCCGCGGTGGCGAGCAGGCCGTCGAAGACGGCGCGGTCGGCGGGCTCGGCGAGGTCGAGGCGGGTGGAGCGCTTGCCGAAACCGGTGTCGGCGTGGGCGTCGTCGGCCTCGGGCAGCCGGGGCGAGTCGACCCGCAGGACGTCGGCGCCGAGCAGGGCGAGGGTACGGGTGGCCACCGGTCCGGCGATCACGCGGCTCAGGTCGAGGACCCGGATCCCGGCGGCGGGCCGGTCCACCGGGGCCTGGCCGAGCGGGCGGACCGGCGCGGTTCCGGCAGCGGCGCCGACCTCCAGGTGCTCCACGAGGGGGTGCACGGCGCTGCTCACCGGCACGACGGCCACCGCGAGCGCTCCCGCCGCGTACGCACGCTCCTGGATCCGCTCGGCCGGCAGCCTGCCGAGCACCTCGGCGAGCTGCTCGGGCCCGGCGTCCGCGGCGAGGCCGAGGGCGGAGAGCAGCCGGGTCCGGTGGTGCGGGTAGTTGGCGTGGGTGCGCACCCAGCCGTCGGCGGTGCGCCAGAAGCCGGAGTGCGGGGCGAAGTTGACGGGCGCGCGGCCGTCGACCGTCAGGTGCCGCTCACTGACGAAGGCGGTGGCGACGGCCCCCTGGTCCACCCGGACGGCGGGGACGGACGCGGCCAGGGGCGCAGAGCCTCCGGTGCGGTGGGACGCGAGCTCGGCGGCGGCCAGCGAACAGACCGCCACGGTGGCCCGGGCGAGCCGGCGCACCGGCAGCCCGGAGGGCAGGACGTCCTCCGGGCCGTGGAAGGTCACCCGCTCCAGCAGCTCGGGCGGTCCGCCGAGAGCCGCCCAGGCGTGGGCGGTCGGGCGGTCGACGGCTCCGGCGGCTGCCGCCGTCCCGGTGGTTCCAGTGGCCGCGGTGGTTCCTTCTGGCAACGGGCGCTCGGTCATGCCCGGCATTGTGCTCCCGTTCTCAGGCGCTCGCTGTGACGCCCGCCACCAGCATCAACAGCACCGCCGAGACCATGGTCATCCGGCGGGCCGCCTGCGGGGTGCCGCCGAACCGGCCGCCGAGCCGCCCACTGGCGTACGCGACCAGCCCGTACACCACCGCGCAGGCCAGCACGTTGAGCGAGCCGAGCGCGAGCACCTGGCCGCCGACCGGCAGGGCGGCGTCCGGGTCGACGAACTGCGGCACCAGGGACAGGTAGAGCAGCAGGCCCTTGGGGTTGAGCAGCGCGGTCAGCATGCTCTGGCGCAGCACCGTCGCGGTGGGCTGCGGCTTGGGCGCGGTGAGGGCGGCCGCGCCCCCGCTCTTGCGCAGCGCCAGCAGCATCATGACGGCCAGCACCAGCAGGTACGCGGCGCCGGTGAGGCGCAGCACGGGCAGGGCGGCCGGGACGGCGCGCAGCGCGGCGGCCAGTCCGGCGCTGGAGAGCAGCGTGTGGACGGCGTACCCGGCGCAGACCCCGCCGACCGCGATCAGCGCGGCACGGCGTCCCTGGCCGAGGCCGCGGGCGGCGATGTAGAGCCAGTCGGGGCCCGGGGTGCAGACCAGCAGGAGGTCGACTCCGAGGAAGAGGAGGAGGGCGTGGGTGTCCATGGGCGTGGGCGTGGCCTGTCGTGCTCGTCGCGGTGTGGGCCCGGCGGATCGGCCAGGGGTCGTTCCGGCGGGTCGGCCGGAGGTTGTTCCAGCGGCCTGCCGGGGTGCCCCGGGGATCTGCCGGAGTGACCCGGCAGCGGGTTCGGTCACTGAAGGTAGCCGGATCGGGCTGGCACGCGATGGCGACTTCGTGCTGGTCGGAGCGGCGTTTTGGCAGAATGTTGCGCCATGGACCGAATCGACCGCAGAATCCTCCGCGAGCTCCAGCAGGACGGGCGCCTGACCAATGCCGAGCTGGCCTCCCGGGTGGACCTCACCCCGTCCCCCTGCCTGCGCCGGGTGCGCCAACTGGAGCAGGACGGTGTGATCCGCGGCTACCGGGCGGTGCTGGACGGCGCGGCGGTCGGGCGCGGGTTCCAGCCCTTCGTGACGATCACCATGCGTCACGAGGACCAGGTGACGGTCGCCGAGTTCGAGCGCCGGGTGGCCGAGCTGCCGGAGGTGGTGGAGGCCCACCGGCTGTTCGGCGAGCCCGACTACCTGCTGCGGATCGCGGTGGCCGACATCGCCGCGTACGAACGCTTCATCACCGACGTGCTCTCCGGCCTGCCGGGCATCGCGCAGGTCAACTCGCACCTGACGATGAAGCAGGTGAAGGCCGACCGGGGGCTGCCGGTCGGCGGGTAGGGTGCGAACGGGGGGCCCGCGCGGCCGCCCGTACGGGGGCAGAGCGACGCACTGCGACATGGGGGCTGAATTGCACGTGATCCGCCGTCTCGACCTGGGGTACTTCGTCCGACCGGCCACCGAAGTGGGCGGCCCGGAGCCGCGCGTGGAACCGGTGCTCGCGTACCTGGTCCGGCGTCCGGAGGGGCTGCTGCTGTTCGACACCGGGATCGGTGGCGGCGAGCCGGAGACCGAGGCGCACTACCGCCCGGTCCGCCGCCCGCTGCCGGAGGCGCTCGCGGCGGCCGGGGTCGCCGTCGCCGACATCGACCTGGTGGTCAACTGCCACCTCCACTTCGACCACTGCGGCGGCAACCCGCTGTTCGCCGGCACGCCCGTCCTGGTCCAGGCCGAGGAGCTGGCCACCGCCCGGCGCGGCGGGTACACCATCGACGCGCTGGTCGACTTCCCCGGCGCCGAGTACCGCGAACTCGACGGCGAGGCCGAGGTCTGGCCGGGCGTCCGGGTGCTGCCCACCCCCGGCCACACCGGGGGCCACCAGTCGCTGCTGGTGGACCGCCCGGGCGGCGGGCCGGTCCTGCTGGCCGGGCAGGCCTACGACTTCGCCTCCGAGTACGGGCAGGCGGTGCTCGCCCGGCGGGCGGTGCGCGAGGGCGTGGCCCCGCCGCTGCCCGGGTACCGGGCCTGGCTCGACCGGGTGGCCGAGCACGGGCCGCACCGGGTGCTGTTCGCGCACGACAACGCGGTCTGGGAGCCGGCCGAGTAGCCGCCGGAGCCCCGGCCGTCCGGAGGGGACCGGTCGCTCAGGAGGCCCGGAGCGTCCGGGGCGGCCTGGACCTCCGGGGCGCCCAGGGTGGCCGGGGCAGCCGGGACATCTAGGGCGGCCGGGGCGCTCAGGAGGCTCAGAAGGTGAAGCGCAGCGAGCGGACCCGGTGGTCGAAGCTGGACGGGACGAGCTGCGGCTCGCCGACCGACCGCGCCTCGGGAAGGCGGGTGAACAGCTCGCGGAACAGCGTCGTCATCTCCTGCCGGGCCAGGTGCGCGCCGAGGCAGTAGTGCGGACCGCCGCCGCCGAAGCCGAGGTGGGCGTTGGGCGTGCGGGTGATGTCGAAGACGTCGGGGTCGGGGAAGACCTCCTCGTCGCGGTTGGCCGAGCCGTAGAACAGCGCGACCTTCTCCCCCGCGCGCAGCAGCGGGCCGCCGGAGCCGCCCAGCTCGTGGTCGACGGCGAGGGTCCGGTTGAACTGGATGATCGGCGTGGCGTGGCGGACCATCTCGTCCACCGCGCCGCCGAGCCGTCCGTCGAGGTCCTCGAGCAGCAGGGCGCGCTGCTCGGGGTGGACGGTCAGCAGGTGCAGGCCGTGGGCCAGCGCGTTGCGGGTGGTCTCGACCCCGGCGACCAGCAGCAGGCTGAAGAAGGCGCCCAGCTCGCGTCCGGTGAGCCGGCGGCCGTCCACGTCGGCGGTGACCAGCGCGGAGATCAGGTCCTCCTCCGGCCGGCGACGGCGACGGCGGCCGATCCCGGTGACGATGCCCTGCATCCGGGCGAGCGCCCGCAGCCCGCGCCCCGGCACCCGCAGCCGGCGGCGCAGCGGCCGGGCCACACCGATGTCCTCGGAGGTGCGGTTGACCAGGTCGAGGATGGTGCGGCGCGGCCGCTCCGGGATGCCCATCATGGTGCAGATCACCTGGAACGGGAGTTCGGCGGCGACCGCAGTCACGAAGTCCTCCGGCCGCTCCCGCTCGATCCGGTCGACCAGCTCGGTGCTGATCCGCCGGACGTCCTCCTCGACCCGGTCGAGCAGCCGCGGGGTGAACGCCCGCGAGACGATCCGGCGCAGCTGGGCGTGGCGGGGGTCGTCCAGGTTGACCATCGAGTCGCCGAACAGCAGCCGGACCCAGCGGGCCGGGACGGGGGTGGTCACACCGGGGCCGCTGAGGAAGACGGCGGGGGTGCGGCTGGCCTCGACCACGTCGGCGTGACGGACCAGGGCGTGGAAGCCGCGACCGGTGGCACGGTCGCCGAAGAACACCGGACCGGGGCGGCGGCGCAGCTCGGCGAAGGCGGCGGCGCGGTCGGGGGCGGGCAGCTGCCAGAAGCCGGGGTCCGCGAGGTCGACGGACGCGGGCAGGGCGGCGGGCTCGGTCGGCTTCGCGGGCTCGGCCGGGGTGGCGGCCTCGGCCGACTCCGCTGCTTCAGCCGGGGTGGCGGGGTCAGCCTCGTCGGCGGGCTCGGTGGATCCGGGTGGGTCGGCCTGCTCTGCGGCCTCGGCCGGTTCAGCGGCTCCGGCCGCGTCCGCCGCTTCGGTCGGCTCTTCGGCTTCAGCCCGCTCCGCGGCTTCGGCTGGTCCGGCGACGTCGGCCGACTCGGCGGATTCGGCCGGGGCGGCAGCTTCCTCAGCCTTGGCCGACTCCTCTGCTTCAGCCGGCTCGACGGCTTCGGCCGGTTCGACAGCTCCGGCCTGCTCGACAGCTCCGGCCGGGGCGGCGGCTTCGGCCTGCTCGCCGAGTTCCTCGGCTTCGACTTCAACCACGGCCGTCGCCTGTTTCCGGCCTGTCGCCTGCTGCGGGACGGTCGGCTCCGTGGGGGCAGCGGACTTGGCATTGTCGGCAATGGGCGCCGAGGTATCCGTCGGGGTCTCCAAGGCCGGACCTCCCTGCTTCTGAACAGCGTCGTCCCGATACGCACCGTACGGGGTGGTGCACATTAAGTGAGCAATGGGGTACGTGCTGTCAAACCGCCCCGATGGTCCTACGAGCCGTTGTTCGGTTCGTCGCGTCAGGTCGGCGGGCCGAACCGGGTGGTGATCCGGCGGGCTCCGGGGGCCGGCGGCCGGGCATGGTCTCACGGCACAGAACCGGCCATGACCGGAGGGTGCGCTACGGGCCGGGCAGGGCG
This sequence comes from Kitasatospora sp. NPDC056273, assembly GCF_042268845.1. Lineage (NCBI taxonomy): Bacteria > Bacillati > Actinomycetota > Actinomycetes > Kitasatosporales > Streptomycetaceae > Kitasatospora > Kitasatospora sp. NPDC056273. Next base: position 39,647 of record NZ_JBHJSJ010000003.1, on the reverse strand, counting down.
GGTGCGACGATGAGTGCCATCGTGATGACCGACCGGATCCGCCTGCTGCGCGCCGTGGTCTTCGCCGCGCTGTGCGTGGCGATGGCCGCCACCGCGCACGTCGCCATGGCCGGATCCGGAGTCTCTCCGACGGTGCTGGCCGGCGGGTCCGGGGCGGTCCTCGGGCTGACCTGGCTGCTCGCCGGGAAGCGGCGCGGACTCGGGGTGATCAGCCTCTGGATGGTCGTGGCGCAGACCGCGCTGCACCAGTTGTTCGAACAGGCCGCGGCGTTCTCCCGAGGGGGCGGCGGCCTCGGCCGGCTCGCCACCACGGACTGGGCCGCCCTCCTGCTCTGCAACCCCGACCGGGCGCCCGGCGGGCTCTCCCCGGTCGAACTGGCGCGGATGGCGGGCATCGACCCGGACGTCCCGCCGGCCACCGGCGGTCTGCGGCCGGCGGCCGGGACGCACCACGGGGGCTCGGGCGCGACCGCCGTGGACGCGGGCCTGCCCGGGATGACCGGGATGCCCGACGGACCGCACATGATGCCCGACGGCGCGTTGCACGGCGGCGGGTCGTACGGCGGCGGGTCGTACGGCACGGCGCAGGACCTGGTGAGCGCACCGGCGCAAGGACCGGCGCACGACATGGCGCACGGGATGTCCCACGGCATGTCACCGGGAATGGCCGCCGCCCACGTGCTCGCCGCGCTGGCGTGCGCGCTCCTGCTCTGGCGCGGCGACGCGGCGCTGGTCCGGCTCTTCGAGCTGCTCGGTGCGCTCGGCGCGGTGGTCGCGGGCGCGCTCCTGCTCCCGCTGCTGGCGCTGTTCGCGCGCCCCTTCGGCTACCGGGCCCCGGCACCGTCCCGCCCGGCCGACGACCGGGCCCGGCCGCCCCGGTCGGTGCTGCTGACGCATGCCGTGGTCCGGCGCGGGCCGCCGGCGTTCGCCCTCGCCTGCTGACGCGCCCGCCGCTGCTTCTCCCCGCCCGGCCACCTCCGGCCACCGGGACCCCGCGACGGGCAGGTCGCCCTGCCGTACGGCCGCGCCCCGCGCCGTCGTGCCGTCAGGGTGCGGGCCGTCGTCCGCCGCCGCGCCTCCCCAGGGCCGGCGTGCCGCGCGGCTGCCCATGGACGCCGACGGTGCCGCCCTGCGCGGTGCCGCTCCCCGCCTTCCCCTCGGGACCTTCCCATGCCTGACTTCGACGGCGCACCGGCTCCGGCCGGCGCCACCGTCCCGCCGTTCCCGCTCCCCCGGACGCGCCCGCCCCGCCGGGCACGCCCACCGCGCCTAGCGCTCGACGGACCGCGGTCCGTCCGGAGCACGGCCTTCGGGGCCGCCCTCGCCCAGCCGGGCCAGCAGCCGGGCCGACCACTCGGGCGAGGGCCCGTCGGTGGCGCCCGCCCGCACCCGGCCGTGCAGCTGCTCGGCCCTGGCCAGCCACTCCCGGCAGCCGGCGCAGCGCGCGACGTGCCTGTCCAGCCGTACCTCCGGCAGACCGCTCGGTTCGCCGTCGAGCCGGGCGGACAGAGCGGTACGGAACTGCGCGCATCTCATACGACCATCGTCCCGCATGGCCGTGCCGCCGGGACCGGCCGGGCAGGGGGCCGCCGTGGATGACGAGCAGCTCACCGCACTGGCGCTGACCGCCCGCTCCGGACGGGCGGCCGACGTCGAGGCCTTCGTCCGGGCGACCCAGCGGGACGTCTGGCGCTTCGTCGCCCACCTGACCGACGTGCAGTCCGCCGACGACCTCGCCCAGGAGACCTTCCTGCGCGCACTGCGCGGCCTGCCCGCGTTCGCGGGGCGCTCCTCCGCCCGCACCTGGCTGCTGTCGATCGCCCGGCGGACGGTGATCGACCGGTACCGGATGGCCGCCGCCCGGCCGCGCTGCGCGGCCCTGCCGGACTGGCAGGAGGCGGCGGAGCGGCAGGGCGGCGCACCGACGGCCGGGTTCGAGGACGGCGTCGCGCTCGGCGACCTGCTCGACCGGGTGCCCGCCCAGCGGCGCGAGGCCTTCGTGCTGACGCAGGTGGTCGGCCTGAGCTACGCCGAGGCGGCCGAGGTCGCCGGTTGCCCCGTCGGGACCGTCCGCTCCCGGGTCGCCCGGGCGCGGGAGGAGCTGGTGGCACGCCTGCGCGCCGCCGAGGCCGGGGAGCTCGCGACCGCCTGCTGAGCGGCGGGCGGGCGGCTGGCAGCGGGCAGCGGCGGACAACTGACAGCGAACAGATAACAGATTTCGAAATCTGTTATCTGTTCGCTGAAAGCTGTCGTCTGTCGTCTGTCGTCTGTCCGTTGTCCGCTGCCAGCCGTCAGCTTCCGGCTATCGAGAAGAAATCCCCCAAGTGTTCGGAACCGGAGCCCCCTCGCCACCGACTGCTGTACCGGACCCCGCCGCCGAGGCGGCGTCCGGTACAGCAGTACGGGAGACGGAGGGACTTCATGACGGCGCAACCAACCCCGACCGCCTCATCTCTGACGGAGCGTCAGCAACCACCGGCGGACCGCTGGAGCCTGGTCGTCGCCGCCGGACTGCTGTCCTTCGTCGCCATGCTCGACATGAACGTGGTCAACCTCGCGCTCACCGACATCTCGGCCGGCCTGCACGTCTCCCCCGGGGTCGCCCAGTGGGCCGTCCTCGGGTACCAACTCCCGCTCGTCGCCCTGCTGTTGCCCGCCGGTCGCTGGCTGGACCAGGTCGGCACCCGCTCGGCCCTGCTGCTCGCGGTCGGCTGCTTCGCCCTGTGCAGCGTGCTGGCCGCCTGCGCCCCGTGGGCCGGTTGGCTGATCGCGGCCCGGCTGCTCCAAGGCGCCTTCGGGGCCGTGCTCTTCGTCCTGATGCCGGTGCTCGCCGCGACCTCCGTCCGGCCCGAGCTGCGCGGCCGGGCGATGAGCGTGCCCGCGACGCTTGGTCCGCTCGGCGCCGTCACCGGGCCGGTGATCGGCGGTCTGCTGCTGGACCACCTGGGCTGGCGGGCGATCTTCCTGGTGAAGCTGCCGGTCTGCCTGGCCGCCGTGCTGATCGTGCGGCGCCACGCCCCGCGCCGAGGCGGACTGCGGCCGCCCGACCGGTCCTCGCTCGGCGACGCCGCGCTGATCGGCGCCGCCGTGGCCGCCGTCCTGCTCGGGCTCACCCTGGCCCCGAAGTCCGCGCTGTGGCTGCTGCTCGTCCTGCCCGCCGTTCCGCTGGTGCTGCTCTGGCTGCACCGCCCGGGCGGCCGACCGGTGGCCGAGGTGCTGCGGGCCGCCGGGACCGCCGGGGTCAACGCCTCCGTGCTGGCGCTCGCCGCCGGATTCGCGGCCTGCCACTACCTGCTCGCCCAGCACCTGCGCGGCCCTCGGGGCGAGAGCGCCACGGCCACCGCGCTCACCATGCTGGCGTTCCCGCTCGGCATGGTGCTGGCCGGCCGGGTCGGCGGCCGGCTGGCCGACCGCTGGGGCGCCCGCCCGACCGCGCTCACCGGCGCCGCCGTCACCACCCTCGGCCTGGCCCTGCTCGTCCCGCTGGACACCGGCTGGTCCGCCCCCGAGATCGCCGCGCGGCTCGCCCTCGCCGGTGCCGGGATGGGCCTCAACGGCGGCCCCACCCAGGCCCTGGTGATGTCCGCCTCCCCACCCGGGAAGCTCGCCACCGCCGGCTCCGCCGTCCAACTCGCCCGCAGCCTCGGCTTCGCGCTCGGCCCGGCCCTCGCGACCGCCACCGCCCTGGCCGGGGCCCGCGACACCACCGGGACCCGGGCCGGAATCGCCCTGGCCGCCCTCGTCGCGGCCACCGCCGTCGCGCTGCTCGCCCTGCACCGCCGCCCCAGGCCCTGACCGCCCCACCCCGCACTGCACCGCACCGCGCCGCGCCGCACCCGCCCGAGCGCACCCCACCACCACCCCCTCCCCACCGAAGGACCGCTTCAGATGACCGACACGATCCCCGACCCGGCCGCCACCGACGACGCCCCGCGCTGCCCGTACGGGTACGACCGGCTGCCCTCCCCCGTCCCGCTGTACGGTCCGGAGTACAAGCGCGACCCGTACCCGCTCTACCAGCGGATGCGCGAGGCCGGGCCGGTGCACCGGGTGGAGTTCCCCAGCGGCATCCACGCCTGGCTGGTCACCGGCTACCGGGCCGCCCACGCGGCCCTCAACGACCCCCGCCTCGGGAAGAACCACAGCCTCGGCAACGACAACTGGCGCCGGCTCGCGTCGATCATGCCCGAGCCCCAGCACTCGCAGCTCCAGGTCCACCTGCTCCACCAGGACCCGCCCAAGCACACCTCGATGCGCCGGCTCGTGCTCGACGCCTTCGCCCCGCGCCGGGTGGAGTCGCTGCGCCCCCGGTTCCAGGAGCTGGCCGATGCCCTGGTGGACGAGCTGCCGGAGTCCGGCGGCGCGGACCTGGTGGCCGGCTTCGCGGCCCACTACCCCTTCCGGGTGCTCGCCGAAGTCATCGGCCTGCCGCCCGAGTTGGCGGACCGCTTCGACCGGGACTGGGGCAAGGTGGTCCAGCCGGTCGGCCCGCAGGACCCCGGCCGCCCGGCGTACGAGGCCCGACTGCGCGGCCTCCAGACGTACATCGCCGACGTCGTCGCCCGTAAGCGCGCCGACTGCCGCGAACCCGGCTGGGCGGCACAGGAGGACCTGCTGGGCCGGCTCGTCGCCGCCCATGACGCGGGCGAGTTGAGCCGCGCGGAGCTGGACTCGATGGTGTTCCAGCTGCTGGTCGCCGGGCAGGAGCCGGTCACCAACCAGATCACCACCATGCTGGTCACCCTGCTGCGCCGCCCCGAGCAGCTCGCCCGGCTGCGCGAGGGCGTCGACGAGCCCGGCCGGCTCGCCCGGGCGGTGGAGGAACTGCTGCGCCACGACGCCGCGTTCGAGCTCACCACCTGGCGGTTCTTCGCCGAGGACAGCGACCTGTTCGGCACCACCGTCCCGGCCGGCGACTCGGTGATCGTCTCGCTCTGCGCCGCCAACCGCGACGACGCGCAGTTCCCCGAGCCCGACCGCCTCGACCTCGACCGCACGCCCAACGCCCACCTGGCCTTCGGCCACGGCATCCACTACTGCCCCGGCGCCGCGCTGGCCCGGGCCGAACTCCAGGTCGCCCTCGCCACCCTGCTCACCCGGCTGCCCGGGCTGCGTCCGGCCGAGGCGCCCGGCGACGGCCTGGCGGACCTGGCCTGGGTCCCCGCCGTCCTGGCCCGCGGGGTGAACCGGCTGCCGGTCGCCTACGCCCACCGCCGCTGATCCCCGGGCGCACCGCGCCCCGGCTCCGACCGTCCGGCTCCGCCCGCCCGGAGCCCGAAACCCGTACCGCACCGCCTTTCGTGGAGGACCCACCATGCCGCCCGTCGGCACCGCCCCTGCCGTCATCACCCCCGACGCCCTCACCACTGCCACCGGCGCCCCCGACACCGGCACCACCGCCGCCGCCCTCGCCGCCCGCGTCCTCGGCCTGCTGCTGCCGCACCGCCGCGCCGCGGACCCGGAGTTCGACGCCCGCCCGGAGCACTTCCCGCTCCAGCTGGCGCAGTTGGCGGACTTCATCGCCGCCGGCGAACCGATCGTCCTGACCCTGCCCGGCTTCCCCTGCAAGTCGCCGAACCCCGCGAAGGTGCTCGGCCACCTGCCCGACGAGGGCGAACGGCTGTCGCTGACCTTCCTCGACGGCCTGTGCGCCGAGATCGGCCGCCTGCACGCACCCGGTGCGCGCATCCTGATCTGCTCGGACGGGCACATCTTCGGCGACCTGATCAACGTCCCGGACGACCACATAGACGCCTACTCGGACGCCCTGACCGCCATGATCGCCCGCGAGGGCCTGGCCCACCTCGACACCTTCGACCTGCGGGCCGTCCTCGGCGACCTCCCGTACGACGAGAAGCGCGCCCGGGTGCACGCCCGGTACGCGCCGAGCGTCGAGGAGCTGCGCGAACAGGTGCTGACCGAGGAGGAGACCCTGCGGCTCTACCGGGGCATCACCCGCTTCCTCACCGAGGACACCGTCGGCTTCACCGGCACCCGCTCCGCCCTCCAGCGGGAGTGCCGCCGCCGCGCCTACGGCGTGATCCAGCGCAGCCGCGCCTGGGGCGAGTTGATCGCCGAACACCACCCGCGCGCCGTCCGGCTCTCCATCCACCCGCAGCCGGCCGGGGCGTCCAAGTTCGGCATCCGACTGCTGGCGGCGGCCGACTCCTGGACCACCCCTTGGCACTCCTCCGTGCTCCACCGCGCCGACGGCCAGCGGGAGTTGCTGCGCAGCGACGAGGCCGCCCGGCTCGGCCGACTGGTCCTGCGGGACGGCCGGCCGAGCCACTACGAGTGCCGCTAGGCCGCGGTCCCGTACGGGAAGGAAGGAAAACCTAGCGCCCCGGCACGGCGGCCTCCGCCGCCGCTGCCGGGGCGCGGTGGTCGAAGGCGATCAACGGGTCGCCGGTGAGCGGGTGTTCGACCACCGCGGCCCGCACCCCGAAGACCTCGGCCAGCAGCTCGGCGGTCAGCACCTCGCGCGGCGTCCCGGAGGCCACCAGGGCGCCGCGGTGCAGGACGTGCAGCCGGTCGCAGACCGAGGCGGCGGCATTGAGGTCGTGCAGGGCCACCAGGGTGGTGCGGCGCTGCTCCCGGAGCAGGGCGAGCAGTTCGACCTGGTGCCGGACGTCCAGGTGGTTGGTCGGCTCGTCCAGCACCAGGACGTCCGGCTGCTGGGCGAGCGCCCGGGCCAGCAGCACCCGTTGCCGTTCCCCGCCGGACAGTTGGGCGAACCGGCGGTCGGCGGCCCCGGCCATGCCGACCCGGGCCAGCGCCTCGGCGGTGATCCGGCGGTCCTCGGCGTCGTCGGCCGCGAAGGCCCGCTTGTAGGGCGTGCGGCCCATCGCGACCACCTCGCGGACACTCAACTCGAAGTCCCCGCCGCGCTCCTGGGGCAGCGCCCCGATGTGCCGGGCGGACTCGGCGGGCCGTAGCTCCGCCAGGTCCCGCCCGGCCAGCAGCACCCGCCCGGCGCTGGGCCGCAGGTGCCGGTAGACGGTGCGCAGCAGGCTGGACTTGCCGCTGCCGTTGGGGCCGACCAGTCCGGCGATCTCCCCCTCCTCGGCGATCAGGTTGGCCCCGGCCAGCACCGTCCGGCCGGCCAGGGCGACACTCAGGTCCTCCACGGCGATCCTCAACTGCGCTCCAGTCGTCGGTCCAGCAGGTAGAGCAGGGTGGGGGCGCCGAGGACGGCGGTGACCACGCCGATCGGCAGTTCCTGGCCGTCCAGGGCGGTGCGGGCCACCGTGTCGACGACGACCAGCAGCAGCGCCCCGGTGAGCGCGGACAGCGGCAGCAGCCGCCGGTGGTCGGCGCCGACCACCAGCCGGCACACGTGCGGCACCATCAGCCCGACGAAGCCGATCGCCCCGGAGACGGCGACCAGCACCCCGGTGAGCACACTGGTGACGACGAAGACCTCGCGGCGCAGCCGGGCGACGTCCACACCGAGCCCGGCGGCCGTCTCGTCACCCATCAGCATCGCGTTGAGCCCCCGGGCGCGGGCCTGGAGCAGGGCCAGCCCGAGCGCCACCGCGACGGCCGGGACGGCGAGTTGGGCCCAGACAGCGCCGCCGAGGCTGCCCATCAGCCAGAACAGCACGCCCCTGGTCTGCTGCTCGTCGCGGGTCTGCAGGACCAGGTAGCTGGTGATGCCGCCGAGGAACTGGGCGATGCCGATGCCCGCGAGGACCAGGCGCAGCGGGGAGAAGCCGCCACCGCGCCGGGCCATCAGCCAGACCAGCGAGAACGCGGCGAGCGCGCCGGCGAACGCCGCCAGGGAGACGGTGAGGCCGAGCGCGCTGCCGAAGGAGAGCTGGAGCCCGAGGGTGGTGCCGAGGACGATCGCGGCGACCGCGCCGAGCGAGGCCCCGGAGGAGATGCCGAGCAGGTACGGGTCGGCGAGCGGGTTGCGGACCAGAGCCTGCACGGCGGTGCCGACCAGGCCGAGCCCGGCGCCCACCACGGCCGCCAACAGGGCACGGGGGACGCGCAGTTGCCAGACGATGAGATCACGGGTGCCTGGCTCCGGGGCCCGGCCGGTGAGCCGGCGGGCGACCACCGACCAGACCTCGGCGGCCGGGACGTCCACCGAGCCGAGCGAGACGGCGGCGGTCAGCGCGAGCACCAGGGCGACGACGAGGACGGCGGCCAGCGGCCCGGCCCGCAGGATGCGGGCCGGGCGGACTTCGCCGCGCTCCTTCCGAGCGGTGGCCGACGTCACCGGCTACTGCCCGTTCTTGGCGAGGTCGGGGGCCTTGACGAGGTCAGGGTGGACGGTCGCGGCGATCTGCCGGACGGCGTCGGCGTTGCGCACCCCCGCGATGGTCGTCACCTCGGAGCCGAGCCGGACGAAGTGCCCCTCCTGGACGGCCTTCAGGCCCTGGGTCGCGGGAAAGCCCTTCAGGAAGGCCTCGGCCTCGTCGAAGGCCTTACGGGTGGCCTCCTCGCTGCCCCGGTTGCGCACGGCCAGCTGGATCCAGTCCGGGTTCTTGGCGACCACGTCCTCCCAGGAGCCGGGCTTGAAGTCGGCGTCGCAGTCGGCGAACACGTTGCGCGCCCCTGCCTGGGTGATCACGGCGTTGGCGACCTGCCGGCCGCAGACCGCCACCGGCTGCTTGGTGCCGGCGTCGAAGTCGAAGACGAAGTAGCTCGGCCGCTGCCCCTCCGGCACGGCGGCGAGCGCGGTGCGGACCTCGCCGAGCTGCTTCTCCATCCCCGCGACCAGCTCCTCCGCCCGCGCGGCCGTGCCGGTGACGGCGCCGAGCCGGCGGACGTCCTCCTCGATCCCGGCCAGGTCGGTGCGCGGCGCCTTGGCGGCCTTCGGCGTCCCGGCGCAGGCGGTGGAGAGCAGGTAGACGTGCTGGATGCCGGCCGCCGCGTACTCCTCCTCGCTCGGCCCGGTGGCGCCGCCGCCCATCATCGGCATCGCGCCGAAGGTGTCCACGTAGAGGTCGGCGCCGGAGCCGAGGAGCTTCTCCTTCGGGATGCTCTTGTCCCCGAGTACCGGCACCTTGGCGCCCTGCTCGGCGAGCGCGGCGGGCAGGGTGCCCTTGCCGGGCGGGAAGCCGGTGCCGATCACCCTCTCCCCCGCGCCGAGTCGGAGCAGCAGCTCCAGGCTGGAGGCGTTGCTGGTGACGATCCTGCCGGGCGCCTTGGCGATGGTGGTCTCCTTGCCCGCGCAGTCGGCGACCGTGACGGGGAAGCCACCGCCGGCGTCGGGCCGGACGGTGACGGAGGCGCTCGGCCCGCCCCCGGTCCCGCTTCCGCAGGCCGTGGCGAACAGGGCGACGGCGGCCGCGATTCCGCAGACGACACGAGGGCGCATGACAACTCTCCTGGTCGGTGATGGTGCTCGGTGACGGTCCCGGGTGACCGGGCTCGGTCCTGGCACCGGGTGGTCGTACTGAGGGCCCGTGCTGCGGACCCGGACCAGGTAGTCGGACGGCCCGGGCGATGGGTTCCCGGCGGTTGGTCTCCGGCGATGCACGGCCGGCAGCGGGTTCCCGGCAGTGGGTCTCCGGTGCCACGCGCGGCCGGTCGCCGTCCGCACGCCCCGTCGCCGGGGGCCGGACGTAGGCTGACCGGATGGCCGACCCCACCGCCCCGCGCGACGACCTCGACCTCCCCGTCCGGCTCGGACCGCGCCCGCCCCGCCGGGTGGTCTCGCTGGTGCCGTCACTGACCGAGGCGGTCGCCGCCACCGCACCCGGCCTGCTGGTCGGCGCCACCGACTGGTGCAGCCACCCCGCCGACCTGTCCGTCACCCGGATCGGCGGCACCAAGAACCCGGACGTCCCGCGCATCCTCGCGCTCGCGCCCGACCTCGTCCTCGCCAACGACGAGGAGAACCGGCGCCCCGACCTGGACGCGCTGCGGGCGGCCGGCGTCCCGGTCTGGGTCACCGACATCCGCACCCTGGACGACGCCTTCCGCTCCCTGCACCGGCTGCTGACCACCGCCTGCGGGCTGCCCCGGCCCGCCTGGCTGGACGAGGCGGAGGCCGCCTGGGCCTCCGTCGGGAGCGGCGGCGCGCCCCCGGAGGCCGACGGCCCCCGGACCGTCGTCCCGATCTGGCGCCGCCCGTGGATGGTCCTCGGCCGCGACACCTTCGCCGGGGACCTGCTGCGCCGCCTGGGCCTGCGGCTCGTCCACGCCGACCACCCCGAGCGCTACCCGGCCGTTCCACTGCCCGAACTGCTCGCCTGCCAGCCGGAGTTGGTGGTCCTGCCGGACGAGCCGTACCGCTTCACCGCCGCGGACGGCCCGGAGGCGTTCCCGGGCACACCGGCGGCACTGGTCAGCGGACGGCACCTGACCTGGTACGGACCGTCGCTGGTGACCGCCCCGGCCGTACTGCGGCACGCCCTCGACCACCCCCTCGGTCCGGGCGGTCCGGACGCCTCGTAGGACGACCGCCCGTGACACCTGGGGACCGGCGTACGTCGCCACAGGGCGCCCCGGAACACGACAGGGCCCGGGACGCGTGCTCGCGTCCCGGGCCCTCGGCCTGTGTGGCCGTACGTCGTCAGCCGCGCGCGGCGGCCACGGCGGCGCCCAGCGCCTCCTTGATCCGGGGGCCGAGACGGGCGAAGCCCAGCTCCTTCATGGCCGCCCGCAGCAGCTCCTCATCGGTCCGCTCGGCACCGTCGCCGTCCACCCACCGCACGACGGCGAGCAGCTCGTCGGCGGAGTAGGCGGTCACGGGGCGGCCGGGCGTGAAGTCCGGCTTCGCGGGACGGGCGTCGGCCTCGGGCTCGGCGGTGGGCGCCTCGACGGCGGCGACGGCCTCGGGCTCGGCCTCGACGACCGGCTCCTCGACAGCGGAGACGGGCTCGGGCTCGGCCTCGGGCTCGACGGCGGGCTCCTCGGCGACGGCTTCGGGCTCGACGGCGGGCTCCTCGACCTCAACCGCAGGTGCTTCCACGGCAGCCTCGGGCTCGGCCACCGGCTCCGCCACCTCTTCGGCCACAGCCTCGGCCTCGGCGACGGGCTCCTCGACAACGCTCTCGGGCTCGGCCTCGGCCTCAACCACAGTCTCGGCTTCAACCGCAGGAACGGCGGCCGGCTCCTCGACGGCGGGCTCCGCCACAACGGCCTCGGCCTCGACCACAGGCTCGGCCTCGGCCTCAACCACAGTCTCCGCCTCAACGGCAGTCGCGGTGGCCGACTCCTCGGCGGGCTCCACCACAACGGCCTCGACGACCGCCTCGACCGTAGCCTCAGCGACGACCGCCTCGACCTCAACCGCAGGCTCATCAGCCTTCACGGCCGACGCCTCGACAGCGGGCTCCACCGCAACGGCCTCGGGCTCGGCCTCGACAACCGGCTCGGCCACAACCTCGGCCTCGACGGCAATCTCAGCGGCCTCGACAACCGGCTCCTCGACCGCGACCTCGACCGCGGTCTCCTTGACCTCGACGGCCTCGGCGACCGGGGCAGCCTCCGGCTCCGTGTCCACCGTCGTCTCGTCCGCGGCCGCAGCCTCGGCCAGGGCGGCGGTCGCGGCGGCCACCAGGTCGTCGGCTGCCGGGGAGGGCGCCGGGAGGGAGACCACAGCGGCCGGGGTCTCCTCCTCGGCCTGCGCCGCCGCCGGCTCGTCGTCAGCGGCAACCGCGTCCGATGCCGGTTCGGCCTCGATCTCGACCTCGGCCTTGGTCTCGGTCTCGGTCTCGGTCTCTTCCTTGGTCTCGGCCTCAGCCTCGGCCACCGCAGTCGCAGTCGCCGCAGCGGTCTCCTCGGCGTCCTCCACCGGAGCCGTCACCGCGGCCGGGGCCTCTTCCACGAGCCCGTCCCGCTGTCCGCCGGCCAGCGCCTGCAGGGCAGCCGCCTCGGCGTCGGCCCGGTCGGTCGGCTCCTCGGTCCCGGGCTCCTCGACCGCAGCCTCCTCCGTACCGGTCGCACCGTCGGCATCGGCATCGGCATCGGCCACAGCACCGGCAGCGTCCTCGGCACCCGGCTCCTCGACCGGCGCCGCCTCGACAGCAGCGGCGCTCTTCTCCGCCAGCCCGTCCCGCTGCCCGCTCACCAGCGCCTGGCGGGCCGTGTACGCGGCCTCGGCGGCGCGGCGGTCGGCCTTGGCGGTGGCGAGTTCGGCGAGCAGGTCGGCGAGGCCGGCCTCCTCGAGGCCGGCGCGCAGGCCGCGGATGGTGGGCAGGCGGTAGAGGGTGCCCTCGTCGGCGGCGAGGCGCTCGACCAGGTCGATCAGCTCGGCGAAGGGCAGCCCGTCGAGGTCGTGGTCGGGCAGCAGGCGGGCGAGGCCGCGCAGGCCGGTGTTGATCGTCTCGAAGGCCTGGGCGGTGCGGTCGACCAGGGCGCCGTCGGTGGGCACGCGCGGGAGGGTGCCGGCCGGGGCGAGCGCGGCCCAGGCGCGGCGCTCGATCTCGGCGGAGGTGAGGGCCTCGTGCAGGTCCTCGCGGCGGATGCGGCGGTCGGTGGCGAGCGCGACGGCCTGCTTGCGCAGCGAGCGGCCGCGCAGCCAGGAGAGCTTGACGCCGTTCTCGCGGCGCCAGGTGCTGTCGGCGGTGGCGGCGGCGAGGGCGCCGAGGTCAGCGTCGTACGCGGCGGGGAAGAGGGCCGCGGAGGTGCGGTGCACCCGCTGGAGCATCTCGACCAGCAGCGCGGTCTTGGCGACGGTGTCGGGCTCGTCCAGCTTGGTGTCGGCGGCGAGGGAGAGGACGGCCTCCCAGGTCTGCTGGAGGTCGCTGCCGCGCAGTTCGGCGAGGGCCGTGGAGGCCGCGCGGGCGTCCTCGGGGGTGGCGACGGTGTCGACGGCCGCGTACCAGGCGTGGGTCTCGGCGGTGAGCGTGAAGGCCCCGAGCTCGGCGTAGCGGCCGAGGTCCTCGCGGAGGTCGGGCTCCGCGGCGGCGTCCTGGGGGTCCTTGACGTCTGCGGCGTCGGCGACGTCCGCCGGGTCGGCTGCGTCGGCGTTGCGCGAGTGAAGCACTGTCATGTGAGGTCCGGTTCTGGGCGTCGACGGCGGGGCTGGCGGCGAGGGGGCGGCGGACCGGGTGCGCGGGGTCGCCCCTGGGGCGGGGCTAGGGGGCGCGCGGTCGGGCTGCCGGTGTGGACGCCCAGAATACGGGTGCCCGTTCGAGCCTTGCACGCACCCACCGCCCGGACGGGCGGGTGTCGTGTGCCATACCGCCCGCCTGGCCGCCACTCGGGCGGTCCGACCGGGTGGTCCGGCGCCGCTCCGGAGCTGGTCCGGAAGTGGCCCGGCATTGGTCCGGACGGGTGTCTCCGCTGCTCACGGCTCCACACCGCCGGCCCTCATCCCGCGTCCTCCCGCCGCTCTCCGCCGGAGGGCCCGGGCCGCCTGTCCGGCCGCATGTCCGGCCGCCGGTCGGGCCACCTGCCGGGCCGACGGAACCGCTCCAGCGGTACGTCCCGTACGCCGCGTCCCCGTGCCGGTCCCCGTCGGCCGAGCGGCGGCCGGTACCCGGCCCGGCCGACGGCGTGCAGATCGACCGGAGCGAGGTACTCGCCGAGCGCGGTGCGGTGCCACCACGCGCCGGTTTCCCGCAGTTCGCGCCAATCGGTGAACCGGTAGAGGTAGAGGGTCGCCCGGACGTGGGTCGGCGGGGCGTCCGGGAACGGGTTGTGGCGCAGCAGGCGCAGGGTGGCCCGGTCGCCGGACAGCAGGCGGGTGACGAAGGGCAGGAACCAGGGGCGGGCGTAGGCGGGCGAGATGCCGGCGAACCACATCAGCCAGTCGAGCCGCAGGTGGTAGGGCGCGAACTGGCGCGGGAGCCGACGGACATCGCCCGGCTTGCCCTTGAAGCCGTACTCGCGCCAGACGGTGTGCGGGGTGAGCACGGCCTCGTCGGTGCCCTCGACCACCACCTCCTGGCGGAGCCGGTTGACGCTGCCGAAGGCGCCGTAGGTGTTGACGAGGTGGAGCCGGTTGAAGGAGCGGTTCATGGCCTGGGCGCGGGAGAGCATGTTGCGCACCGGCCAGTAGCTGAGCACTACGACGATGGTGGTCAACGCGATCACGAGCGCCTCGTACCAGAGCGGCGCGCCGGGGTACGCGCGGGCGTGGACGGGCAGGCCCAGGCGGGCCGGCTGCACGGCGGCGAGGACGAGGACGATGGTCAGCCAGTTGAGCCAGGCGAAGTTGCCGGAGGCGACCAGCCAGAACTGGGTGACGAGGACGGCGCAGGCCGCGTAGCTCGCGATCGGTTGCGGCAGCAGCAGGCCCACCGGTACGACGAGTTGGACGAAATGATTGGCGGCGGCCTCCACGCGGTGGACCGGGGCGGGCAGGTGGTGGAAGAACCAGCTGAGCGGTCCGGGCATCGGCTGGGTCTCGTGATGGAACCGGAGACAGGTCAGGTCCCGCCAGCAGCTGTCGCCGCGCAGCTTGATCAGTCCGGCGCCGAACTCGACCCGGAAGACCAGCCAGCGCATCAACCACAGCACCAGGGTGGGCGGGGCGGTGTCGGCGTTGCCCAGGAAGGCCGCGAGGAAGCCGGCTTCGAGCAGCAGGGACTCCCAGCCGAAGGAGTACCAGGTCTGCCCGACGTTGACGATGGAGAGGTAGAGGACCCAGAGCACCGCCCACAGCAGGACGGACGCCCAGAGCGGGACGGCGTCGCCGAGCCCGCCCACCACCGCGGCGGCGAGGGCGGCGCCGCTCCAGGCGACAGCGGCGAAGAACCGGTCGCTGTAGTGGAGGTGGAACAGGCCGGGGGATCGGCGGAACGGGACCCTGGCGGTGAACCGGGGCACCGGCAGCATGCCGTCGGCGCCGATCAGGGCGCGGAACTGCGCGGCGGCGGCCAGGAATCCGATCAGGTAGAGGGCGGCGAGCAGGCGTTGGACGAGCAGCCGGCTCAGCCAGTAGTCGGGGGCGGCGAACCAGTCCATGCGGCCCATGCCTACCACCCGGCACCCCGGGCGCGGGCCCGGTCGGGGCGGCGGAGCGGGGACGGTTCACCCGCTCGGCCCGGCGGAATCCTGGGGGGATCCCGCAGGCATCCCGGCGAACCCCCGATACCGGACGGCGCCGGACGGCACCGGACGATCTCGGACGGGCCCGGGCGGTACCGCGCCGACACCATCGGCACCGCACCGACACCGTGGCGGGGTCCTCTCCACGGGGGTGAGAGGCGCCCCGCCACGGCGGTGGGCGGTCCGCACCGGCCGGGGTTCAGCCGGGCAGGACGGGACCGGCCTCGCCCGCGATGGCCGAGCGTCCGGGCACGGAGCCGCCGCTCTGCTGGAGCCGGTCGACGAGCAGGGCGGCCAGCGTGCCGAGCTCCTCCTCGGTGCGGGACTGGGCGGTGATGTCCATGCCGACGGTGAGGACGCCGTTGATCCGGCCGGTGAGCGCGGCCCGCAGCGGGGTGCAGGTGAAGCTGAAGACCTGCCGGCCGCGCTGGGCGTCCGGGCGGGCGGCCTGCATCCGGACGTTGTCGAGGACGGCGGTGCGACCGGTGCGGTACGCCTCCACGACGGTCTGTTCGAGGCCCGCCGCGCCGAGCTGCGGGTACGCGGCGCCGATCGTCCCGTACGCCGTCGGCGCGCCGAAGGTGTCGGCGTGCTGGGCGTTGGCGTAGCGGATCTCCTGACCCGGGCCCTCGGTGAGCAGGATGGGGTACGGCGAGCCGTCGAAGGCGGCGAACATCTCCTGGCGCTGGGCGAGCAGGCTGTCGCGCAGCCGGATCTCGGAGAGCAGCGCCTCGGCGAGGTGCTGGATGTCGCGCAGCCGCTCGCGCCCCCACTGCCGGGGTTCCCGGTCGAGCACGCAGACGGTGCCGATGACGGTGTTGGTGTCGTCGACGAGCGGGGCGCCGAGGTAGGCGCGGACGCCGAGTTCGTCCACCACCGGGTTCCCCGCGAACCGGGGGTAGGCGAGGATGTCGTCGAGGGCGAGGGGGGAACGCTGGGCGACCACGTGCGGGCAGAAGCCGTGGCTCAGCGGCATCTCGCGGGTGGGGAGGTCGAAGGCGATGCCGCGTTCCGCCCAGGACGATCCGTCCTCGGCCGCGGCGTCGGCCGAACTTGGCGGAATGTAGAGCCCCCGGAACATCTGGCGTTCGTCGTTGATGAAGTTGACCATCGCGATGGGAGCGCGCGTGATACTGGCTGCCAGGTGGGCGAAGCGGTCGAAGGCCTCGTCCGCGGACGGGTCGTTGAGCCCAAGGCCGCGCAGCCTGCGGGTTCGCGCGGACTCCCCGGAGGCACCCGGGAACTGGCCTTGAGTGCTCATCACATCTGTCATGGCGCACATGTAACCAGACATCAGAACGCCCGGGCGGGTCCGATCGACCGTTCTTCAGTCCTGCCGATGTCCTTCCGGAGTCCTTCCAGCGCCCGGCCGGAGCCGCACCGGAGCCTTGCCGATGGCTCGTCAAAACCGCATGTGGACGACCGGTCGACGGACCGTCACGGAAGCGAAGATCGATTCCCGCCCGGCGCCCGGACGAAACCCCTCCCGACGGGGACGGGCCGAATCGCGCCAATCCAAGATCGACTCTGGGATGCCCCGGTACCCCATACAACAATGAGCCCTGCCGAAGACACGGACGGTTCCCGTCACCGGGACACCGCCCGGTGACGCATGCGCCGATCGCACCGGGGCGACCGGCCGACACCCCCGCACACCCACCGCCCCCCGTAGGGGTCGCCGGAGCGGCATCGACGGCACGGACGGAGGCACGGCACCACACGTATCGAGAGGACCGGAGCATGGCGATGGACTACTTCACCGACGAGCGTCACGAGGGCCTTCGCGCCGAGGTCCGTGACTTCGCGGAGAAGGAGGTGCGTCCGCGGGTGGCCAGGATGGAGGCCGAGCGGACGATCGAGGTCGAGCTGGCCAGGGAGATCGCCCGGCAGGGCTGGATCGGCGTGACGATTCCCCGGGAGTTCGGCGGCCTCGGGCTGGGGCACGTCGCCAAGACCGTGATCATCGAGGAGCTGGCCCGGGTCAGCGGGGCCGCGGGCTCGATCGCGCAGGCCTCCCAGCTGGGCGTGGCCAAGGTCCTCCACTACGGCTCCCAGGCCCAACGCCGCACGTGGCTGCCGAAGTTCGCCTCCGGAGAGTGCCTGCCGACCATCGCCGTCACCGAGCCGGAGTCCGGCGGGCACGTGCTCGGGATGACCGGCACCGCGATCCGCGACGGCGACGAGTACGTGCTCAACGGCCACAAGTGGTTCGTCGGCAACTCCCACATCGGGGACGTGCACGGCGTGGTGCTGCGCACCGGCCAGGGCAGCCGGGGCCTGTCCGCCTTCCTGGTCGAGAGCGACCGCCCCGGGTTCCGGACCGGCTCCCCCGGCTCCCAGAGCGGGCTGCACGGCTTCAGCTTCGGCGAGATCATCCTGGAGGACTGCCGCATCCCGGCCGGAAACCGGCTCGGCCGGGAGGGGCGGGGACTGGACGTCGCCTACTCCTCCTCCACCCTCTACGGCCGGATCAACCTCGCCGCCGTCGCGCTCGGCATCCACACCGCGATCGTCGAGGACACCGTCCGGTTCGCCGAGGGGCGCGTCCTGTACGGCCGGCCGATCAACCAACTCCCGAACATCATGCTCAAGTTGGGTGAGATGCAGTCCCGGCTGATGACCGCCAGGCTCGCCGCCTACCACGCCTCCCACCTGCTCGACCACGGCCGCGCCTGCGACGCCGAGCTGATGAACGCCAAGCTCATCAACACCGAGTACGCGCTGGACTCCGCGCGCAACGCCATGGAGATCCACGCCGCCCGCGGCCTCCAGCCCGAGTTCCGTATCGAGCGCTACCTGCGGGACGCCACCCACGTCTACCCGCCGGCCGGCACCTCGGACGTCCAGCGGCTGCGGCTCGGGCAGTTCGCCTCGGGCACCTACGGCAAGCAGTGGTCGGCGGAGCTGTCCGAGCTGACCAGCTGGCCCTGGAGCGAACTCGCCGCCCAGCGGGAGGCCCACGTGGAGAAGCCGCCAGGCCTGGGCGGACGGGTGCTGCCGATGCCGCTGGCGGGCTGAGATCCCGCCCGCCGCGGCGCGACTTGACCTGTTCCTGTCGCATCCTTGCCGTGGCCGTCCCCGACCTCCGAGGGCCGTCGGCCCGACCCGACCGAGGGCCGTGAGCTGCGGCTTCGCGCCGGCGGAGCGTCCGGCGCGGGCACCGTCGCGAGGCCATCGGCCTTGTGCGCAGAGCCAGTTGATATTGCGCCGACCGCACCACGGGCTGATAGCGTTCCGTGCCGTCGGCGGCCGTGCTGCACCCCGCCGGACCGGTGACACCACGTCACCGGCTCCGACGGATCCCGGCCCCGGCTCCCTGCGACCCGGCCGCGCCGTACGGGTCGGCCCGCCGCTCGGACCCACCGGTCCGAACCGGCGCGCCGGTCCCGCGGCCAGGCCCCACGACCCGGTTCCAGGACCGGGTTCCACGACCCGGCCCCGCGGTCGGGTTCGACGGCCGGGTTCCACGACCCGGCCCCGCGACTCGGCCCTGCAGCAAGGAATCAGATGCCAGGCATACCGGCCCCCCGCACCGGCCACCGCGCCGGGCGGTCCGGCTCGCTCCGCAGCCCGCTCCTCGCCGCCGTGCTGGTCCCCAGCCTGGGCCTCGCCGCCGCCTGGGGCTACGCCGCCTACCTGCTGCGCGACTCCGGCCAGCGCACCGCGCTGCTGGCCGGCAGCGCGGTCGTCGCCGCGGTGGTACTGATCAGCCTGGTCCGCGGCATCCGGACCGCCTGGGCACTGTCCGCGCGGCTGTCCGAACTGCGGGCCGACACCATGGCGCTCGCCGAGCAGGAGATCCCCGAGGTGGTCGGGCGGCTGCGCGCCGGGGAGCAGGTGCCCGCCCCGGCCGCCTGGACACCCTCCCGACGGACCGGCGACGACGTCCAGCAGGCCTCGGAGGGCCTCGCCGCCGTCCGGCAGGCCGCGGTCGCCGCCATCGTCCACCAGGCCCAGGGCCGCGAGGGGACGAAGAAGGTCTTCCTCAACATCGCCCGGCGCACCCAGATCCTGATCCACCGGCAGATCAGCATGCTGGACGCGCTGGAACGCGAGCACGAGGACCCGGAACTGCTGCGCGAACTGTTCGCGGTCGACCACCTGGCCACCCGGATGCGGCGCAACGCCGAGAACCTCGTCATCCTCGGCGGCGACCTCCCCGCCCGGCGCTGGCGCAACGCCGTACCCGTGGTCAACGTGCTGCGCAGCGCCGTCTCGGAGACCGAGAGCTACTCCCGGGTCGTCGTCCGGGGCGTGCCGCGCGTCTCGCTCGGCGGGCAGGCCGTCGCCGACGTCATCCACCTGGTCGCCGAACTGATCGAGAACGGCACCACCTTCTCCCCGCCGTACACCCAGGTGCAGGTCTCCGCGAAGGAGGTGCCCGAGGGCCTGGCGGTCGAGGTCGAGGACCGCGGACTCGGCATGACCGAGACGGAGTACCAGCGCCTCAACGCGTACCTGGCCGACCCGCCCGACCTGGACGTCTCCGCGCTCGGCGACGACCTGCGGCTCGGCCTGTTCGTCGTCGCGCACCTGGCCGCCCGGCACGACGTCCGGGTCACCCTGCACCCGTCCCCGTACGGCGGCACCCGGGCCGCGGTGCTGGTGCCCTCGGCGCTGCTGGAGCAGGCGGCGCAGTCGGCCGCGGTGTCCGGGCTGCCCTCGGGGGCCCGGATCACCCGGGCTCCCGTGACCGACGTGGGGGCAGGGGCCGGAGCGGGAGCGGGAGCGGGAGCGGACGCTGGGGCGGGGGCGGGGGTCGGGGGCGGCTCCGGGTCCGAAGCCCTCGGGCAGGAGCCGCCGGGTGCGACGGCCGCAGGGCACGGCGGGCTGCCGGACGGGAGCCAGGCGGCCCCGGGACCGTTCGGCACCCCGGGGGCCCCGGCCGTCCCCTACGGCGCGGACGGCGCGGACGGCGCCGGGACGGGCGCCGGGACGGGCGCCGCCGGGGTCGGCGGTGCCGAGGCGCCCGCCAACGGAGGCCTGGCCGTCGGCGCCGAGATCCCCGGACTGCCCGGCGCGGTCGTCGTGCCCCGGCCCGTGCTGCCGCGCATGTACGACCTGTCGGGCAGCCCCGCGGTGGACCAGCGCCGCCCGGCACCACGGCCCGACGACGGCTCGGACGGTGCGCCGCACACCCAAGCGGCCGTGCCGCAACGGGCCCGGGACGCCGGCCCGGCCGGGCAGCTCGGCCCGGCGACACCCGTGTACGGGGCGCAACACCTCGCGCCGTCCGTCCCTTCCGCCCCTTCCGCCCCTTCCGCCCCGCAGCGGGCCTCTGCGGACTCCCCCACCGTCCGGGAGGCCGAGGAGTGGCGGTGACGCTGCTTCGACCTACGCTTCGACCGCTCGGCGCTGGGCGCGGTCAAGGTGCTGCCGGACGATCCGGGCCGGGCGGACCGCTTCCGTGGGCGGCCCGCCTCGGTCTCAGCCGTCGGTGCGGGGCTCAGGCGTTGGCGTGGACCGGGTGGAGTTCGGCGAGCGACCCGACCAGCGGGGCCAGCTCCGGGACCTCGGTGGCCTCGGCCAGCGTCGCCTCCAGGGCGGCGTCGTGCACCGGGCGAGCCGCCGTCAGCAGGTCGCGGCCCTCGGGCGTCAGCTCGGTGTAGATGCCGCGCCGGTCGTCCGCGCAGAGGAACCGGCCGAGCAGGCCCCGGTCCTCCAGGCGGCTCACCAGCCGGGTGGTCGCACTGCTGCTCAGCGCCGCCGCGCGGGCCAGCTGCTGCATCCGCATGTGCCAGCCGTCCTGGCGGGAGAGCGCCTCCAGCACCGTGTACTCGACCACCGAGAGCTTGAACTCGGCCTGGAGCGCCTTCTCCAGCGCGGTGTCGATCATGCCGTGCAGCGCGGCGAGCGTCCGCCAGCCGCGGGCCCGGATCTCGGCCGCATCGTCGCGGATTCCCATGACGCCTACCCTTCCGTCGCGCTGCTCGTGCCGTGTGCCGGACGCGGCCCCACGTGAGGTTTCTCGTCCGGGGTCTCGTACGAGGTTTCGTCCCGTGTCTTCCTGTGACAAGTATGCCATTTGGCGCGGAATATCGGACTGTGCAAATAGTTCGGCTTATACCTCCGTCGGTTCCCCGTCGAGGGCCTCCGCTCCGGGCCGTCAGCCGCCGCGACGGCGGGGCGGAGGCCGTCCTGCGGTGAGCGACCGGACCCCGCACGAGGGTCCGGCCCGCCCACCGCCCGGGGCGTCGAAGGACACCACGGGGCCGCACACGACCGGCTCCTCACCCCTCCCTGGACCAGGCCGACGCGCACAGCGCCGTGGCCAGTTCCTCGGTGTAGGAGGCCGCAGTCAGCCAGGCGGTGGCGAAATCCTCGTGGTCGTCGGTGACGATCCGGCCGAAGACGTCGCGCTGCTGGTTGGCGGCGGAGGCCCGCAGGCCGTCGAGGAGTTCGGCGGCGGTGGCCAGCCCGGCGGCGCTCAGCAGACCGCGGTCGGCCGCCGCCGAGGCCTCGCTCGGGGCGAGGGCGTGCCGACCGGTGGTGACCGTCTGCTCGACCCGGCGGCCGAGCACGTGGACGGGCGGGCCGTACGGTGCCGGGGCAGTCGATCCGTCCGCCGGTTCCTCCGCCGACCCGTCCGCCTGCTCGCCGACCGTGGCGGAGGCCGTCGCGGACGCGGCGAGGTCGGCGGTCTGGAGGCGTTCGAGGCCGAGGTTGACCCGGCCCGCCCGGTCCGCGGACAGGGCGAGCGGGTCGGGGGCGGCCGGGGGCGTACCGATCGCGAGCAGACGCAGCTCCGGACGGTCCGCGCGCTCCAGCCGCCCGATCACCCGCAGTCGCAGGCCGGGGGCGGTGGCGAGCAGCGCGAGGTTCGCCCGGAACGGCAGGTCGGGGTGCTCGTGCGCCGGGCGCAGGACGATCACCGGACCGCCCTGCGCACCGCTCGCCGTGCAGCACGCCAGTAGTTGCGGTGCACCGCCCGGGCCGGGGGCCGTACCCAGCAGGGTGACGTCCAGGAAGAGCAGGTCGCTCCCGGCCGGGCGGCTCTCGTACGGCAGTTCCTGCGCCGCGAGTGCCCGGGCCACCTGGGCGGAGGCCGGTTCCGACCAGAGCCGGGCGGCCGGCTCCGCCGTCCATGCCGCGCCCGTCGCCCGCACCGCCCGGACCGAGGCCCCGGCGCCCAGCCGACCACCACCGGACCTGGTCGCACCCTGGACGGCCAGCCCCGCGCGGCTGAACTCGCGGTGGCTGAGCGCGGCGTCGCCCAACCGGACCGTCCGGTTGCCCGCCCCGACCGCCTGTGGGGCGGCGGCCGCCGCGTCGTCGTGCGGCATCACCTCGGCGATCGTGCTGAGGCGCCCGTCGGCGTCCACCGCCCAGCTGACCGCACCGGCATGGGTGGCCGTCAGCACCGGCTCGGCGAACAGGCCGTAGAGCCGCAGACCGCCCTCCTCCCGGTAGGCCTGGCGCGCGGTGCCGCGCAGCTCGGCGACCGGGGCGGTGCCGGTGGCCAGGGCGGTGGTGAGGCCGAGGAGTTCACGCAGGCCCGCGACCAGGTCCGCCAGGCGGTGGTCGGGCGCGCCGGAGCGTGCCGCCCGGACCCTGGTCGCGACGGTGACGGCCGCCGCGGCCGGGCGGTGCAGGCCCGCGAGGCGCGCCCGGTGGGCGGCGCGCAGCAGTTCGGCCTGGGAGACGGCGCCCGCCCCGCTCACCCCGGCGGCCAGGACGGCGGCCGCGGCCCGGTGGAGGTGGCGGACGGCGGCGAGTTCGACGGCGGTGAGCGGGTCGCCGGCGATCGGGTCGCCGGCGATCGGGTCGCCGGCGATCGGGTCGGCGGCCGGCCGGTCGTTCGGCTCCCCTGACGCGCCGTCCGTGTCACTCCTGGGCTCGGGCTCCTGCTCGGGCTCCGGCCCCGGCTCGGCCTCGGCCTCGGCGAGCGGGCAGAGGGTGACCGCCGCGGCCCGGTGCACGCAGGCCGGGGCGAGCAGGCAGCCGCAGCGGACGCCGGCCTCCGCCGCGACCACCCCGCCCGGGGCGTGCAGCACGAGCACCGTCTCCTCGTCCACCTCCACCCGCCACTCGTCGCCCTCCCGGGCCACCGGCCGCTCCGCCAGCTTCGCCGCCGCGCCGTCCAGCCGCTTCTGCAACCGGGCACTCAGCCCGGCCACCACCTCGGCGACCACCTCGGGCCGCACACCCGGCCAGTCGCTCGTCCGCGCCGTCACGCTCATCGCACCTTCTCCCCCACCCAGCGGGCCAGTTCCAGCGGGCTCAACGCCGCCACGGGCATTCCGGCCGCGACCAGTTGGCCCGCGACCGCCTTCGAGTAGCGGGCCGTCCCGGTGTCGTCCAGCGCCGCGCAGCCGAGCAGGTGCACGCCAGAGTCCACCAGGGCCCGGGTCTGGGCCAGCAGCCCTCCGACCGGCCCGCCCTCCTCGAAGTCGCTGACCACCGCGACCAGCGTGCGGGACGGCACCGTCACCAGCTCCCGCGCGTAGCGCAGCCCGCTCGCGATGCTGGTGCCGCCGCCGACGCTCACCTCCAGCAGCAGGCCCAGCGGATCGTCCACCCGCTCCGTGAGGTCCAGGACCTCGGTGGAGAAGGCGACGAAGTGGGTGCTCAGGGAGGGCACCCCGGCCAGGATCGAGGCCGTCAGCGCGGCCCACACCGTGGAGGCCTCCATCGACCCGGAGACGTCCACGACCAGGATCAGCCGCCAGTCGTTGGCCTGCCGCGCCCTGGTCCGGAAGACCGGGCGCTCGGGCACGATCAGGGTGCCGCCGTCCGGCGCGGGGCGGGCGGTGGCCAGGTTGGCCCGGATGGTCCGGTCGAGGTCCAGCCCGCCGCCCGGGCGGCGGGACGGGCGCGGCACGGCGATCCCGGTCAGGGCCGGGCGCAGCCGGGTGGCCAGCTCCCGGCTCAGTTCGTCCACCAGGCGCCGCACCAGCGGGCGCAGCCGGGCCACCCGGGCCTCGGGCAGACCACCCGCGTGGTCCAGCACGGTGCGCAGCAGCTCGACGGACGGGCGGACGGCGGACGGGTCGATCGTCTCCAGGACGTCGGTGCGGCCCTGGGCGACGGCGGCGGCCAGCACCTCCTCGCGCACGCCGGGGCCGAACAGCGACTCCAGTTCCTCGGCCCACTCCCGCACACCGGGGTACGGGGCCTCGCGGCCGCCCTTGCCGCCCCGGCTGTCCAGGCCCGGGCCGGAGCCCTCGCCGTGGCCGCCGCCGTACAACTCGTCCAGGGCGGTGGCGAGTCGGGCACCGCGACCGGTCAGGCCGCCGCTGCCGGGGCGGCCGAGGAGCAGCCGCCAACGCTCGGCGGGGGCGAGGGTACGGGCGGGGTTGGGGACGGGAACGGGGTCGGAGGCAGGCGGCGGGGCCGCGGGCGACGGCGCAACGGCCGCGGGCTGCGCGGGCGTTGCGGGCAGGAGGCCGCGACGGGCGAGCGCCGCACGCGCCGCGAGGTCCGCGCGCACCCAGCCGGCGAGCACAGCGGTGCCGGCCTCCTCGGGCAGGGCGGCGAGCCGGGCGCCCAGACGCTCCTCGACCAGGGCCAGCAGCCGGTCCCGGGCGGCCGGGCTGAGCGTGTCGAACCCGCCGCGCAGCGCGGGCAGCCGGTCCAGGAAGGCGTCGTCGGGCAGCGAGGTGACCCGCTCCAGCAGCGGTTCCAGTGCCTGCGGCGCGGAGTCGAACAGCCCCTCCGCGGCCGTCAGCAGGCCGACCAGCGCCCGCCCGAGCGCCTGTCGCGCCTCCGGAGCGGTCGCGCCGTCCACCCACGAGGCGGCCCGGCCGCCCAGCACCTCGGCCGGCTCCTGGCCGAGCAGCACCCGCACCGCGCCGGCCGCACCCCGCACCAGCGGGCTCCCCTGCTCGGCGAGTCCGGCCAGCACGTACGCCAGCCGCACCCCGCCGAGCCGGTCCGCCCGCCGTACCAGCTCCACCAGCGCCCGCGCGTCCTGCGGGTCGTCCGACCCGCCCAGGCCCTCCAACTGCCGCACGGCGGCGACGGTGAGCACCTCCCCGGCCGCGACGAGCACGGGCGGGCCGGCCACGGGGGCGCCGGCCACCGGCGTGCCGTCGTCTGCGGCGACGGGGCCTTCCTCCGCTCCCGCCGGGGTGTGGCCGGGGAAGTGGCCCGCGGTCAGGCGGTCGAGGAGGGCGAGGGCGTCGAGGAGGTCGGGGAGGGTGGCGGAGGCGGGGAGGAGGGTGGTGAGTTGGGTGAGACGGGCCTCGGTGAGGGCGGGGAGGGCGCAGGAGGCGGCGGCGGTGAGGCCGTCGATGATCTCGCGCGGGGTCGGCTGGTCGGTGAGGCGGGCGCGCAGGGCGCCTTCGGCGGCCTGGGCGGGGGTGACGCCGCGGGTGCCGGCGACGGTGAGCATGGCGGCGGTGGCGGGCGTCCAGTGCAGGCGCCAGCGGGTGCCGAGGGTTTCGGTGCCGCCTGCGCCGGTGGTGGCGACGGGCTCGCCGTAGGGGACCTCGCAGGCGGTGAGGCGGTGCAGGAGGATCTCGCGGCGGCGGTCGAGGCCGCTGCGCAGCGGGTCGAGACGCAGGTCGCGCGGGCCGGGGTCGCCGGGGCCGGGGAGGCCGAGGTCCGTGAGGAGGGTCTCGACGGCGGGGGCGAGTCCGCTGCGCGGGGCGGCGGGGGTCGGGCGGCCGGTGCGGGTGCCGACCAGGACCTGTTCGAGGGCGCGGGCGACGGCCCGGCCGCGGCCGAGGGGCTCGCCCTGGGCGAGCACGGTCTGCACCGCTTCGACGAGTTCGCCGCGGCCGGGGGCGGCGTGGCCGCGCAGCCGGGCGAGGTCGCCGGCCAGCCGGACGATCTCGCGGGCGTCGGCCGGGCCGCTGGGGTGGTCCTGGACGCGCAGGGCGGCGCAGATCCGGACGGCGGTGGTGGTGAGCGCCTCGGCGAGGCGTTCCGGGTCGCCGCCGGCGTCGAGGACGGTGTGCTGCCACTCCGGGTCGCGGATGCCCGCCGGGTAGCCGGAGCGGGCGTCGAGCAGCGGGTAGGTGTACGGGATCAGGGACAGGATGTGCCCGGGGCCGTCCGGGTGCGGCGGCTCCTCGGTGGCGAGGGGACCGTCGAGCAGGGCGGGGGCGTGGAAGGCGCCGATCACGGCGGCGACCCGGCGCCCGCCGGCCGAGGCGGCCTGGATGCGGGACCGCATCCACGCCTCGCGGCGCAGGTCGTACGGGTCGACGCCGGGGCCGGTCTCGGCGTCCCGGCGCAGTGCCCAGCCGACCAGCAGGGCGGCGCGGCGGACGGCCTCGGGGGTGGAGCCGGGGGCGGCCGTCTCGACCAGGCGGTCCCACAGGTCCTCGTCGGAGTCCCGGCCGGTGAGGCGGTGGCGCAGCGCGTCGGCGACGCCGGGTGCGTCCGGGATCCGATCGGTGCGCCCGCGCTCCGCCGTGCGGGCGGCGCGGTGGGCGAGCGGGAGGTCGCAGGCGACGGCCTCCACCCCGTTGCGCCGGGCCCAGCGCAGGGCGGCGAGCTCCGGGGAGAAGTCGGCGAACGGGTAGAAGGCGGGCCCGGCCGCCTCCTCGGGCCCGGCCGGGGCCGCCGCGAGGGCGACCGGGGCCCGGGTGGCCTCGTCGGCGAGCGGGCCGAGCCAGGGCTGGAACTCGGCGGGCAGCTCGACCAGGACGACGTCCGGCCGGGCGGCGTCGAGCAGCGCGGGGACCACCGCGCTGAGGGACGGCGCGTGGTGGCGCACGCCGATCAGGTAGGGGCCGGGGCGACCGGTGCCGGCGGCGGCCAGCCGGTCGGCCTCGGCCCGGACAGCCTGGTCCGCGTGCTCCGCCTGGTCCGCGTCGTCCGGGCGGGTGGTCTCCGCGCTGCTCATCGGATCAGGCCTCCAGTGCCGGGCGGAGGTCCCACAGGGTGCGCCAGGTGGCGGCGCCCTGCTCGGCGCGGCGGCGGACCGGGCCGTCCCAGTAGCCGAGCAGCCGGGCCGCGTCGGACGGCTCGTCCTTGCGGACCACGCCGAGGAGCTGGCCGGGCAGCCGGCCGAGCAGGTCCCCGCCGTCGGGCAGGTAGGCGGCGCTGACGCCGAGCGCGGTGGCGACGGAGACCGCCTCGGCGGTGCTCATCACGGTGGACGGGCGTTCGACGTCCCAGCCTTCGGTGGACCGGCCGCTGCGCAAGTCCCGGAAGGCCGTGACCAGGGCCTCCAGGACGGCGTCGTCCACCGCGTAGGCGGCGCCGGCCCGGGCCACGGCGGCGGTGGACTGGCGGCGGACCAGGTCGACCTCGGCGGCGAGGCTGCCGATCGGGCCGACCGTCTCGAAGTTGAACCGCCGCTTGAGCGCCGCGGACATCTCGCTGACGCCCTTGTCCCGCAGGTTGGCGGTGGCGATCAGGGTGAAGCCGGCCGCGGCGTGCAGTTGGCCGTCCGGGGTGCCGGCCAGTTCGGGGACGGCGATGCGCCGCTCCGAGAGCAGCGAGACCAGCGCGTCCTGCACCTCGGGCAGGCAGCGGGTGACCTCCTCGACCCGGGCGACCGCGCCGGTGGTCATCGCGGTGAGCACCGGCGAGGGCACGAGGGCCTCCCGGCTGGGCCCCTTGGCGAGCAGCAGGGCGTAGTTCCAGCCGTACTTGAGCTGGTCCTCGGTGGTGCCGGCGGTGCCCTGGACGGTGAGCGCGCTGCTGCCGCAGACGGCGGCGGCGAGCAGCTCGGAGAGCATGGACTTGGCGGTGCCGGGCTCGCCGACGAGCAGCAGGCCCCGCTCCCCGGCGAGGGTGACGACGCAGCGTTCGACCAGGGCGCGCTCGCCGACGAACTTCGGCTCGATGACCAGGCCCTTGCGCCCGGCCTTGAGCTTCTCGCCGCCGCTGCCCATCACGAAGGTGACCACGGCGCGCGGGGTCAGGAGCCAGCCGGGCGGGCGCGGGCCGCTGTCGTGGGCGGCCAGGAACTCCAGTTCGGCGGCGTACTTCTCCTCGGGCGGGACGGTCTGCCGGTCGGCCGCGGCGGGGGCGGCGGCGCCCTTGGTGGTCTCGGTGGCGGTCATCGGCGGGCCTTCCTGCGCTTGCCGGTCTGGAGCTCTTCGTATCCGGGGGCGTCGCCGTCGACGGTCCGCTGCCAGGCCCGGGCGAACAGCTCGGGGACGGGCAGGGGGACCAGCGCGGGCCGGTGGGTGGGCAGTTCGTAGAGGGCGGCCTTCCATGTCTCGGCGGGCAGGGCGGGCGACTTGGCCTCCTGCCAGCCGCCGGGCAGGAAGAGGCTGCGGCCGGCCCGGGAGCGCTTGGCCTCCAGCACCAGGCCGCTGGCGGCGAGTTCGGCGCGGGCCTTCTTCAGCCGGGCGGGCTTCCAGCCCGTCCAGCGGGCGGCGTTGCGGTCGGTCGGGTCGGGCAGGGCGAGCAGTTGGAGGTAGAGCGTGGCCGCGTCCTCGCCCAGGCCGTGGGTGCGGGAGACCTCGGCGACCAGCTCGGGGACGGACAGCAGGGGGTTCTGCAGCCAGGCCGGGCCCTCACCGGGGGCCGGCACCGAGGCGGCGGAGGCGGCCAGTTGCTCCGGCTCGCCGCGCAGCACGGCTTCGATGGCGCCCCGCTCGGCGGAGAACCAGTAGCTGCTGGAGAGCCCGTCGAGCAGTTCGAGCAGTGGGTCGTCCGGGCCGGTGAGGGCGGCCGGGCGCAGCCAGATCCGCTCGTAGTCCTCGTGGTACGGCGTCAGGACGAGTGCCGGGCCGCAGTGGACCAGGCCGTCCCGGTCGGCCCCGCCCTCGGCGGGCAGGCCGAAGTGGGTGCGCAGGACGGCGGCCAGCGAGGCGCCCTTGACGGTGCGCACCAGGTCGAGGTCGAGCAGCAGCTCCGGGTCGGCGAGGCGGTCGCGCAGCGCGGCGGCGGCGGTGGGCAGCAGCGGGCGCAGCGGGCTGTCGGCGGGCAGGTGGTAGGCGAGCCAGCGCAGCGCGGCGATGGTGGAGCCGAGCGCGCCGGTCTCGGGGACGGCGGACTCGTCCTCGGGCGTCAGCCGCTGGCCGACCCCGTCCACCTCGGTGAACCGGAAGCCGGTGCGGCCGGCCAGCCACGGGGTGTGGGCGGGGTTGAGCACCGCCTCGACGGTGTCGATGGACACGCCCTGGACGGTGGCCAGGGCCTCCTCGGGGAGGGTGACGAGCCGTCCGAAGCGCCGGATCCACTCCTCGGCGCCGGCGGCGATGTCGGGGCCCTCGGTCCACAGGGTCTTCGGGTCGGCGGGCAGCAGGGCGCCCCAGACGGCGGCGAGACCGTTGTGGTCGTGCCCGCGCAGCCAGGCCCGGGCGGCCTTGAACTCGGCGGCCTTGAGGCCGAGTTCGGTGGGCGCGGAGATGTCCGTCCAGTACAGCAGGCCGGACGGCGGGCTGAGCAGCAGGGCGGAGCGGGCGGTGCCGATGCCGGTGAGCTCGTTGAAGGCCTCCGCCCTGGCCGCGTCCCGGGGGACGAATCCGTGCAGCGCGGCGACCCTCCAGAACTTGGCGACCCAGGCGGCGTCGACCAGTTCCTCGGTGCCGCGCTCCTCGAGGGTGGTGAAGTGCGCGACAGGGCCGAACTCCCCGCTCGGGTCGTGGTCGACGGCGAGCCAGTGCACCCAGCCGTCGGCGAGCTGTCGCTGGTGGCCGATGATGACGACGGTGCGCCCGCCGTGCCGCAGCACCTCGCCCTCGCGGGGCGTGACCGGCCGGGGGCCGGTGGCGTTCGGGGCCGGCGGCACCTGCTCGGCGAGGACGATCTCGCGCAGGGTGGCGCCGCGGTCGGCCAGCGGGCCCCTGGTCAGCTCACCGAGCAGCAGGACCAGCGAGGAACGGTGGGCGGGCTCGGTGAACGGCGAGGCCACCGCGTAGGCCAGCGCGTGGATCCGGCCGAGCAGTTGGAGCCAGCCGTAACTGACGCTGCCGTTGTGCAGGGTGACGGTGGCGGGGCTGGTCCAGCCCTCGCCCTCGGCGGCGGGCGGGGCGGCCAGCACGGCGGTGACGGCGCGCAGGTTGTTGAGCACCCGGCAGCGCTCCTCGGAGCCCCAGTTGTTGCCGAAGCCGCCGATCTCGGGCAGCACGGCGCGCACGGCGTCGCGCAGTTCGTGGTCGCGGCCGTGGTCGGGCCGCCACTCGGCGTTCTTCGCCTTGCCGGGGCGCTCGGCCTCCGGCTGCGGGACGAACCGGGCGACCCGGTCCAGCAGGTCGGCGGCGGTGCGGGCGAGCCCGGCGACGCCGGCCAGCAGCCGCGGGTGGGCGATGCCGGGCAGGATCGCGCCGACCTCCGGGACAGGCAGGGTGCGCGAGGTGCGCCGGGCGAGCGGGCGGCGCACGCCCTGGACGGTGAGCCAGCACTGTTCGCCGTCCGGGACGGGTTCGGTGTCGACCGGCCAGGCGGCATCGACCAGCCGGGCGGCCTGCTCGGCGGTGACGGCGCGCAGTGCCTGCGAGCCCGCCTCGTCGCGCGGGCGCAGGGCGTGCCAGTGCGGGTACGGCGGGATGAGCGGGGTGCCGGCGGCGGAGAGCTCGCCGGAGCGGCCGGGGCGCAGGTCGACGGTGCGGTCGGCCTGGCCGGTGAGGTCGGGCAGGTTGAGCGAGAAGTGCTCGCCGGAGGTGTGGCTGACCACCGGGGCGGCCGCGCCGGGCAGGGCGAGCCGGGCCACCGGGACGGTGTCCGTCCGGTGACCGGCCAGCGGCAGCTCGATGCGGTGGCCGTCGGCCGTGAAGGCGGTGACGGCCTTGCCGGGCTCCGTCCTGACCCAGTTGCCGAGCACGGTGCCGTCGGTGCCGAGCGGGGTCCGCTCCAGGCCGGGTTGGAGCGGCAGCAGCCAGGTGCTGCGCTGGACCAGCCGGCCGGCGTGGGCGGTGGCGGCGATCACCGGCGGTTCGGCGGTGCGGCCCAGGGTGCCGGTGGCCGGGTCGAGTTCGCGCAGGACGGCCTCGCCCTCGGTGGTGCGGCGCATCGTCCAGTAGCCGGTGCCGTCGCCGAGGACGGGGTGCTCGTGGGGCATCCGGGTGTCGCCGGCGTGCAGCGGGCGCTCGCCGGTGGTGCGGCCGCCGCCGGGCAGTTGGAGGGAGGGCGCCTCGGGTTCGCGGTCGCGGTAGTAGTAGCCGGCGATGGTCTCGCCCTCGAGCTCGAACCGCTCGTCCGGGCGGCTGGACCAGTACGCGAGCTGCTTGCCCTCCTCGGACCAGACGACCAGCAGTTCGCCGTCGACGAAGCGCAGCCTGGTTCGGTTGCGCTCGTGCGACGGCCGCTCGGGCAGCCGCAGGGTGTGCTCCAGCACGATGCCCTGCGGGCCGACCACGACGGCCCGGTCGAGGCGGGCGAGGATCAGGTGCGGCCAGGCGTCCTCGATGAGCAGGTCGCTCAGGCCGGCGCCGGCCAGGCTGGGGACGGGGTGCTGCGGGGCGTCGTCGGCGGGCGGGTCGGCGAGCTTGCCGAGCGCCTCCTCCAGGGCGGGCCAGCCGAGTTCGTCCAGGATTCCGGCCCGGAGGGCGTCGGTGAGCAGCGCGGTGACGTCGAGGGCGGCGATCCGCTCGGCGACGGCCGGGGCGACCGTCCGGATGGCGGTGTGGTACTGGCCGATCGACCGGACCAGGTCGGCGGCGCCGGCCAGGCCGCGGGCGGCGGTCAGCTCCTCGGCGCGCTCCTCGGCCCACTCCGCGAACAGCTCGTTCAGCAGCGGCACGGCGGGTGCCTGGCGCCGGACGGCCGTCTCCCAGGCGGGCGGGGTGGCCCGGCGCAGCAGCGGCCGGTAGCGCTCGTCGGCGCCGACGGCGGTGAGGGCGGAGCTGTCGGGGCCGCTCTGCGCCGCCCAGTCGCGCAGGTCGAAGCCGAGGCCGCCGGGCGGGTCGGCCACCGGCACGCCCGCGGCCAGCAGCAGGTCCAGCAGGTCGATCCGGGTGTGGCTGGCGCGGATGCCGGTGTGGAGGTCCACCGGGACGGCGTCGGCCTTCAGCCGCTCGACCATCCGGCCGACCAGCGCGAGGGTGGCCGGGCAGCTGGGCCGGTTGCGCCAGCCGCGGCCGTGGTGGTGGCACCAGCGCTGGAGCCATGCGGCGGCGGGCTCGGCGCCCTCGGCGCGGGGGCCGGTGAGCAGTTCCTCGGCGCCGGTCTCGGCGAGCACCGCCAGCCAGGCGGTGTCGTGCGGGGCCGGGTCGGCGGAGGCCGGGTCGGGCAGCAGTTCCAGCAGTCGGGTGCGGACCGCCGTGTCGTCGCGGCCGAGCTCGACCAGCGCGCCGTGCCAGGACTTCCAGAACGCGGCGGGCGCCCGGTTGACCGCCGGGGAGTCCAGCAGCTCGGCGAGCAGCGCCCGTTCGTGCTCGGTGCGGTCCAGTCCGGCGGCCTTGACCAGGGCGCGGGCGTCCTCGGCGATCCCGGCGTACGGGGCCATGCCGGCCGCGGAGCGCTCGGTGCACAGCTGGCGGAAGCGCTGCCAGGCGGTCAGCGGGTCGAGCCGCTGGGCGAGCTCCTTGACGTACTGGCGCAGCGACTTGACGGTGAGCGCGCCGGCCAGGGCGAACTCCAGGAAGACGGCGCGCAGCCGCTCCTCGTCCACCGTCAGGCCGTGGGTGCGCTCGGCCTCGCGGGCCTTGCCGAACCAGGCGGCGGCGTAGGTCTGGTTGCCGTGGCCGAGGAAGATCCGGCCGACCTCCTCGCAGAAGGTGGGCAGGAAGTGCGGGACGGCGCGGCCGAGGCGGGTGGCGAGCTCGTCGAAGCCGTCCTTGGCGGCGCCGGGCTTGGAGGCGGCCTGGCGGGCGATCCGCTCCAGCTCCTTGACCAGGGCGAGCGCGTGGTGGCCGTTGGCCGGGTCGTGGACCAGTGCCCAGGCGGGGAAGCCGAGCGCCTCCTGGCGGACCTGGCCGACCTCGGCGGCCCCGGCCTCCGGCGCCAGGCCGAGGAAGTCGAGGGCGAGGTCCTCGGCCGGGCCGAGCGCGCCGGGGACGAGCCGGACGATCCGGCGGCCGTCGAGCGCGGGGTGGGTGTAGGTGCGGGCGGTGAGCACGTCGGCGGCGCTGTCGGGGCGGCCGGCGTCGGGCAGGGTGCCGGACGGGAGCACGGCCCCGGCGTCGAGCAGCTCCTCGGGCGTCGCGGCGCGGTCGGCGCCGTTGCCGCCCGGGTTGGTGGTGGTCGTGGTCAGGCCGGTGGCGGTCATGCGGCTTCCTCCCCCTGGATCGTGCGGCCGGCGTACAGGGCGGCGGCCATCCGCATGCCCTCGGACCAGGCGACCGGTCCGACCTCGGTGAGCGGCAGGGCCCGGCCGTCCGGGCCGGCCCAGCTGAGCGCGCCCGTCTCGCACGCGTCGTACTCGTAGTAGTCGCCGACCCAGACCCGGGCCTCGACGGTGCGCCCGCCCTCGGTGACCGACTGGACGGCGGAGCCGCCGCGGACCCGGCAGCCGAGCCGGTTGCAGCGCCCGACCAGCTCGCGCAGCTCCCGGTAGCGGCCGCCGGCGTAGGTGGTGACCTCGGTGCCGGCCGACCCGTCGGCGGGCCGGTGCCAGACCTCGCGGTAGAGCTGCTGGACGCGCTGGGAGACGCCGAGCTCGACGGCGAACTCGCGCAGCTCGTCGAGGTCTTCGAGCAGGACGGGGTGCGGTATCAGCACCTCGCCGTCGGTGAGGCGCACGGTGTCGCCGTCCAGGTCGACCAGGCCGAGGCCGCGCTCGGCGTCGGCGCCGCGCAGGAAGCCGGCCACGGAGCCGTCCACGGCGGTGACCACGAGGTCCTTCAGGACGCCCTGCCAGGCCTCGTCCGGCCACACGGCGGTGAGCACCGCGGCGGGCACCGGCAGCGAGCGGACCATCCAGCGCTCGACGTCCTCCAGGCAGCCCCGCTCGTGCGCGGCCAGCCACTCGGCGAGCTGCTTGAGCTGGACGACCACGCGGTCGTCACCGAGCTTCGACGGCAGGGACTTGAGGTCTCGGCCCGCCGCGTTGCGGCACGCCACCCTGCCCTCCCCGTCGAGCGCCACGCGGTACCCTCCCGCGTCCGTCTCCACCCATGCCACGGCCGTACTCCTCCCACCGGGAAACACCTGTCGATCGCCTGCTGACCAGCGATGCGAGGAACGTAGCGAGGTCCACTGACAACGCGACGGGCGGGGTGAACTCCGGCCGTGACATGCAGACTTCAAACCACTCGAACGGGTGATCGAAGAGACGAAAAAGGCGGGGCGGCTGCCCCCACGCAGCCGCCCCGCCCGTCCTTCCGCCCCGCCCGTCCCCCGGCCCCGGCGACCCCCTCCGTCCCCGCGACCCGACGACCCCTCGGCCCCCGCCCCGTCAGCCCAGCGGCGCCCGGGGCACGATGACCGGCGCGCCGTCCCCCGGCGCCGCGAGCACATGGCTGTCGATGTCGTACAGCGCCCGCACCAGCGGAGCGTCCACCACCTCGCGCGGCGGCCCGCAGGCCACCACCGCGCCGTCCCGCAGCGCGACCAGCAGGTCCGCGTACCGGGCGGCCGCCGCGAGGTCGTGCAGCACCATGACCACCGTCCGCCCGCCCGCCGCGACCCGGCGGACCAGCTCCAGCACCTCCACCGCGTGCCCGAGGTCGAGCGCGCTGGTCGGCTCGTCGAGCAGCACCACCGGGGTGTCCTGGGCGAGCACCATGGCCAGCCAGCAGCGCTGGCGCTGGCCGCCGGAGAGCCGGTCGAGCCGGCGGTCGGCCAGCTCCGCCACGCCGGTGGCGCGCAGGGCCTCGGCGGTCAGCCGCTCGTCCTCCGCCGACCACTGCCGGAAGAGCCCCTGGTGCGGATGGCGGCCGTAGCGGACGAGTCCGGCGACGGTCACCGCCTCCGGGGCCTGCGGGCTCTGCGGCAGCAGCGCGACCCGGTGGGCGGCCTGGCGCGGGCGCAGCCGCCACACGTCCTCGCCGCCGACCAGGACCCGCCCGCCGTCCGGCCGGTGCAGCCGCGCGACGGAGCGCAGCAGGGTGGACTTCCCGCAGCCGTTCGGGCCGACCACCGCCACCACCCGGCCGGCCGGGACGGTGAGGTCGACGCCGCCGAGCACCGGGCGCCCCGGCCCGTAGCCGGCGCTGAGTCCCTGGATCGTCAACTCCATGGCAGCTCCCCCTCGACCGGCGCCCGCTCAGCTGCCGCCGAGCGCCTTGGCGAGGTCGCCGATGACGACGTCCGCGGCGAGCGGGCCGCCCCGGGTGGACCAGACCGAGCCGTCCACGGTGACGGCGTGGTTGTTCTTCACCGCGCCCAGCTCCTGGTACGCGGGCTTGGACTGGACGTCCTTGAGCGCGGTCTTGCCGTCGTCGGTCAGGGTGGAGAGGAACAGCCAGTCGCCGTCGATCTCGTTGAGCTTCTCCAGGCTGAGCGCCGGGCTGTGGGCGTTGCCGTCCTTGTCCTGCGCGGCCGGGCGGGTCAGGCCCATGTCCAGGGCGACGCCGCTGGCGAACTGCTTCTTCTCCATCCAGCTCGGGCCGGTGGGGTTCCAGCGGACGATGGAGACGGCGGCGCCCTTGTTCTTGCCGAGCTCGCCGCCCGCCTTGGCGGCCTTGGCCTCGTACTCGCCGATCACCTTGTTGGCCTGGTCGAGCTTGTTGACGGCGTTGCCGATGCCCCGGAAGGCGAGCTTCCAGTCGTCGGTGGGCGCCATGGTGACCAGCGTGGCGGGGGTGATCTCGCGCAGCTGCTTGAGCACCTGCTCGTCCTGCATGTCGCCGGCCAGGATCAGGTCGGGCTTGGCGGCGATCACCTTGTCCATCACGGGCTGGAGCAGGTTCCCGACCACCGGGACGCCCTGCACCTTGTCCTTGAGGTACGCGGGCGGCTCGGCCAGCCCCTGGCCGTTGGTGATGCCGGCCGGCTTGACGCCGAGGGCGAGCACCGCGTCCAGGTCCTCCTGGGTGAGGGTGACGATCCGCTTGGGCTCGGCGGGGACCTCGACGGCCTTGCCGGTGGCGTCCTTGACGGTGCGCTTGCCGGTGTCGCCGCCCTTTCCGCCGCCCGCCGCGTCGGCCGCCGGGGAGGCGGCCGTGGACGAACCCGAGGAGGAGGAGCCGGAGGAGCCGCAGCCGGTGAGCAGGAGCGCGGCCGCCCCGGTGACGGCCAGCGCCTGGGCCGCACGGCGGCGGACGGGGCTGAGCGGGCGACGGGCGAACGGCATGGGTGCCTCCGGGCAACGGTGGTACGGGAGTTGAGCAGCGTCCGGGTCGTTCGGCGGGGCGGAGGGGCCCCGCGGGACGGACTCGACCATTAGGTTAGCCTTACCTTATGACATTGTCGCAAGCCGGCGTCACCAAGGCGCCCCCCGCCACCGCGCCGGAGCCCCGACGGCCCGGGGGCCGCCCGGAGGGGCCCGGGGGCCGCCCGGAGGGCACCCGCCCCACCTGGCCGGCCGTCACGGCGGCGGTGGTGCTCCTGCTCGCCCTGGCCGCGCTCTCGCTGTCGGTCGGCGCCGGCGAGGTCGGCCCCGGCCGGGTGCTGGACTACCTGCTGAACCACGACGGCGCCCGCGCCGACGGCCGACTGGCCCTGGTCGTCGGCGACCTGCGACTGCCGCGCACCCTCACCGCGCTGCTGGTCGGCGCGGCGCTCGGCGTCGCCGGGGCGCAGCTGCAGTCCGTCACCCGCAACCCGCTGGCCGAGACCGGCCTGCTCGGCGTCAACGCCGGCGCCTCGCTGGGCGTGGTGCTCGGCATCGCCGTACTCGGCGTCCAGAGCTCCTACGGCTACCTCGCCTTCGCCTTCGGCGGCGCCGTGCTCGCCAGCGCGCTGGTGCTGCTGATCGCGGGCAGCCGGGGCGGCGGCTCGCCGATGCGGCTGGTGCTGGGCGGCTCCGCGGTCGGCGCCACCTTCGGCGGGCTCACCGGTGTGCTGATCGTCAACTCGCCAGAGGCCTACGACCGTTACCGGGTCTGGGTGCTCGGCTCACTGGCCGGGGTGGAGGGCTGGAGCACACTCGCCAGGCTCACCCCCGTCCTCGGCGCCGGCTTCCTGCTCGCCGCGCTCACCACCCGGCCGCTCACCGCCCTGGCACTCGGCGACGACCTGGCCCGCGGCCTCGGCCACCGCCCCGGCGCCACCCGGGCCGCGGTCGCCGTCGCGGTCACCCTGCTGACCGCCTCCGCGGTCGCCCTGGCCGGGCCGGTGTCCTTCCTCGGCCTGCTGGCCGGCTTCCTCGCCCGGTCCCTCGCCGGTCCGCGGATCGGCCGACTCACCCTGCTCGCCGGACTGTTCGGCGCGGCCGTGCTGACCGGCGCCGACGTGCTGGCCCGGGTGGTGGCCAGGCCGTACGAGGCGCCGGTGTCGGTGATCGTCGCCCTCGTCGGCGCCCCGGCCCTGATCGCCATCGTCCGCTCCCGGCGCTCCGCCGCGCTCGCCCTCAGCGACCCGGCCGAGGCCACCCCGCCGGCCGGACGGCGGGCCGAACCGCCCGCCCCGAAGCCTGACCTGGCACTGCGGTACGGCGCCTGGTCGCTGCTGCTCCCCCGCCGGGCGCTGGCCGCCTCGCTCGGCCTGGCCGCCGCCCTGCTCGCCGCCGTGGTGGTCGCCGCCCACGCCGGACAGAGCGAACTCGACCTCGGCCGCACCTTCCAGGCCGTGTTCGGCTACGGCGACCGCCTCGACGTGCTGCTGGTGCAGAAGTTCCGGCTCGGCCGGATCGTCGCCGCCCTCGCCGCCGGGGCCGCGCTCGGCCTGGCCGGCTGCCTGACCCAGACCCTCGCCCGCAACCGCCTGGCCACCCCCGAACTCCTCGGCGTCAACGACGGCGCGACCGCGGCCGTGCTGATCTCGGCCACCGCCTCCGGCACCTTCGGCGCCTGGTGGGCCGGACCGCTCGGCGCGCTGGCCGCCGTCCTGGTGGTCACCCTGGTCTCCGGCGGGCTCGGCGCGCGCGGCTACCGGGTGCTGGTCGTCGGCCTCGCGATGTCCGCGCTGGCCTCGGCGGTGATCCAGGTCGCACTGGCCCGCCGCTCGCTCAACTCAGCCGGATCGCTGTACGTTTGGACCTCCGGCAGCCTCAACGGCCGGGACCTCGCGATCGCCACGCCCGTCCTGGTCGGGCTGGCCGTACTGGTGCCGCTCGCCCTGGTGGCGGCCCGGCGGCTGGCGGTGCTGCGCTTCGACGACAGCGTCGCCTCGGCGCTCGGCGTCGACCCGGGCCGGGTGCGGCTCGCCTGCCTGCTGCTGGCCGTCGCCCTGGCCGGACTGGCGGTCGGCGTCTGCGGGCCGGTCGGCTTCGTGGCGCTGGCCGCGCCGGTGGTCGCCGGGCGGCTGGCCGGACCCGCACGGGTGCCGGTGCTCGGCTCGGCCCTCACCGGCGCCCTGCTCGTCGTCCTCGCGGACACCCTGGGACGGGTGCTGCTCGGCGGGGTGGAGATCCCCGTCGGCATCGTCACCACCGTCCTCGGCGGCCCGTTCCTGCTCTGGGTGCTGCTCAGCCGCAAGGGCAGCCCCGCGTGACCACCCCTGGAGAACCCACCGTGGAAGCCCCGCCCGTCGTCGCCCTCGACCCCGACGACCCCGCCTACCGCCTGGTCACCTTCACCCACCGGGAGGCCGACTGCGACGGCGTGCTCGCCCTGCTGCACACCGTCACCGACAAGGACCGCCACGCCGGGGACCTGACACCGCACCTGATGGAGCGTCAGGCCGACGGAAGCTGGTCGATCACCTACCGGCTGCGCGAGGACCACCGCGCCTCCTACCAGCTGTACCCCTTCCGGGGCGAGGCCCCCGGCACCACCCGCGCCGACTGGCTGCGCGTCCTGGACCGGGCCCGCCCCGACCCGTACGACACCGAACCCCGGCTGCCCGCCCGCGACGGCCGGCACCCCTCCTCCGTGCTCAGCCTGCCCGCCGCGCCCGCGCAGCCGTACGTGGTGCGGCGCGAGGGCGTGCCGCGCGGGCGGACGGTCGCGCACACGGCGGCCGGCCGGCGGGTGGACGTCCACCTCCCGGCCGGGCACCGCGCGGACGGCGGACCGTACCCGGTCGCGGTGCTGCTGGACGGCGAGATGTGGGGCGGGGTGCTGTCCGTCGGCGACACCCTCGACAACCTGGCGGCGGACGGCGCGATCCCGCCGACCGTCGCCCTGCTCGTGCACACCATGGGCCCGCAGCGGCCGGACGACCTGAGCTGCAACCCGGCCTTCGTCGACCTCCTCGCCGACCGCCTCCTCCCCTGGGCCGCAACGGAGTTCGGCGCGAGCGCCGACCCCGCCGACACCGTGGTCGCGGGCCAGAGCGCGGGCGGCCTCACCGCCGCCTACGCGGCCTACCGCCGCCCGGAGCGCTTCGGCAACGCGCTCTCCCAGTCCGGCTCCTTCTGGTGGCCCGACGAGACCGAGTTCGACGTCGGCAGCGAGTGGCTGACCCGCCGCCTCGCCGCCGAACAGCGGCGCCCGGCCCGCTTCTGGATCGAGGTCGGGCTCCAGGAGTGGATGCTGCTCGCCCAGAACCGCCACCTGCGCGACGTCCTCACCGCCCGCGGCTACGACCTCGCCTACCGCGAATTCAACGGCGGCCACGACTACGCCTGTTGGCGCGGCGGCCTGGCCGACGGGCTCGCCCACCTGCTGGGCGGCCGGTGACCTGCGGACCAGCCGGTCCGCGGGCGGTCGGCGGCGGTCCGGGACCTCACCCCTGATCGCCGCCGGCGGTCGCGGTCGGGATCCGGGAACGGCGTCACCGTCTTCTTCCGGGGTCCACGACCGGGTAGAGCGGGAAGCCCATCCGCGGGTAGTCGCGGATGGGGGTGCCCCCCGAGGAGGTTTTGGGTGTGTTTTTTTAAAAAAAAAAACGGGCCCCCAAAATTTTTGTGTTTTTAA